>JAFGPQ010000002.1 GCA_016936115.1 Spirochaetales bacterium | reverse complement strand
TTGCAGTGAACCTGCTGTAATCCCCGGTAGACGATAACCCCGGACATGGAGGCGATGTTGACAATGGAACCGGATTTTTTCTCAAGCATAGGACGGGCTTCCGCCTGGCAGTTCGGAAAAACCCCCTTCAGGTTGATATCGATCATGGTATCCCACTGATCCTCAGCCATCTCCTCCGCCGGGTTGGCGTTGGCGATTCCCGCGCAATTGACAGCGATATTAAGGACTCCCAATTCTTCATCCACCACGGAAAGAGCCGCTTCCGGCACCGGTGACGAAACAGATTTTATCTTTCAGACCGAACATATCCACGGACTTTCTCCTTTACAGCTCGTAAAGGATATGATACAGCCCCGATCCGGCTTCCGCCAGAAGAATTCCTTTCTTTTCAGCGAATTCAAGACCGTCCCCATCGATAAGAACGGCCCCGTCCATCAGTTTGATAGTGGATGAGGTATTCGCCGGAACGGTGACCTGAAGGGTTATCCGCTTCGCACCGTTTCCCCCCTTCTCTACCTGCCAGTGAACACCCACCGTACCGTAGATAGAGGCGTAACTGCTCTTCACGTAGTCCAGACCGCCGCCGATTCGCGGGGCAATGATGCTGTGGGCGTATCCGGGACGGTTTTCATCCGTATCGATACCCGCGGCGACCCGGTAGAGCCACTCCCCTATGGCGCCGTAGGCGTAGTGGTTGAAGGAGTTCATATTGGGGCTCCACATGGAACCGTCCGGTTTGATCCCGTCCCAGTGCTCCCAGATAGTGGTGGCCCCCTTCTTAACCTGATAGAGCCAGGAGGGAAAATCATCCTTCAGAAGAAGATCGTAGGCCTCGTCCAGGCATCCGTTGCTGCTCAGGGCATGGCAGAAATAGGGGGTCCCCACAAATCCGGTTACCAGATGCCCGTTTTCCTTATCCAGAAGTGTTTTGAGGCCTTTCACTGTTTGGGGAATGTACTCCCGGGGAGCCAGATCAAAATGAAGAGCCAGAATGTGGGCGGTCTGGGTCTGAGCCGTCATGGTCCCGTCTTTATTGAAGAAGGTTTTCTGAAAGGATTGAACGATCTCTTTCTGAAGCGACTCATACTCCCGGGCCGCCTCATCCTTTCCCAGAATCCGGCAAATCTTCACAAAAAGATCCGTGGAGTAGGCGAAATAGGCGGTACAGGTCAGATCGTTCGGGGTGGCCCCGAAGTAGCTCCCCTCCTCCGCATCAAGGGCGACCCAGTCACCGAACTGCAGTTTGTAATTCCAGATATTGTCTTTGGAATGGGAGCCCATGAAGTCGATGAGGGCCTTCATGCTTTCATACTGTTTTTCCAGGATCACAATATCCCCGAAGGTCAGATAAAGAACCCAGGGGTTGATCACCGCCGCATCGGCCCAGGCAGCGGCCGAATGGGTCCCCTGATTCAGCAGCCAGTTGTCGAAGGAGTATTTATTCAGCAGATCGGGAACCACGTGGGGAACGCCCCCGGCGGTTTTCTGATCCAGGGCCAGATCCCTGAGCCATTTGCTGAAGAAGGTATAGCTGTTCATATTGAAGGCGGCGGTGCGGCAGAAGATCTGGGCGTCCCCGGTCCATCCCATCCGTTCGTCCCGTTGGGGGCAGTCGGTGGGCACGTCTACGAAGTTGCTCTTGAGCCCCCAGAGAATATTCTGCTGCAGCCGGTTCAGCCCGGGATGGGAGCACTCGAAGGTACCGGTCTGCTCCATCTCGGAGTAGAGGGCATGGGCCCGGAAGTTATCCAGATCGGCCCGGCCGCAGAAGGATTCCACATGGATGAACCGGAATCCGTAGAAGGTAAAGTGGGGTATGAAAGCAAAGGGTTTGTTGTCCTTGAGTGTGTAGGTGATTTTCTGTTCCGCCCCACGTAGATTATCTATGTAAACATTCCCGTCCCTGTCGAGTACCTCAAAACAGGTCAGTATAATGCGGTCGCCCGCTTCTCCCTGTCCCGTAATTTCGGGAAGGGCTGACATATTCTGTCCGAAATCGATGACCCGCTCATTCTTCGGAGTGTTAAAGGCAAGCTGGGGGGAAACCACTTCATTCAGGACAACCGGGCTTCCTTCCTGAGCTTCGATGGCTTCAGAGGTACAGATGCAGGAGGATGCCCTGTCCCAGGAGGAGTCGTCAAAACCGGGGAGATCCCATCCGGGCTGCTCCAGGCGGGCGTCGTACTCTTCCCCGTTGTAAATATCCGCCTTCACAACCGGACTGATATGGCCCTTCCAGCTTTCATTGCTGTAGAAGGATTCCCCGCTCCCATCGGTATAGACCACATCAAGACGCAGGGAGAGGGAGGCGAAATCCCCGTAGAAATTCTTTATGTGCAGGAAGCTGATGCCCCCCTTATACCAACCGGCCCCGAGATGGGCTCCGATCACATTCTTTCCCCGGGAGATTTTCCCGGAGACATCATAGCTCTGGTAGAGAAGACGCCGGTCGTAACTTGTCCAGCCGGGAGCCAGCTGATCCCCGGAGACCTTTGCCCCGTTCAGGTGCAGCTGGTAAAGCCCCTGGGCGGTAGAGAAAATCACCGCCGATTTCACGTCCTTAACGAGGACGATCTCCTTCCGCAGGTAGGTTCCTTTGGCACTTTCCTTGTCCTTAGGCTTTTCCGCGGTAATGAAGTGCGTCTTCAATTCTTCCGGTTTTTTCATCCCTCCCAGAATCTTCACGCTGGGGCTGTAACCGGATGTGACGGCTCCCTCCCCGTCCGCTTCAGTGGTAACCCGGACCCTGGCAAAACAGGAGACCCCTTCCTCGGGAAGGAATTCCGCCACTGTGACATGGGCCGATGCGGCACTGTCCACAACCCCCGTATCGAAGAGTACGGAAGCGAAGGAGGCATCATCGGCGATTTGAATCTGATAGCTCTTCTGAACGCTGTTGCGGAAGGGGGATTCGATGACCCAGGAGAACCGGGGAGACGCGGTGATTCCCGTGACGGAATCCAGAAAATTGACCTTAAGTTTTGCTATGGTAGACATATTCTATTTATCCTTTTACAGCTCCCCCCATCATTCCCGAAACCAGCTGGCGCTGAAAGAAAATGAAGATGAGGAGGGGTATGACGCTCACGACGAGCACATTGGCGAAAAGCAGATTCCACTCCGTTTTAAACTGACTGATGTAGTTGTAGAGAGTCAGGGGAGCGGTGACATTTTTTGCCCCGGGGAGAAAGTAGAGAGGACCCACAAAATCGTTGAAAATATTGACCGAACTGGTGACCACCACCGTGACGATAGCCGGTTTCAGCAGGGGAAGAATCACCCGAAAGAAAATAGGAAGAGGCCCCGCCCCGTCGATGTAGGCGGCTTCGTCCAGATCCCGGGGGATTCCGGTCATGGCGGTTCTGAAGATCATGGTGGCGAAGGGAAGGAACAGGGCCACATCGATAAGTATCATCCCGTGAAGTGTCTTGTAGATCCCCAGAGTCCTTAACAGGGAGACCGTGGGAACCACCGAGGGGGGAATCATCAGTCCGGCAACCAGAAGCCCCATCATGATAATGGCGAGTCTGTCGTTCTTTCTCTGCGCCACAAAGGCGAAGAGAGCGCCGAATATCACCACAAGTGTCACTGCTCCCACAGTCAGCATGGTACTGTTCAGGAGAGCCCGGAACATTTCAAAATCGCGAAAGGTGATGACATGGCCCAGGTTCTGAAAGAGCAGATTCGTCTCGGGAAGGCTGAACCGCATCAGGGCCGATTCCTTAGCGCTCTTGCAGGCCATGAGAATGATATAAAGAAAGGGCAGAACGAAGACGGCAATCATGAGAAGGAAGACGATCGTATTGGCTGCTATGGCGGAGGGGCTTTTTTTCTTGCCGGTCATACTTCAATCTCCTTACTGTTGAAAAAGCTCCGCAGGGGGAACACCAGGAGGGTCACCATGAAAAAAAGGATGACGTTTCCCGCGGTAGAGAGGCCGTAAAAGCCGGCCTGATACTGTTTGTAGATTATCGAGGTCAATACGTCTGAGGCGAATCCCGGGCCTCCCCCGGTCATAGCCCAGATCAGGTCAAAGGTCCTGAGCCCCCCGATGAAGGAGAGCAGGATAACGGTAAAGGTGGAATTCCGTACCAGGGGAATAATGACATGGCGGAACTTGATATAGAAACCTCCCTCTAGTTTCACCGCGTCGAAATAGTCCTGGGGAATGGCCAGGATACCGGCCATGAAGATGACCGTGGCGATTCCGATGCCCTTCCACACATCCACGAAAATGACGGAGAAGAGGGCAAGTTTGGGATTCCCGAGCCAGTCCACCCGGGGCAGCCCCACCGAGGCCAGAATCACATTGAAAAGCCCCTGATTGGGCTGCATCAGTATGGAGAAGGTGATTCCCACGGCGATGGTACTGACCAGAACCGGGAAAAAGACCAGGGACCGGTAGAATCCCTTGAACCGAATGCCCGAGGTGAGCAGCACCGCCAGGGGCAGGGCCAGGATGGTCTTGAGACCGCTTGTGAGAATTCCATAGATAAAGGTGTTCTTCAGGCCGATGGACAGCATGGGATCGGAGAGAAACTGCACGTAATTCTCTATTCCTATGAAAGTCGCATTGAAAATGGTCCACCGGGTCAGGCTGTAATAGAAGGCGGACAGGGTGGGCCATATAAAAAATATGGCGAATGTGATTACGGCAGGCAGATAGAACCAGTTGGGATAGGACATGGTCAACGCCGTTTTGCTGCCTCTTTTTTTCATCTGTTATCTCTCCTAAAGCTGCATAGAATAATAATCTCCCCTCTGGCTTAGCACAGGGGAGATTATTATTCAGGATTTACATCTTACCAGCCGGCAAGTCCGAGCTGTTTTGCCTGATTGGCCACGTCCTTGTCGTAGTTGGCGGCCGCGTCTTCGGGAGACATCTGCCCCGTACCGACGGCAACGCAGAACTGTTCCAGCCGAGGACCTTTCACTGGGGAGAGGAACTCCAGGGCGGGAGCGGAATTGCCCGAATCGATGTAGGAGGAAATATCATTAACCGCGGGAAGTACGTCGGCGGGAAGCTCGGCGCCCTTTACGAGATAGGGGCCGGAGGGGGGGAAGCCCGCGTTCATGGTGGCGATGCCCTCGGGGGATACCACGAAGGCGAAGAAGTCCTTGGCCGCCTTGAGTTTGGCGCCGGTGGTGGTTTTGGGAATGTAGTTGGCAGAGAGCATCCAGATAGTCGCACCGTTTTTACTGGCGCTGTTACCGGGCTGAGCGAAAAATCCGATATTTTCCACTTCCTCGGGCCAGTTTTCCTTTATGGCGGTCAGAGCAAAGGAGAGCATGGGATAGTGGGCGCCCTGGCCGGTGGCTAGCATCTCGAGCCCCTGGTTGTACTTTGCGGTGGCAAAACCGGACTGGTACCAACCTTTGTCGAAGCCCTCTTTCAAGTGATCGAAACCGGCTCTCGCCGCGGGAGTATTGGCGTATTTCGCCTTATTGGCTGTGTAATCGGCGGCGAAGTTCGGTTCTTCCGCCTGAACATTGTAGTAGTCGGCCAGAACGAAGAGCTGGGACGTCCAGGAATCGCCGTAGGTAGCGATGACCGGGGTCAGGCCGGCGGCCTTGATTTTCTCGTTATTGGCGGCAAACTCAGCCCAGGACTTGGGGACCTTGAGTCCCAAATCGGCATAAACCTTCTTATTATAGAGGATGCCTCCTCCCATGGCGGTCTGGTTGGGGATACCGAAAACGCCGTCATCCTTGGCAACGGTCATCTTAAAGGCATCGTCCACCACATCCATGAAGGGCTCGTCCGCAATATCCACAAGGGTTTCGCCCGGATTCAGAGCCACAAGAAGAGAACCGGCGTTATAGTAGAAAATATCGGTCATTTCCCCCGTGGCCAGCCGGGTTTTCACAACATTGTCACCGTCGGTACCGCCGGGGCGGAGCTCGATTTCAAATGTGACATCCGGATTCATCGCCGTATAGGCATCGGTCATCACCTGAGCCTGGGTGGAATCGGTTCCGCTCGCCACCAGATAGGTGAGCGTTACGGGACCTTCCGCTTCTACCGCTTCTTCCTTACCCGCAGAGTACAGCACGGTGGAAAGTGCCAGAAGCACCATAAGCGCTAATGCAAACAACCCTGTTTTCTTCATAACCTAAAACTCCTTTTACCGAAAACGAAGCTATTCCAAAATCATTTAATTTCGTTTAGTGATGTTTTCGGCTTCTTGATAATTTTTCTAGGTTTGATTATATTTCCACAAAGGGCCCAGTGTAATAAGCATTAGAGCTCAAAAGGTTAGCAATCGGAACATGACCACATATTACCTGGCATCCTACGGAAAAGAGAAAATTGTCCTGAACAAATATGATCACAAGAAGGATTTCGTCCCTCTGCACACCCATAATTTCGTGGAAATCGTTTATATAGAGGAGGGGGCGGGAAATCACCGGATAGAAAACGAGTGTTACCCGGTCAAAATGGGAGATGTGTGCATTATCAATACCTGGATGGCCCATACCTTTGAAGCGATTCCGGACCACACCCTTAAGGTCGTCAACTGTCTCATTGATCCTGAGTTCCTCGAATCACGGATTCATGCCACCTCCGAAGGCCAATTCGATTCGGTTTTCTTCTCCCACTATATCAATAACAGGAACTATGCCTATACGGACGATATGGCCCTCAAGAACCGGGACACTTTTATCATAGCCGAACTTTTCGATACCATGTATTCGGAGTATTCCCTCAAATCCTATAACTACCAGATCGTCCTGGAAAGTTATTTGAAGATCCTTATCTGCAAGCTTTTGAATTTTATCATTCACGATGTCTCCGATATGAACAATCGCCATAAGCAGATTATTGACAAGAGCATACACCACATCAAAAGGAACTATTCAAAGGACATCAACCTGACCGAATTCAGCGAGTCCCTGCACATTTCCCAGAAGCATTTGATGCGTATATTCAAACAGTACAACAAGATAACCTTCCTGCAATTCCAGCAGAAGTTCCGCATAGAACAGGCGGTTCACCTGCTGCACAGTACCGATCTGTGCGTCGATGAGATCGCCAACCGGGTCGGATACAACGATATCGGCTTTTTCAACAGCCTCTTCAGGCGATTCATCGGGATGAATCCCGGCCAGTACCGCAGAAATATCACGTTAAATCACTACGGAGTGAATATCACCTGGAACCGGGATACGATCGGAGCCGAGGCCTGACGGATCTCAGGACAAATCCGTCTTGAACCGGCCGATCTCGGTCTGAATCTCCTCTACTCCCCGCACCGTTTCCCTGACGTTCCGGGTGGACTGGACAAAGGAGTCGCTGATGCGGCCGATACTGGTGATGATCTCCAGGGTCTGCTCTTTCACGGAATCGGTACTGGCCACCAGGTTATGAATCTCTTCGGCTGAGCCCTGACCCTTCTCCACCATGATCCGGGAGCCGTCGTGTACATCGGAGGTAATCCCGCTGATCTGGCTCAGGGCTTCCAGGATTTCCGAACTCCCCGAGGAGAGCTCATCCAGGGAGGATTTAATCTGTTCCTCGATTATCGTGACGTTGGAAACGCTTGACTGGATCTCCTGGAATGAGGCTTTCGTGTCATCGGAGATGATGCTCGTGGAGGCGATCGCTTCTCCCAGGGCTTTGATATTCTGGGATATCTGCTTTGACTGTCCGTCGGAGGTTTCCGCCAGTTTGCGAATCTCCTCGGCTACCACGGAGAATCCCCTTCCCGCATCACCCGCATGGGCCGCTTCGATAGCGGCGTTCATGGCCAGCAGATTGGTCCGGGCCGAAATATTGGCGATAATGGCATTGGCCTCAATAACCATGGCCGATTTCCCCTCGATCTCTTTCACCAGTCCCGCCATTTCGTTCAGATTAGCGCTGCCCGTATCCACGGTCTCCTTGAGCCGGTCAAACTCGGCAGCATTGTTCTCGAGATTCGTGAAAATGCTTTTAACGCTGGCGATCATCTCTTCCACGGCGGCGGAACTCTGGGTGACTCCGGCCGATTGCTCGGAAATCCGCTGGTCCTGAAGTTCAATGATTCTGGTTATCTCCCGGATGTTTTCGGATACCCGGCTTACAATTTCCCCCTGGGAAAGCACAGTATCCTTCACCGTTTCCGCCTTGCTATTGGCTTCATGGGAAATCCCGTTCGATTCCTCCATGGATTGAAGAAGCTGGGCTCCCCGCTGACTCGTCTCCCCATTCTTCCTGCGGATCAGTTCAATCATCAGAACCAGATTTTTCACAAACCGGTTTACCGTCTTGAAAAGGAGCCCCATCTCGTCATGATAGGCGGTCTCGAAGTGCTGGGTCAGGTCGTTACCCCCCATGGCATCGATTTTCGGCAGGGAAGAAATGAGAGGGGCTGCCGTTGATTTGAGCATGAAGATGACAAGAGGGACGGTCAGTCCAAGGAAGGGAATGACAAGAATACACATACGTATGACCGATTGAAAAAAGGAGAGTCCCGCTATGGTGAACATGAGCATGGCCGAGGACGTTCCTGCCCAGAACGCCAGAATGGCTACGCTGATATTGATGACGATTTTAAAACGGATGCCGCTTGTGACCTCGTGCTTGTCCGGATCGGGTGCGACCAGGGCATCGAACTCATCGGAAGAAGCGGTAACGGCCACCACGGCGAAGAAAAGCCCCACCGCTGCAGAAAAGACAGTCCCCGCAAAAAGCATCTCCGGATTTCTGCCGAACTGGGAGAACCTGTGGTATAAGTAGGAAAAAACGAAATTGGCCAGCGGCCCCCAGAGAAGCAGAAAAACCTGCAACAGGAAGACCCCCCGTATATAATTGCGCCGCCGAATTCTTTTCATACCGAAATAGAGGATAAGAGCCCCCAGAGTTCCCATTAGGATTAAGGAAACATAGGCCGGAGGAGTAAACTCCCTTGTCAGCTGGGGTAACGTAGCCACGCCGCAGATTATTTCGGCAAGGAATAATCCCAGGGGAGATCCTGCGATCACGAGTAAATAGGTTATAATTGTTTTCTTCATGTGTAGTCCTTGTCAGCGGGATAATCATCAAAGAGCCGGCCTGTCTACTAGGAATTCTAGAAGATGGCAGGGTAAAAGTCAAATAACCAGGGCTCTATGAATTCCGTACCGGATTCACACTTCCTGCATCCGCCTGATAATTTTCAGAACTCTTTTAGGAGGGATAAAAGGAAGAAAACCCAATGCCAATTTGAGTGCAGGGGGCAGAACCTTAACATTCAGCCTTCCCTTCAGCATACCCTCATAGCCTTTGAGAGCGACCAGATCAGCGGATAGGGTTTTATCAAAGGCGGGGGTTTTATCCATCCCCGAGACCCGCCCGAAGCGGCTCTCTGTGGCCCCCGGCATCAGAGCCGTGACTGTGACGCCCGTATCTTTCAGCTCTTCAAACAGGGCGTTACTGAAAGAGGTGACATAGGCCTTTGTGGCATAATAAACAGCCTGAAGCGGTCCCGGCATCAATGCGGCGGAAGAGGAAACATTCAGTATTCTCCCCTCCCCTCTTTTAACGAAATCGGGGAGGAAGAGCCTGGTCAGGGCGGTCAGGGCCAGGATATTGACATTTATCATGGCAAAATCCTTCTCCCAGGGTCTCTCATGAAACTTTCCCAGCCCGCCGAAACCGGCATTATTGATCAGAAAGTCCACGGCTAAACCCTTTTCCCTAACTTCTTTGTATATTTCACCGGCGGCTGCTGGAACGCTAAGATCTTTGACCATAATGGTAACGCGAACGGAGTACTTACGTTCAAGCTCCTCCTTGAGTTCTTCAAGGGCGTTTCCACTGCGGGCGATTATGATAAGATCTCCTCCCCGGGCGGCATGAATTGTGGCCAATTCCCTGCCGATTCCCGATGAAGCGCCTGTCACAAGGGCTGTTTTTCCTTTTACCTGCGTCATAATTATTCTCCTCCCCGGGTTGCCGTTCTCATGATAATTCTGTCTTCGATCCAGTTGTCCCTGTACCAGAGGGAGTCGGCGAAGCTGTCCAGGTTCGGGGTATGGGCCAGGGAATCCCCGGCGTAACCGCAAAAGTGGTAGCGCAGCTGATCGGCCATGACGTAGATGAGATTCGGTTTTTCCATAATTACCCCCTGTCTGGTATCAGTATACCCCTTGGCCCCCGGGAGGGGAACTACTCGAATTTCTGGCTGTCCCCGGGGGGAATCATCATTTCTCCGGAATATTCCAGGTCGAAGTAGCATCGGTAGATCTCCCAGCGAGGATCTCCGGTCAGGGCCTTTCTCAGCTCCCCCAGGGCGCGGAGCCTCAGCTCCCGGTCCCCGATGAGGTTTTCCAGCTCCACGGGGGAATCGATCCGGTAGATCTCGTCAACCGGGGAGGTGGTATTGTAACTGTAGAGAAAGGATTCGGTTCCATGGGAAAAAATCCGCCCCACGCAGGGATTGGGCACCACATGGTTCCACACATCGAACATAACCGGTCGATCCTCCGGCCTTTTCCCATCCCCAAGAACTGCCTGAAAGAGGCTCCGCCCGTCGATCCGGTCGGGAATCTCCAGCCCGGCGCTCTCCAGAACGGTGGGGCAGATATCCAGGAGGCTGCACGGTTCGTCATGTATCACTCCGGCGGGCAAGTTCTGCTCCCGGGCCGGTTTGACGGTCAGGGGGACCTTCAGAACCTGGGGATTAAGGTAGGCCCCCTTATCCAGGCAGCCCTTTTTCCCGTTCATCTCACCGTGGTCAGCCGTAAAGATAATGAGAGTGGAGTCATAGAGGTCCTTCTCCCTGAGGTAGTCCAGGAGGCGGCCGACCTGATGATCCAGGATTTCATACTGAAGCTGATTGGCCACGAGATAATCGGCCAGGTCTTCCCGGTTCTTCATACCCCAGTTACGCCGGTACATGTCGTAAACCCGGGGATCATCGCTGCTGTCGGGAAAACCGGCGGCCTCCCACTCCAGCCAGCTTTCGGGCAGTTCAAGGGACTCCCTGATCCGGGCTTCCCTCTCCCCCCATCCGCCGGGTATGGCGAAAGGCTGATGAGGGCCGAAAAAATCCAGTTGAGCATAGAAGGGCTTCTCCCCATCCTCTCGACACTCTATGGCGCTTATCATGCGGTCCACGAGAAAAGCAGGATAAAGGGCATCCTCGGGAAAGGACTTCCCGTTCTGATCGGCCAGCCAGCCCCCGTAGGAGTTCCCGTTCCGCTCCCCTTCCCAGCTCATGCCCCTGATCTCCTTTTTAAAGGAAAACCTCTCCAGTTCCCGATTCCGGAGAAAGCGAATGTAACTGTCTTCGCAGAACCAGGGAGGAGACCACCGATCCCAGGGGGAGCTGTTCTCTGTAAAGGCCCTCATAAAGTGTTCCGTTCCCACATGGGATTTACCGATATGCCGGGTATGGTAGCCGGCGGCTCTCAGATATTCCGGCCAGATAATGTCTTCGCTCCTGAGCTCCGTCTTGTGCCCGTCGTGGGATCTCTCCGAGTTTCCCGTGATATAGGGATACCTTCCCGTCAGGAGGGACGCCCGGGAGGGTCCGCACAGGGGCGACGCGGCGAAGGCTCCCGTAAAAGTGAGGCCCTCCTGGGCCAGGCTGATCTGATGGGGGATATTCAGGGTCTGCGTCCCGTCATGAAATTCGGGGGGCACCATATCCATGGTGATGAGAAGTATGTTGGGGCGGAACCGGTCGTCCCGGCTCTGGAAGGGGCCCTTGCCCGTCTTTCCGTCGATATAATGCTGAGTCATGGGATTATCCTTTAACGGCGCCGGCGGTTAATCCGGCGACCATATATTTCTGAAAGAGGAAAATAAGAAGAAACATGGGAAGAACTCCGGCGACGGAGACGGTGGTAACCATTCCCCAGTCATAGGAGACCTCTCCCAGGAACTTCATGGCGATGCCCGCGGACAGGGTTCTCTTCCCGTCGTTCAGGATGAAGGTGATGGCGAAGAGAAAATCATCCCAGGCCTGCATGAAGGTATAAAGGCCGATAGCCAGCAGCCCCGGTTTGGAAAGGGGCATGATCACCGAAAGCAGAGTCTTCATGCGGGAAGCCCCGTCTATGCGTGCCGCTTCTTCCAGTGAGCGGGGAATGTCGTCGAAGAACCCCTTGATCAGAATGGTGCAGAAGGGGATGGTGACGGCGGACAGGGAGAGCACCAGGCTGAGCCGGGAATCGATCAGCCCCAGGTTCCGGAAAATGACATAGAGGGCCAGTATCAGCCCCACAATGGGAAACATCTGGGTGGACAGGAGCGACGTGGCCACGGCGCGGCCGAACCGGGAGGGATAGCGGGAGAGGGAGTAGCCCGCCAGGGAGGCGGCGGCAAGAGTCAGAAGTGTCGTGCCGGCGGATACGAAGAGGTTATTGGTCAGATAGAGGATGACCGAACTGTCCCTGAAAAGAAGCAGATAGTTCCCCAGGGTGGCCCGCAGGGGAATGAACCGGGGAGGGAAGCGGTAGATATCCATATTGTCCTTGAAGGATGTGACGAATATCCAGTAGAGAGGAAAAAGGAGAAATCCGCCTATCAGAAGAATCAGTAACCAGGATGCTGTGTTTTTTACGGGATGGTTTATTTTCATTTTAATACTCCGCTTCCCGGAATACCCGGTTATATATGAGAGAGAAGATAATCAGGGCGGCCATCCAGGATGCGGCGACCGCGGCCCCGGCTCCGAAGTTCAGATTAACGAAGGCATTCTTATAGGCGAGCACCGCGAGGGTTTCAGTCCTTCCCATGGGACCCCCTCCGGTCATGGTCCAGAAAAGGGGGAACTGCTTGAAATTGGTAATGATGGTCACCAGGATGCTGGACCGGATCACATTCCTCAGAAAGGGCAGCGTGATATGCCAGAAAACGCGCAGAGGCGGAGCACCGTCGATATGGGCGGCTTCGTACATTTCCGAGGGCACCCCCTGAAGCCCTGCCAGGAGCATGATGAACAGAAAGGGGAGCTGCTTCCAGACAGCGGCAACGGCGACGGAGCCGAGAGCCGTATTAGGATTCACGAGAAAACTGATTGGCTCCGCGACCAGATGCAGCTTGAGGAGAAAGAAATTCACCACCCCGTATTCGGGCTGGAACATCCAGGACCAGAGAAGGGCCACGATTACCGTGGGCGTTCCCCAGGGGAGCAGGGCCAGTGTCCGTTTCGCCCGCTCACCCTTGCCGCCCCGATTCAGGAGAAGAGCCATGACCAGGCCCAGCAGAAACACCAGAACCACAACGATCACCATGAACTGAAAGGTGACCGAGAAGGCATGCTGAAGTTTTCCCGATTCCCAGAGGGAGCGGTAATTTCCGAAGCTGTTCCAGGTGAGGGGCACTTTTTTCCGGGTCAGCTTATAATCGAAAAAGCTGTAGTAAAGGGATTGAATTACGGGCAGAAAGATAAATCCGCCCACAATGAGAATAGAAGGGACAAGCAGGACCGCTCCGAAGATTCGATCCCCTCTCTGTTCGTTTTTTTTCATATTAAACCTTGGTTCCGTAGAAGTGAGATCCGCCGCACCCCCGGGGGATGGGGCGGATACAGATTATACTACTTAAGCAGATCTTTGAGTTCCTTATCAAGAGCCGCCATGGCTTCGTCCGCCGAGGCGCCTCCCACCGTTACCATCTGGGCCGCCGTGGTAAGGGCCAGGAAAACGTTCTCCATTTCCGGATGCTTTTCCACGGGATGAATGGTTTTGGGGTAGTCCAGAACGGGGGCGATCCCCTCCCGGCTCCTGTAGACGGGAGTTCCCTCGACCTGGCTTGTCCGGGGGAAGAGGAAGGGGGCCAGTTCGGAGTATTTGCCCATCTGTTCCGTGCTGGTGGCGAAGCGGATGAACTCGGCCGCCTCCTTCTTATACCCGGAATCCTCGCTGATCAGCAGCATATGCGCTTCCAGGGTCGAGCCGGCAGGGGCGCCGTTCCCGCTCAGGGGCAGAGCCACCCCCACTTTGCCTTTCATGTCCGGATTGATGGCATAGGCGCCGCCGATACCCCAAAGCTGATCGAAATACATGCCCAGACGTCCTATAGCCATGAGATTGCGCAGATCCTTCAGTTTGGCTCCCTCCGGATTATACCCTTTTTCATACATCTCTTTCAGAGAGTTCAGGGCGGCCCGGTTGCCTTCGCTGATACCGCTGACCTTGCCCTGAGCATCCCGTATGCCTCCGCCGTAGCTGAAGAACATACTCAGAACCGCCCCGCCGCTGACGGGAACCGCTCCGGTTGTCTGTCCCAGGGCGTAAACGCCGTTTCCGTCCCTGTCGGTCAGGGCGGAGATTTTCTCTGCGAACTGAAGAGCTTCTTCATAGGTAGAGGGAGGCATGGAAGGATCAAGGCCCGCCTGGGCAAAAAGGTCCCTATTATAGAAAAGAACAAAGGGACTGGCGATCCAGGGTACACCGTAGGCCTTGCCGTCCACTTTCATATCTTCCAGAATTTCCGGATAGATATCACCCATGTAATCGGCTCCCATGAGGGGTTCCATCTCCGCCACATATCCTCCGCTCACAAAACTGGAGTACCAGGACCGCTCGCACTGGATAATATCGGGGGACTGGCCGGCGTTGGCCATAATCAGAACCTGTTTCTTCAGTTCCCCGTAGGGATAACCGTTGAATTCCACCTTAATCGAGGGATTGGCCGCTTCGAAATCCTCTTTCAGATTCATGAAATAATCCTGGAAATTCTTCTCCTGAATACTCCAGCTGGCGAATTTCAAGGTAACCGGTCCCTGAGATTCAGTCTCCCCTCCCCCATTGGCAGAAAGGGTGAAGCAGAGTGAAACCATGAACAATACAGTCATAATCCTTTTCATAACAAACTCCTTGTCAAATTTATGCATTCGAATACATTCTATGGCTGAATTGGATATTATGTCAAGGAATTAATATATTTATTTCCTATATCATAAAGCTATGCTATAATAACGATATATTACCTTAAAACTGCAAACGAATACAATATGAGAGAACTATGAAAATTGACAGCTATACCATAGCCAAACTCGTGGGAGTCTCTCAGGCCACCGTATCCCGGGCGTTCACCCGTCCGGAGAAGGTGTCCGAGGCTACCCGAATGAAAATAATGGAAACAGCAGAGTCTCTGGGATACAAACTGGATAAAAACGCCAGTGCTTTGAGACGCAAGGGAACCAATACGATCCTTCTTCTCTATTTGAAAAGAGACGACGGACACTACTGGACGAACGTCAAAAGAAATTACTGGATTTTTTCCGAAGCCGTGCTGGCCCTTACCAGTTTTTTTGAGTCCCAGCCCTATTTTTTTGAAGTCAAGCAGATCAATTCAATCTTCGCTCTCAAGGGAAATGAGCTCAAATCCCACTGCGACGGTATCCTCATTTACGATTTCCTTACCCAGGAGGAGGCCCGCTTTATCGAGTCCTGGGACATTCCCTACGTGATATGTCACAGGGCTGTCCATCTGGAGGATTTCAATTACTCCGCCACGGATAACTACGCCGGCGGCGTTATCCAGGGGGAGTACCTGAAATCCCGGGGATGCCGGAATCCGGTTTATATCATGGATCGGGAGGACCCCTTCTCCCACCCCCTGAGGCTTAAGGGCTTCCTCTCCGTTTATCCGGAAAGCCTTATCATCGACCGGGAAGACATCAAAGAGAGGATTGGCCAGTTACTGGCTCTGCACGGGGAGGGCCGCCTGGACGGGATCGCCTTTGTCAACGATATGTTTCTGGTTCAGACCGTTACCGAGGTTTACCGCAGCGGGACTGATCTTATGGGACAGTACCCCCTCATCGGGTACGACAACAGCACGGAGCTCCAGGTTCTGGAGAAAAAGCCGGCCACCCTGGAGATCGGGATAGATCAGATCTACCGGGACGGGGCGGACGCCCTCCTGCGCCTTATTACAAAGGAAGAGGAGAGGGTGAACCTTGTCCACTCGCCCCGGCTGGTGGCGGAAGGGGAGTAGGTTACTTCCTATACCCCTTAACCTCGTCAAACATGGCGATCACATTCTCCACAGGCGTTCCGGACACGATATTGTGAATCGTATTGAAGATAAACCCGCCCCCGGGAGAAAAGATATCCAGCCGTTCCTTCACCTGGGCTCTCACCTCTTCCGGCGACTTAAAGGGCAGGGTTTCCTGGGTATCCACGCCGCCCCCCCAGAAGGAGAGCCGATCCCCGTACAGGGACTTGAGCCTGGCCCCGTCCATACCCTGGGCGCTCAGCTGTACCGGATTGAACACGTCAAAGCCCGATTCAATCAGCTCGGGCAGGAAATTCGCGATGGAGCCGCAGCAGTGAAAGTGGGTCTTCCAGGGCGTATTGCCATGAACCCAGTCGTTCAGAACCCGGTAGCGGGCCTGATAGAACTCCTTGAAGTGATCCAGGGAGATCATCTCGCAATTCTGGCTGCCGAAGTCGGTGCAGGAAATGTTGATGGAGGAGATCCGGTCCCCCACGGCCTGGCGGGTGATCTCCAGATTTTTCAGGGCCAGTTCGGTCTGGTAGTCGAAGAGCTCGTGCAGATACTCCGGCTGCAGATAGTGGGCCATGTACCAGTCGTCCAGCTTGCGGATGCCCCGGGGATGCTTCTCATAGGGACCGGGAATAATGGCTGCGTCACCGAAACCGCCCCCGTTGAAATTATAGTGTATGGCGCAGTCCGTTTCCTCATAGAGTTTCTTCGACTCTTCTTCCAGAAAGCGGGCGTTTTCCTCAGAGAAAACGCCGTAAAGTCGGGAAAAATCCCTTTTCGCATCCAGATCCTCTTCATCGAAGGCGGGAGCCCTGTCGATATTGTCGAAGAAGGAGCCCCCGTTGGGCAGGTGAAGACTGGGAGACACGGAGCGGTCTCCCTGGGGATAGACGTAGACATTCCCCTTGTCGTCCCGGTCGTATTGAAAGTTGCCCGGGATCCTTACGGGGGTGCCATCGGGCATTTCCCAGTCGGTCCAGGTCCCGAAATCGGTTCCGAAGAGGGTGGTCTTGTTCCAGAGGGGAACCATGTCGATCCCCAGGTACCGGCGCAGGTCCTCATCCACCTGACCCAGCAGCTGCAGGGGCTCCACAATGTCTACGGGTTTCTCCTTCAGGCCCAGAGCCCGACGCAGTTTATAGAGAACACTGGCGTTGATGCCGGACTGACCGGTTCCCCCCAGATCGACGGGAATGCGGTCGGTTTCCTTATGATTCAGAGCAGAGATTACTCTTTCTCGCGATGTCATGATTGTCTCCTAAATCAGCGGCGCCAGGGCTTGATTTTCAGCACCGTCTCAAATGACTCCCCCTGATCCAGGGGGATAAGTCCTCCGTAAAGGGGAGGCATTTTATGTCCGTTGGCCGTGTGGGTCATGGGCTCGAAACAGAAGTAATCCCCCTTGAAATCGGGCTCGAAATTCCGGTCCGAATGGAAGATGAAATAATCCCCATAGTGTTCATCCCCTTCCAGGGTGACCCCCATGTTCCGTTCGGGCCACAGAATCTCCGCCGTTCCGTCCCAGCCGTCGAAGCCGTTATTAATCCAGTGGTCCGGTATGATCGATGGATGGGAAAAATCTATCTCCCCTTCTACGGGAATTCTTTTGTCCGGCAAGTAGGACTCCTTCTCGGTCCAGAAACCCCGGGCCTTCGCCCTGAGTCGGGTTCCCGGGGTCTTGGGAAAGAAGAGATGGTGCCCCATCCCGAAGAGCTGGAGATGTTCCAGATCGTTTCCCATGGTGATCCGCAGGGTCAGTACTTCCCCCTCCACGGAGATTTCCTGAACCGCCCAGTATCCGTAGGGGGCCCCCTTTTTCGGGGAGTGGCTCAGGCTCATGACCACGCTCGTGTCGGTTCTCTCCTCCAACAGCCAGGGGGAGATCCACCCCTCCCCGTGCAGGTAGAGGGGATCCCAATCGGTGTTGCTTTCCAGCTGGTAATCCTCCCCGGCGAAGGAGAACCGGTTCCCCTCCACCCGGTTGCAGAAGGGTACCATGGGAAAACTCCCCGCCGCGGTGGGATTCAGCTTTTCATCAACCCGGCCCGGGAAGGGACGCAGAATGTTTTGCTCCCCGTAGCGGGCACTCAGAATGCCGCCCCCTTCGGTGGTGACGATGACCGACAGGAGGCCGTCCCCTATGGTGTAGCAGTCCATGTTTAGCCCAGCTCAGGGTCAATAACAACCTTGCCGCAGCCCCCGGCGGACATCAGCTCAAAGGCCTCCGGCGCCTTGGAAAGGGGGAAGGTATGGGTCACGATTTTGTCGGGGTGGAGTCCCCAGGCCACCAGGTCGTAGGTACACTCTTCCATATTGGCCAAGCTGGTCACCCAGGAGCCGATAAGGGTCCGCTGCTTGTGAAGCAGTTCATCGGAAACGTCGAACTGCACATGCCCGGTCTCACCCAGGTACACGGCGCGGCCCCATTCATGGGTCGCCTGAAGGGCCAGATGCCTTCCGTGGGGATTGCCGGAGCAGTCGATAGTTCGGGTTGCGCCTCCCCGGGTGAGTTCCCGGATTTTCCCAAGGGCCTCCCCGTCGGCGGGGATGGCCATATCCACGAAGCCGTGGGATTCGGCGGTCTTGCGACGGTCCTCCTGAACATCCACGCCTATGACCAGACGGGCGCCTTTGCCCTTGGCCAGCATGCCAGCAGCCATGCCCACGGGCCCCAGTCCCACCACGAGCACCGTATCGGAGCCGGAGATACCCCCCCGCAGAATACCTTCGTAAGCGGTTCCCACCCCGCAGGAAATGAAGCAGCCGTCCTTAAAAGAGAGCTCGTCGGGCAGGACAATCAGGTCTTTCTCGTCGGCAATCATGTACTCCGCATTGGCCCCGTCCCGCTGCCAACCGTAGG
>JAFGPQ010000137.1 GCA_016936115.1 Spirochaetales bacterium | reverse complement strand
TTCCTTTGCCCAAGCCGCCCGCCGGGCCGATGAGGCCGGTTTTGACGTGATAGAGATTCACGGGGCCCACGGCTATCTGATCAGCGAATTCCTCTCCCCCCTGACAAACAAACGGACAGACGCCTACGGCGGAGATGAAGAAGGAAGAGCCCGCTTTCTGAAGGAAGTCATCGAGGCGGTCCGAAAAGTCTGGCCCCGGGAGAAGCCGGTCTTCCTGCGGGTCTCCGCGGAGGATTACGCCGAAGGGGGCAACCGTCCCGACGCCCTGGGCCGGATGATCGCTGCGGTAAAGGGGCTGGGCATTGACATGGTCAACGTCAGTTCCGGCGGCGTGGTGGAGGCGGCCCCGAAGGCCTACCCGGGCTATCAGATTCCCATGGCTTCGGAAATCAAGACAATGACCGGGCTTCCCGTAGTAGCCGGGGGCATGATAACCGAGGCCGCTCTGGCCGAGGAGATCCTGCAGAACGGCCGGGCCGATATGGTTTTCCTGGGAAGGGAGCTTCTGAGAAATCCCTACTGGCCCCTGCAGGCGGCGAAGGAACTGCGAGGCGAAATAGAGTGGCCCTTCCAGTATGAGAGGGGGAAACGGTAAAAGGACTGGCGTCTCAACTCATACTGTGTTATTATCCGACAATACAAGAATTGAAGTCAGAGAGGTGACATATGAGTAAAGACGCCAATTGCGGTTACTGCGCGGAAGGGGATCTTCTGGGTGCTTTCGGTATCAAGGTTTGCGACCTGGATTATTCCATTATCGTTCTCTTCAAGGAACAGAGCCATCCCGGACGGCTTATCGTGGCCTTCAAGGATCATGTAAGGGATCTTACCGCCCTCTCCGATACAGAGAGGAACGGTTTCTTCGCGGACATGGCCCGGGTCGCTAAAGTTCAGGAAAAACTTTTCAACCCGGACAAGATCAATATCGGAGCCTACGGCGATACGAGCGGTCATCTTCACTTTCATCTGGTTCCCAAGTACAGGGACCAGTTCGAGTGGGCCGATATTTTTGCCATGAACCCCAAACAGACCTATCTGAGCGACGGCGAATACGATGATATGATCGGTAAGATCAAAAAGGAACTTCTGGGCTGATACCCTAGGAAACCCTTACTTTCAGGTCCCCCTGCTCCTCCCGGTTCCAGAGTTTCCGACTTTTGCCCAGGAAGAGCAGGAACGCCAGAAAAATAGAGAAGATATCCGCCGCGGGCTGGGCGTACACGATGCCGGTCAGCCCCAGGGTTCTGTTCAGGATAAACAACAGGGGCAGGAAGACCAGACCCTGCCGGCTGACAGAGAGGATCAGGGACTCCTTTGCCGCCCCCAGAGCCTGCAGACCGTTCATGAAAACAAAAAGGATTCCTATGATCGGGCCGGAGACCAGCAAAGCCCGTACAAAATCCACCCCGTAGGAGAAAACCTCCCGGGAATCGATAAAGGCCCGAACCGCCCCTTCGGCGCCGATCCAGCAGACAACCGTCAGTACCAGCCCCAATGAGAAGGAGTAAACCAGGGACATCTTGAGAAGGGAGGTGAACCGGGGATGATTCTTCGCTCCGAAGCTGTACCCGAGCAGAGGCTGCACTCCCGCCCCCAGACCGATCTGCAGCAGCACCGCCACCATGCTGATCTTCATGGCCACTCCCATGGCGGCGACCTGAATATCACCGTAACCGGCCAGAAAATTATTCAGAATCACATTGGAAGCGCTCATGAGGACATTGTTGAGTGCCGCCGGTATCCCGATGGCCAGAACGCCGGTCAGAATTCCCTCTTTGTAGCGGAATTCCTTTGGTGAGAGAGATAGAACCGGGGATTTTTTCAGAATATAGTGTAGGAAGTAGAGACTCCCCGCTACGTTTCCGATCAGGGTGGCTACCGCCGCCCCGGCCACGCCCATTCCCAGAACCAGTATCATAAAGGGATCCAGTACGATATTGACGATCGTCCCGATAAGCATGCCGTTCATGGCCTCCTTCGCCTTTCCCTCGGCCCGGACTATGTTGTTGAACACGGTGGAGAGGATCACAAAGGGGGCGCTCGGGGAGACGTAGAGCAGATACTCCCGGGCAAAGCCGCTTGTCTCGGGGCTGGCGCCGATAAGGCGCAGGAGCAGGGGCATGAAGCCCAGAAAGAGTCCGGCCATAATCACCCCCGCTCCCAGGGAGGCGTAAAAACAGAAGGAGGAGACCTGCTTCGCGTAGGCGGTACGGCGGGCGCCCAGGGCCCGGGAAATAACCGATGTCCCCCCGATACCGATGAGATTCCCCGTGGCCATAAAGAGCAGGAACACGGGCATGGTCAGGGAGACAGCGGCCACCTGCATAGGGTCGCCGATCTGTCCCACGAAGTAGGTGTCCGCTATGTTGTAGATCAGAACCACCAGCATCCCCACGATGGTGGGCACGGCGCTCTTGAGAATGGCCCGGGGCACGGGCATGTTTTCAAATATATCCGATTGCATTATTTCTCCCTGATGTTATCGTGGACCCGCTCCAGCAGATCCCTCAGCTGCCGGCACTCCTCTTCGGTCAGACCGGCGGTCAGTTTTCCTTCCATCTCCCCTCTCAGCCTTATCATGGCGGCGTGGAGCGGTTCCTCCCGGGGATCGAGCTCTACGATCCTGATCCTCCGGTCAGATTCGTCCGTTCTCGTTCTGACGAATCCCTTCTGCTCCAGCCGTTTGAGGATGCCGATCGCGGTGGGATGGGTTATCTCGAAATGGCGCTGAAAGTCCTTCTGGGTAGTAGTTCGTCCCTCCCGTTCATGGAGGTACCCCAGAAAACGGCCCTGCTTCATGGTTATCCCATGGGCCTCCAGCTCCTGATTAGCCCTTTTCTTCAGAGTATTGGCTATCAGCTGGATCGTGAAACCCAGATCCCGCTCTTTCATGGATTCTCTTTTGTGTAGCATGCTACATATTCATTCAGAAACATCTTTTTGTCAACCCACGGGAGATGGCAGGGAAACGGGGTTTATGCTATCATCGGACAGATGAAATATTTCAGACAGCTGATCATTATACTGGGAGCCTACTTTCTGGGAATGCTCCTGGAATACACCCTTAAACTACCCATTCCCGGGGTCGTCCTGGGGCTGGTGCTCCTCTTTCTGGCTCTGCAGACAGGGCTTATCAAAGAGGAGTGGGTCGAGGGCACCGCCGATTTCCTCCTGACCCATATGGCCTTTCTCTTTCTGCCCGCCGGGGTGGGGCTCATGACATCCGCCGGGGTTCTCAAGGGGAACGTGCTCCCCTTCACGGTCATCATTATTCTGACCACCGCCGTAGTCTGGACCGTAACGGCTTTCACCGTCAAAGCCCTGAGGAAGCTGTTCAAATGAAAGATCTGCTCACCTCCCCCCTCTTCACGGTTATGATCTCCCTCGGCGCCTACGAAATCGGCTTTCTCATCCGTCAGAAAACGGGCATATCCCTTCTGAATCCCCTGCTGACGGGAATCGTACTCACCATCGCTCTGCTCAGCGGGCTGAATATCTCCTACGAAGAGTACAGCCGGGGGGGAAGTGTCATCTCCTTTTTTCTGGCCCCGGCCACAGTTT
>JAFGPQ010000136.1 GCA_016936115.1 Spirochaetales bacterium | reverse complement strand
TCTGGGAGAAATAGTCATTCCCCAGGGCTATGTGGGTATCGGAACGGTTTGTTCCATCACGCTCAACGGGATTCTGCTTTCATCGGGAGTCCCGGTCATGTCCCTTTTCGGCGGACTTCTCGAAGTGGTCAACGGAAAAGCGGAGCGGTTTACCGCTCTCATAAAATACGAGGGCACCAGCCTGGACCCTCTGGAAATCTATATAAAAAGCGGAATGACAAACTGTTCCGGTATCATAGAGGACGGGAGCGGCCAGGTGGGAGCCAGCTTTCGGGAGATACCCGCCAGCAGCAGGGATTACGTGGTTTCCATTAATGAGGAGATCAAAAAAATCGGTCTGGGCGGCTTCATCGAAATCGGTTATCCCGGCCAGAGCCTCCTGGATATCCCCGTGGCTCACGAACGGTGCGGCATAGTCGTCGCGGGGGGATTAAACTCCGTTTCCGTTGCCCATGAAGGGGGAATCGAAGTCATTTCCAAGGCCCTCTCGGGGCTTGTAGAGTTTGATCGTCTGTTTAAATATACGGAACTACCCGAAAGGGCGGAGAGACTGATCGGAGAGACAAAAAAGGGCTGAGAAACTTGTCCTTACCACTTTGACTATGGTATAATTCGGCGTTATGGGTAAAAAATTCGGTACTTTCCGTGGGGTCTTCGTCCCCTCCACGGAAGCGATTCTGGGAACGGTTCTTTTTCTCCTTCTGCCTCTTTTGACGGCGGATCTGGGATTTCTCCCTATGCTGGTGATTGTATTGCTGTCTCATACGGTCACCCTGTCCACGGCGTTTTCCCTGGCAGACTGCGCCACCAATCTGAATCATATTGAGGGGGGAGGCATGTATGCCCTCTCCAAGCTCTCCCTGGGCAAGGCTATGGGCGGTTCCATCGGGATTCCCCTCTATCTGGCCCAGGCGGCCAGCGTTGGATTCTACTGCATTGGTTTTGCCGAACCACTTCATCCCATTCTGGCCCCGCTGCTTGATTTCATTCCCCTTTTCAGACTGGATACCCCCGAAGCAGTGCTCATGCAGAAGCAGCTGCTGGCCTCCTTTTTTCTAATACTGTTCTTCCTTATTGTGATGGCGGGCGCTGACTTTACCCTTAAGATACAGTCGGCGATTCTTGTGGTTCTCATTTTGAGTGTTCTCGCCATTTTTTTCTCCCCCTTCCTGGGAATAGAGAGGGAAGGGAAGCCCCTTTTTACGGGAAGCGTCGCCCTTTTCGGAAACCGACCCCTCACCATTACCATTTTCTTTCTCTCCTTTACCCAGTTTTTTCCCGCGGTTACAGGAATAAGCACGGGCATCGGCATGAGCGGGGACCTGAAGAATCCCCGAAAGAGTATCGTGCAGGGAACATTCTGGGCGATTCTCTCCACCATGGCCGTGTATATCATCGTGACCCTAATCTTCTCCAGCATGGACAGAACCCTGCTCATATCACGCTATGACCAGGGGATTCCCCAGGGAGCTCTCCTGACCAATCTTCTGGGACTGGGAAAACCCTTTCCCGCCAGTATGCCCGGCATTCTGATACTGCTGGGGGTCCTTTTCGCTACCAGTTCCTCCGCCCTGAGCGTTTTCATGACCGGGCCCCGCACCGTACAGTATCTGGCCCGGGACAATATCCTCCCGGGTAATCTGAACTTCCTGGAGAGGGATTTCGTTCCCGGCGGCGATGAACCGCGATTCGCCGTGGCGGTCACCTTTTTCTTCGGATTGGGCATCATCTGGATGGGCAGCATCAATCTTGCCGCCACGGTGGTGGGTATCCTCTTTCTGGTCGTTTACGGCTGGGTCAATCTGGCTGCCTTCCTGGAACGGTTCAGCCGGAATCCCTCCTTCCGCCCTACCTTCAGGGGGCACTGGGCGGTCTCTTTTTACGGATTCCTGGCCTGTTTCGTCACCATATGTCTTTTCAACTGGTCCGTGGGGATTATTATACTCATCTCACAGTACATCCTGTTCCGGCTGATTCTCAGATACAAGTCCGCCGGTAAAATGGAAGGGGTCTGGTGGGGGGTTCTCTTTACCCTGATCACGGGGTCCCTTAGGAGGATTAGATCCATTGTTCAGGGGTCTCGGAACTGGCGGCCCCTTCTGGTTGCCATTTCCTACGGTACAGAGAAGAAGTGGTGGAAGGAGATGGGCGAGATTCTGTCCTACATCACAAATTATCAGGGGCTTGTGGGCAACAATATAATCATTTCTCCCAAGAAATTTGAAACATTACCCGGGGAGGGGGAACTTTCCGGAAATATTTCCCTGATCAATACCAACTCACCCTCCGATGCGGCCATCACCCTTATTCAGGCCGGGGATATGTCCGGACTGGAAACCAATACGGTATTGCTCGAGTATAACGATAAGGTGGATTCCGTAAAAATCCTTAACGCGGCCATGGAGAAAAACAAGAATATCATTCTCTACAAGGGACTGGATTCCATCGTGGACAGCCGCATGGTCAAGGCCAGCGACAACCGACTCGATATCTGGTGGCGGGGTGAGAGAAACGGCAATTTCATGGCCCTTCTGGCCTTCATTATCAACAGCGGCATATCGGACCGGGACAGGAAATATAATATCAGGATCCTGCGAATGGTCCGTCCGGCGGAAGATGTGGAGAAGGCTGAAAAAGAGCTGGACGATCTGTTTACCCGGGCCCGCATAAACGGGGAAGTCTCCATCATACCCTTTCGGGAGGAGCCTTTCACCGAGATTCTGGCTGCGGAATCTTCCGACGCCTCCCTGATCATTATGGGGATACCGGGAAATTACGTGGAGAACAATAAATCCCTCTTCCGATTCAATGAATTTTTCTTCACCAAGGAGATCAGCCGCTATAACAGGCTGCCCCCGATTCTGTTTATCCGCAGTGTGAAGGCTATCAGCCTGACGGAGGATTAGGCCGGGTTATGTCTGAGCGTACACTCTCTTTCGTTACACTTCTGAAGCAAAACAGTGACGTCCTTGAAATCCTCAGAGAACAGGATATCGTCCTCTTCTGCCGAAATCTCCGGACAGGGAAGATCTCCCGATCCCGATTCTCTGCCCTCTACCGCAATAATCCCCTGTTCTGGGAAGTCCCCCAATGGAGCTTTTCCCTGAGCGAATCCGATGCGGCTGGAGTAATTGATCTTCTTGAGGAGAAGCGGGCCCTCATTAAAGGGGAGATCAACCAGCTCCATCTTTCCGTACGGGAATCGGAGTCCCTTCCCCCCTCTTTCGGCGGGGAGTATGAAGAGATACAGGAAATGACCCTTGAACAGAGGAGCAATCACATAGTCAGGGCCATAGAGGCTCTGGATGCGGCTCTGAATGAGCCCCGGATCACAGCCCATCAGGTCGCTTCCCTCATGACGGACGCCGCCATATACTCCACGGTAATCAATAAGGTCAGCATCGAAGAGATGGCCGGGGAAGAGAACCTTCTCGCCCAGCGCTATCTTCTCCAGATTACGGCGAAAACGGAGCTGCTCATGAGCTCCTTCGTCGAGGCTCTCTCCCGGAATTACAATCTGAACCATACCGTGGAAATGATTATGGAAAAGACCGACGGGGTCACTTCGCGCCATATGTCCCGGGTTTTTCTGCTTTCCATTCGTTTTCTGGATGAGCTGCGCCATGAATTCGAATATGCCGGCCTTTACCAGAGACTTCAGAGCCGGATGAAATCCTATATGCCCCTCTATGAACCTCTGAGGGAGCGCTATCCCTTCACCCGTTTCGAACCTTCCACCATCCTTCCCGGCCCCCTGCGATTCAACAGGAAGAGCATAGAAGCGAACATGCTGGGAATCCTTCTGCATGATCTGGGAAAGAACAGGAATCTGGTTTACTTTGACGGGGGTGAAGGGTATGACCGGGACATTATCGAAAAGCATGCCTTTGACGGTTTCCGCATGGTCCGCGAAAAGACCGTTTATGATCAGTCCATAGCCTCTGTGGCGGGCCTTCACCATGAGT
Organism: Spirochaetales bacterium; assembly: GCA_016936115.1. Lineage (GTDB taxonomy): Bacteria > Spirochaetota > Spirochaetia > DSM-2461 > DSM-2461 > SZUA-368. The sequence continues at coordinate 41,073 of JAFGPQ010000136.1, read as the reverse complement.
ATTACGGACATGAACAGGGATACGGGGTTTTCCGGAGTACCTACGGGGAGTACAGGAAGAAATTCCCCGACCACTCCTTTGACGCTGTCCTCACTAATGAATATAATGATATTGTTAGTTTCAAAGCCCTGGCGTATTTTCCCGCGAAGGTTCTTGAGATTGTGGATGTCTATGATGCGCTTATCGACAGGGAGCGGCGTTACAAGGAACCCCTGTCTTCGGGAGAAGCTCTGATTTTTATGCGGAAGAATATGATAGATAGGGATCTGAAGCTCGATCCCATTCTTTTTGATCAGTTTATTAAATTTCTCCAGAAGGCCAAGCTGATATGAGAGGTAAAGTCCGGGCGGGGTATCTGATTCTCCTGATTCTCTTCGCCCTCTCCCTTTTCATTACTCTCTCCCACCCAGCCGGTCAGGTCAAATGGTACTCCTTTCTCGTGAAAGAGGGGGGGAGCCGGGAAAAATTGGTCTCCCTGCTTGCGGACGAGGGCATCACCAGGGTTTCCACTTCAGCGGGAAATGTGGTGTACAGCGATTTCACGTCACTTAAGGAAATATCATTGAGTGATATCCCGGATCGGTTGTTAGATTCGGATAAACGGTTTGACCCCTACCTGAGGGCTCTTTATGATCTTTTTCACCCTGACGAAGGAGAAAGGGTGTTCTTCCAGACCGGTCGTTCTCCCCTTGCCCTTTTTACTCTCTCTTTGACCCTGGGACCTCTGGTTAAGTGGGAGCAGCTGGGGAGTCCTCTTCTTTTTCCTCTGGGAGTCTCCTTTTTTATTCTTCTGGGGGGATTGAATATCCGGCGATTCAGGAATCATGCTTTTATTCCTCTTCTTATACAGGTCCTGTGGCTTCCCGGACTGCTTGTCTCGACGGGGGCCCTGCTGGCCGTCCTGCCATTTATAATATTCTGCGAAATAAACTTCCTTCTGGGTTTTCCCCGCTTAAGGAAAATCCTGCCCGAAGCGGTCCTTCTTCTCATCTTCGGGATTTTCATTATCCGACGGGGAGGTTCGCCGATAATTCCCGGAGAACTGTTTCTTACCCTTTCAGCAGGTATCCTGCTGAAAGGTAGAATGCGCCCTGATATGAATGAAATCACCCGTAAAGTCAGGAAGCCTCTTTTTCATAAAAAGACGGAACATCCCCTTTTTGAACCGGCCTATTTCGGTCCCGCTCCGGCGCAAAGCCTTTGGGATCAGGGTATCGGGGAAGGCGCCCTTTCCCTCATCCTGGCCCTCGTTATGGCTCTACCCTTTCTTTTTCCCTATGCGACGGGTAAGACAGATCCTTTCCGGATTCCCGGACAGGGGGAATTCCTGAATCATATATATTATCAGGAGAATATCCTCTATGCTCCCGCCTGGGGAGACAGGTCACCCCTGAGGGTAAACAATTACCGCTGGGAACGGGAAACCGGTAGAATCCTGGTGGATAATTCCGCTGTTGCACGTTTTTCCGATGAGTGGATTCATAATCGGGTAGAACTCTACAAAAGGGGATACGGGGATTCTTTTATCTTATCCCTGCCGCCGGGGACCATCACTCTTCCTCAAATCTATCTTTTTGACTTTGACAAATATATGAAATTTGCTATAATAATTTTGTTTTTTCTGTCCAAGCTCGTTTTATCCGGTTGGAAAACATCCGGAACAGAGAAGAAATCGCTTCAAATCAATAAAAGAGGTCGTGAAGTCGCATGAGATCGCTAGCCACATTCCCCAGAGGTATTCATCCTCCGGGAGGAAAAGGATTAACAGAATCCACAGAGATTCGGACGGCTGCTCTTCCGCCGGTCGCCATCATTCCCCTGTCCCAGCATATAGGGGCACCGGCGAAATGTCTGGTTAACCCGGGAGACACCGTACAGGAGGAGCAGCTCATTGGAGAGGCTTCCGGATTCGTATCCGCCAATATCCACTCGTCCGTTCCGGGTACTGTTAAGGACATCCGGGAAATATATCTGCCCAACGGGATGAAATCCCAGGCGGTTGCTATTGAACTTACCGGGGAATTTACACGCCTGGGTAAAGAGTCAAAGCGGGAAGAGTGGAAATCTCTCGATAATGATGCAATTAGAAACCGCATCCGTGAGATGGGCGTGGTGGGTATGGGGGGAGCCACTTTCCCAACCCATGTGAAACTGTCACTCCCGGAAGGAAAATCCTGTGAGTATTTCATTATCAATGCGGTGGAATGCGAACCCTACCTGACTTCTGATCATAAAATCATGCTGACCCAGGCCGAAGAGATTCTGGAAGGAATTGAGATTGTCCGTAAGCTGCTGAATCCGGAAAAGGTCATCATCGGTATCGAGGCGAACAAGATGGATGCCGCCCGAAAGCTCGAGGAACTCATCGCGCGGATGGGTGTTGATGTGGAAGTGGCTCCCCTGAAGGTTAAATACCCCCAGGGGGCGGAAAAAAGCCTCATCCGAGCCATCACCGGACGGGAAGTTCCCTCGGGAAAGCTACCCCTCGAAGTGGGAGTCATCAACGCGAACGTGGGCACCTGCTTCGCCATCTACGAAGCGGTCGTCTACAATAAGCCCCTGGTGGAGCGACTGGTTACCGTTTCGGGAAGCGCCGTTAAGAACCCCGGTGTCTTCAAAGTAAGGGTGGGAACCACCGTGCGTGATCTTATCGAAGAGTGCGGCGGATTCACCGAGGAACCGGAAAAAATCATTTCCGGAGGTCCCATGATGGGATTCGCCTTCTTTGATCTGGACACCCCCATTATGAAAGGGACCTCGGGAATTGTCGCCCTGACAGGAAAGGACGTGAAAAAGAGCGGCGTTACCGCCTGTCTCTCCTGCGGAAAGTGTGTCAGTGCCTGTCCCATGGGGCTGAATCCGACTCAGATCTATAAATACCTCGATTTTGAAATGATAAAGGAAGCGGCCGATACGAGGCTTATGGACTGCGTCGAGTGCGGTTCCTGCGCCTATGTCTGTCCGGCCCATCTGCCTCTGGTGCAGATGTTCCGCGTCGGAAAGGGAGAAATGAGAAAAAATGCCCAAAAATAACTTTCAGATAACCTCTTCGCCCCAGTTTCACAGTCCCATGTCCACATCCTTTGTCATGGGACATGTTTCGCTGGCCCTGGTGCCCGCGTCACTCTGGGGAGTTTACGTTTTCGGATGGCGGGCCCTTCTGGTCCTCCTCGTTTCCATAGCCGCATCGGTGCTGACTGAATTTTTCCTAAGCCGCTTAACGGGCCGGGAAAACACCATAACCGACGGTAGCGCCCTGCTTACGGGTCTGCTCATCGGCATGAACATGCCCCCCGCAGTACCCCTCTTCATACCCGTAGTAGCTTCTTTCTTCGCCATTTTCGTGGTGAAATGGACCTTTGGCGGGCTGGGAGCCAACTGGATGAACCCGGCCCTGGCCGGACGTGTTTTCGTCTTCATGTCCTGGACCGGGGGCATGACCACCTGGACCCTGCCCGGAAAGCTGGGCAGTTCCGCTTCCCTTGATGCGGTAACAGGACCGACCCCTCTGGGTTCTCTCAAAACGGGTCTTATGAACGGCGTCGACGGCATTACCGGCCCTCTCCAGATGCTGGCGGGTGAAGGGGTCCCGGTCACCTATAAGGATCTTTTTCTGGGAAACATACCCGGATGTATCGGTGAGGTTACAGCCCTTCTGCTTCTGGCTGGCGGTTTATATATCCTCATTAGAAAAATAATTACCTGGCATATTCCGGTGAGTTACGCTCTCTCCTTTGCCTTTCTGGTATGGGTATTCGGCGGAAACCGATACGGACTGGGCTTTTTCTCCGGGGATGTTCTTTTCCATCTTCTTTCCGGCGGATTCATGTTGGGGGCTCTTTTCATGGCCACCGATATGGCCACTTCACCCATTACCAACAAGGGTAAGATCATCTATGGCGTAGGCTGCGGATTCATGACTTTTCTGATCCGCTTTTTCGGCTCCTTCCCGGAAGGGGTTTCTCTCGCCATCATTTTCATGAACATCTTTGTCCCCCTCATTGACCGGTTTATCACTCCGAAGACTTTCGGGGTGGCCAGGGTTAAGGAGAAGAAACAGGAGGCAGCCAAATGAATCCTATTTTAGACAGAACTCTCAGGCTGGCTGTGATCTGCAGTGTGGCGGCCCTTCTGCTCGGCTTCGTCAACTCTCTGACCGCCCCCCAGATCGAACAGCATAAAAAGGAGGAGCTCCAGAGAGCTCTGAACGAACTGGTCGTCTCCGGAGAAGCGGGAGAGGCGGAAGCCCTTGATAACATTCTCGTTTCAGCCCGGTATCCCATCACCGACGGGGGAGACCTGACCGGTTACATCCTGGCCCTGAACGGCTCCGGCTATGGGGGAGAGATGAAACTGCTCGCTTCCTATTCCCTTGACGGAACCCTGCTGAAGGCCATTCTCATGGAGAATAACGAAACGCCCGGTCTGGGGAAAAAAGCCGAGAAAAGTGAATATATGGATAAATTTATTGGACGGGGACAAGAGGGAAATCCCATCCCCACGGTAAAAAGCATGCTGGAGAAACCCGACGCGGTCGGCGGATCCACCATCACCTTTACCGGAGTGTCCCGGGCCCTGGCGGCGGGATCCGATTATATCCGGGAGGGAAATTAATGAAAGAGTTAACCAAAGGGATCTACCGAGAGAATCCCATATTTGTCCTTGTGCTGGGGCTTTGTCCGTCCCTGGCTGTAACGACTCAGGTCGTAAACGGGATCGGAATGGGAATCGGAACCATGTTCGTTCTCATCTGTTCCAATATCATGATTTCCCTTTTGAAGAATGTTATTCCCGACGAGATTCATATACCTGCCTATATCGTGGTCATCGCTTCTTTCGTAACCATTCTGGACCTTATGATGCAGGCCTATCTGCCCGCCCTGTCCGCTTCCCTGGGAGTGTTTGTCCAGCTAATCGTGGTCAACTGCGTCATTCTGGGTCGGGCAGAAGCCTTTGCCAGCAAACACGGTGTCTGGGATTCCGTGAAGGACGGAATCGGCATGGGTATCGGTTTCACTCTGAGCCTCGTGCTCATAGCCCTTATCAGGGAGAGCCTGGGCGCAGGAACCATCACCCTGTTCCCCATCGAGTCCCTGGGATTCAACGGCGAGATCCGTATTCCCGGACTGGTCAACTCTCCGGCCCGGGTCATGACCCTTTCCGCCGGAGCTCTGCTGGTCATGGGGTATCTGAAAGCAGCCATCAACGGAATAAACGAAAGGAAGGGACGCTGATATGTCTTATATTGGAATATTAATAACCTATGTCTTTATCAGCAACCTCATCCTGAGCCAGTTTTTAGGGCTCTGTCCCTTTATCGGTGTATCCAAGGATCTTGAATCCGCTTCGGGTATGGGATTCGCCGTTACTTTCGTCATGACCATTGCTTCCCTGGTTACGTGGATGGTTTATCACTGGGTGCTCATTCCTCTGAATGTGGAATATCTGCAGACGGTAACCTTCATCCTTACCATCGCCTCTCTGGTACAGCTGGTCGAGATGGTGGTTCAGAAGTATTCTCCCGCCCTGTACAAAGCCCTCGGTATCTACCTTCCCCTCATCACCACGAACTGCGGTGTTCTGGGTATTGCTCTCATTAACATTAATCAGGGCTACAATCTCATGGAAGGTTTTATGGCCGGTTTTTCTGCGGGCCTCGGATTTATGCTGGCACTGATTCTCATGTCATCCATAAGAGTTAAAATGCAGACAGAGCGGGTGCCCAAAGCTTTCAAGGGTATCCCCATCGCTTTTATTTCGGGCGGACTCATGGCTCTGGCTTTCATGGCTTTTGATAAAGCTCTGCTGACAAATCTGATAGGGTAGGACTGATTATGGAGATTATGCGGATACTTTTGGGAATTCTTTTCACTCTTGTCTTCGGTGGTGCCCTGGGAATGGGCCTCGCCGTGGCATTCAGAAAATTCAGTATTGAGAAGGATAAGGTGGTAGGGGATCTGGAAAACGCTCTTCCCGGTCTGAACTGCGGAAGCTGCGGATATGCTGGCTGTTCCGGTTATGCCGAAGCTCTTGCCGCCGGCACCGATACGGATCTCACCAAGTGCAAGCCCGGGGGGCAGAGTTCTCTCGAAGCCATGGGAGAGATTCTCGGCGTAGCGGTAGAAGCCTCCGCCACGAAAATGGTTGCCCGTCCCCACTGTCTGGGGAATAACGAAAAGGCTCTCAAAAAATATGAATACGCCGGTTTACAGGATTGCCGCGCCGCCATGAATCAGTTCAAAGGATTCAAGCAGTGCGAATACGGCTGTCTCGGCCTGGGCTCCTGCATAAAGGTATGCCCTGTGGATGCCATATCCAAAACAGGGGATGGACTGGTCAAGGTTGATGCGGATCTGTGCATCTCCTGCGGTAACTGTGTCGATATATGCCCCACCGGGGTCATGAAGATGATTCCATTTGATGCGGATTATTACATAGCCTGCAACTCAAAGGACAAGGGGAAGGATACGAAAGGGAACTGCTCCGTCGGATGTATCGGATGCAAAATCTGCGAAAAAAAGTTCCCCGAAGGAGCTTTTGTTGTTCAAGATAACCTATGTGTGATAAACTATGATGAAAAGGACAGAGACGAAACCCGGGCTGAAGCCGCGGAGAAGTGTCCCGTCAATTGCATTGTAAAAATCTGATTGTTTTATTCACAGGATAGGGGATGGGGAAGCTAAAACTGTTTATAGGAATTTATAACTCATTTTCTCCCAGTATGGGGAATGAGGAAAGGGTTCGGCTCTATGAAAATTCCTTAAAGCAGTATTTAACGAAAATTTATAATAACAGAAACGTTAAGTTCTTTCTTTATTACAACGGCCGTCTTCTATCCTGGATTGAGAAGAATCATCCCGAATATATAACCGTACTGGAAGAGCTTGTCCTGCGCCGTCAGTCTGAACTTCTGAGCGGACCCTTTGATGAGCCCATGTTGCCGGTTATTCCCGTTTCCGATCGACTGGGACAGCTGGAAAAAATGACCACCTATCTCAGAAAGCTCTTTAAAAAGAGATTTCGCGGATGCTGGCTTCCCGGTTTCATCTGGGAATCATCCCTGGCGTCCAACCTGAATACAGCCGGGATAAATTATACTTTTCTTGAAGTGGAACAGTTCGAGCGTTCCGGAATCACGAAAATTTACGAGCCGGTACTGACCGATGACCAGGGAAGGGAACTTACCATATTTCCCCTGCACCGGGTCCTTTCAGAATCCGCCGTCAAAGCACCTCCCGCCAATATCATCGGGTCCCTTAGAAAGATAGCCAATGAAAGCCATGAGGAACGACTGGTCAATCTTGTTTTTCCCGGCGAAATCCTGGCGGACGGGGATAAGCAGAAGTGGTTCGATGATTTTATCGCTCTCATTGAGGAGAATCGGGACTGGATTGATTGCCAGCTGCCCAGTCAATACATGAAAAGCCGGGAGGGAAGCTGGAACCGGTCCTATTTCAATAGTTCCAATTACGGAGATCTTAAGCGCTTCTTTTATGATAAAAACGATTTGCTGCCCGATATCAATCCCCCCGGAGAGAGTGATTCCTACCGTTCCATCCTGAGAATCAATGAGCAGCAGGCTTTTTATTACGGCCGGCTCAATTATGTGATGCTCCTTATCAATTCCATCAGGGGAGACAAGGCCCGAAAGAAAAATGCCCGGGAGAATTTATGGAAAGCCCAGAACCTGTACGGCTTCTGGGCCGGTGAGCTGGCCCATAAGACGAAAAGAGACGGCTTCATAAGCCTTATTGATGCGGAAAAAACCACAAGAGAAAAGGGTATTTTCAACAGCTCCATCCTTGAGATAGACTACGATCTGGACGGTCAGAATGAATTTGTCTTTCAGGGGCTTACGTATAACGGCTGTGTCCATTTGAGCGGGGGAACCCTTTTTGAACTGGATTATCTGCCTTCCTGCTGGAATTACTGTTTCAACAGGGCGGGGAGAAAAAGCTTTATCGACAACTTTCTGCCTGCGGGTTATTCGGAGGATCATTATCTGGAACAGCGCGCCACCCTTAATGGCGCCGGTGTTTACCCCTATCGTCTCAAGGATACGTCCCGTGATGAAAAACAGGTGATCCTCAGAGGGGAAATCCTGGTTCTTGATGTAAACGGCGACCGGGTTCCTCTTATTGTTACCAAAAAGTATCTCTTTAAGAGGAACTGGTTCGTCGTCTCCTATCAGATGGAAAACAAAACCGACAAACAACACTCCTTCCGATTCGGTACTGAAATCAATCTTTCCATCACAGGAACGGATAAGGAGGATGTGGATCTCTCCTTTGTGACATCCCGGGATAAGGGCGATATCGGCGAAAAGAGCGTTTCACGCTGTTCATCGGTAATGATGCTTGACAAGGCGAATAATACGGATATCCAGCTGGATTTCGGTGAGGATATGGAACTCTGGTATTACTTTGATCAGGAAACCATGACCCTTATTCCCCGCCAGGATTTTTCTCTCTATCCCCTGGATAAAAAGGATGTGACCATATCCCTGAAATTAGGCCGTCATAAGACCTGATTCAGCAGGATTTCCATCCACTCTTCCGATTCACTGTAGTAGATATCCCGGCTCAGGAGAAATTCAAGATAAGACATTTCATAATTCCCACTGAAGTAGAGGCACTGGCCTCTGTAGTAGTGAATACGAGCAGTCAGATCGGGATCTTCACCTTCTGAGAGCAATAGGAGAAGGGCTCGCTGACCGTGATCCCATCGTTCCTTAAGAAAATACTCTCCCAGAATCTGTTTCAGCTTTGTTTCCAGGGCTGAGCTCTCCTCTTTTTCATCAACGGGAAGAATTCGGGGCAGTATCTCCTTCACCTCTTTCTGAGAGATATCAGAAAGAAAAGCGGAAACCCTTCTCTGAAGTTTTGGAGTCAGGGCCTTTTTCTCGGGAAAACTGATTGCCAGAGAGGGCAGTTCATTATAATATTTTTCCAGTTGGAGTAGGGGAAGTGGAGCTTTTCTGACAGGGAGAGCGAGTGAGGGATTATCGAGAAACTCAGAAAGGGGGATCACTGCGGGATTTATCGTATAGTTACCCTTGAAAAGTATCTTACTTTCCCATTCAAGGTTCAGAATCTCCCGGTCTAACGCGGCGTAGTAGTAGCTTATACCCGGAATAGGTTTATCCTGCCAGGCATGCTGATCCCCTTCAAGTACGGCGACAAGCAGGGATTGTCTGAGCTGTTCCGGGGTTGCTATGGGAGAAGTGGAACGGTAAAGAGATATGGCTCGGCTGCTGCCGTTTCTATCAAAATCAACAAGGATGGAACTTCCCATTGTTCGTGCCGTCAGAGATGTTATTTGTACCGCGTTTTCCCTGACAACCGCCTGTCTGTCCAGTCCCACAGAAAGGGTTCCCGAATTGATATAGGGAATAGCCAGAGGATAATGTCCCTTTTCGTCCTCCGCGGTTACCGCATAGTACCAGTCAGCTGTTCCGGAGGGTCTGTCCCGATACTCTTCCACTCCCGCACTTACCGTATCCACAAGTTCCGCTTTTGAAAGATTTTCCGTTTTTATGGGGCTGGAATAACGGTAGATATGATAAACTTCCCCGGTCAGGTCGGGAGTGTCCTGCCATTGCAGAAGAATGGTAGTTCCCTCGCTGAAATAGTGCAGATCCGTCGGAAAAGGACGGGCTCCCTTATCAAGGGAAAAGAGCATGCCGAGAAGCGTGGGAAGTAAGCATAATAAAAAGACCTTCCTCATCGCTTCTCTTTATCGGTATGTCCTTCTTAAAAGTTTAGCGTTTACAGTGAAATTTCTTCTTTTTCCTGAAAAGCTTTTGTTAAGGCCGTTTCCAGTTCGGGTATTTCCCTGTGCTGTTCCGTAATCGTTTTGAAATCCGGCCTGATAAGGGGATGCACGGGAGAGAACAGGGTACAGCAGTCATCAAAGGGTCTCGTCGAAGTTTCAAAGAGATTCAAACGGCGAGAAATGAGAATAATCTCTTCCTTATCCATGCCGATGCAGGGTCTGAGAACAGGGAGATCCACCACGCTTCCCGTAAACCGAAGGCTTTCCATGGTCTGGCTGGCCACCTGGCTCAGTGCTTCGCCAGTTATGAGAGCCCCCGCTCCTTCCTCTTCGGCAATTTTCTGAGCAATGGCCATCATGGAAGCCCGGGTATGAAGGGTTGTTGCTTCGGGGGGGACGGACTTATTGATCAGCATCTGTACTTCTGTGAAATTGACGATTTTCAGCTTGATTCCCCCCGACCAGGGAGAGAGTCCCGCTGCCAGATCTTTAACTTTGGTCAGGGCGTCATCGGAGGTATAGGGGGGCGTATGGAAGTAGACTGCGCTGAGTTTTACTCCCCGTTTGCCCATAAGGTACCCCGCCACGGGTGAATCGATACCACCCGAAAGGAGAAGAACACCTTTACCGGCGGTCCCCACGGGAAGACCTCCCGCTCCGTTTTCTCCGTAGCCGTATACGTATCCTCTCTCACGCAGTTCCACATGAACAATCCAGTCCGGATTGCGTACATCCACGGACAGTTCCGGACAGCTCTCCAACAGAAAGGCCCCCACCTCGGAGGAGTAGCCGTAGCTGTTCAGTTCCAGGCTCTTGTCGATTCTTCTTGTCTCAACTTTGAATTTCACACCCCGGCCGTCATTGAGATTGGCCCTGGCTATCAGAAGAGCCTTCTGTTGGACCTCTTCCAGGCTTTTTCCGCAGAAATGGGTCTTGTAGAATCCCTTAATACCGAAGGTGGAACTGAGTTTCTGGGAAACGATCTCATGGGGACAATCCTCGGTTTCCAGATAATAACGCCCCGATTTAATTGTCACCCGGTTCTGATAGCCCCGGAATTTCGCTTTTATATTGTTCTTCAGGGCTCTCTCGAACATTTTCTTATTGCCCTTCTTCAGGGAAATTTCACCGATCTTGATCAGATACAACTCTTTCATAGGGCTATTTTATACAGTTGTGAGTGCTTTTCCTAGGGGGGATTTCCCCGGTTACAGTAATTTCATTTCCCCCGCAGGAGGGGAGGATAGGGTGGGCTATCGCTTTTTCCACATGTCCTGAATACTCTTCGGAAAATCCCGGTACTCAATGGTTTCCAGGCGAAAGGTGGTCCTGTTTTTCATATAGTCGTGGATTTTGTCTATTTCATGGCCTTCCAGTTCCCGGAAGTAACCGTCCTCCCAGAAGATAACATATCCCTCATTGAAGAGCTCCACCCGCTTGATACGGGGTTTTACCAGCCAGCCCAGTTCCCGGGGCAGCAGGGTCAGGGTCCATTCATCAACGCAGGGGTTTTTCAATTCGGGGACAAATTTCCCTATCCGATCTATTTCCCAGGGAGAAAGATTTTTGCATACATAGGGACGGTCTGCCTCAAAGGTCATCTCGTCCCGTGTTTTAGAAAATTTAAACATGCCAGCAGGATCCTTTTACGAATATCCATTATAACCCGGTGTCGGAAAAAAAACAGATACTTCATACTTGGGTGACAGTTCATCCTGTGAGTGTGTGTTATAATGGGGGCATGAAATCTGTCATGACACTGCTTTTTTTCACACTGGGATCGTTCTTTATCCTTCAGGCACAGACCGTCCATCTGGACGTCCCCTTTTTCGCTCAGGGAAAGGATACTCCCTGGGCAGAGGATCTTTTGGGGAATAAGTCGGAACTGACGATCCGTACCCACGGCTGCGCCCTGACCTGCATAGCCATGGTTGTTTCCCATTTCGGCGAGAATCCCCGGACACCCGCCGATATGAACAGTTGGCTCAAAAGAAACCGGGGTTTTGAGGACGGATGGGAGGGGAGCACCTATCTGGGGGAAGTGGTACTGAACTGGCCCGCTCTGGCCGGATACGGGGCCGGTTATGTCTATACCCGCTTTGACTGGCAGGCCCAGCCCGCCGATCTGATCCTCATACGATACTATCTGGATCACGGAATCCCCCTGATCGGGGAAGTGAAATATCGGGGAGCTCCCCACTATGTGGTTCTGACCGGCTACGAAGATGATGACTTTCTTATGAATGATCCGGAGTTTCCCGATGAACACCGTCTCTCCTCGGTATACCATATCTCCGATAAATGGGGTTCCGGCCCGGGTCGGAATCTGTACGGCATCCGGGTCATCTATCCGGCCGGATTGATGTAGAATATGGAAAACCCCCGGGATAATCCCTTTTTAGAAATGATAGGAGCTGGTAAGATCACCTCACTTTCCGCTCTGAAGGGATTATACCGTACCGCCGCCCGCAGAACGCATCCCGACCGGAATCCCGATGGGGAGGGGGCTTTCATCCTGCTGACCGCTCAGTATGAAGAGGCTCTTGCCTATCTGGAGGGCCATTGCGAAGGGCGCGAAAAAGGTCCTGCGAAACAGCCGGATCATAGGCGGGATTTTTTCTATTACTGGCTGGAATGGGAAAATCTCATGCTGCCCGAAAATCGATCCGCCCGGAACAGAGAGCGTCTTGAGAGACTTCCCGTTCTCATGAAAGCCTCATTCCTCTCCTGGCAGTACGATCGGGAGGGCATTTTTCTGGGGGCTATGGAGGAGTATCAAAGGATACTTCAGGAAAAGACTCCCAATGATCTGGCCCATCTGAGACAGCCCCTGCTCAGGGAACGGCTGAAGCCTCTCGTTTATGATCTCTGCCGCATCGGCCTGAACGAAAGGGAGGACAATCTCTCCCATGTGAAGAGGACTCTGGAAAAAAGGATCGCCCCTCCCTTGCTGGAGAGGCTGAATGATGAGAAATATCACCAACTTTATGAGTTTCTCACACTAATCATGGGTATTCTGATTACTTCTTCATAGCGGAGAGAACCGCCGAGCGGGCATCCTCGTCTGCTTTGATAACCAGATCGCACCAGCGGTCAAATTCCGGATCCCCTTTCTGCAGTTCCTTATGGGCCAGAACATAATCCACGGTCATGCGGATTCCCTGATCAAAGCGAATCCTTGCTTCGAACCCGGGCACAAGCCTCTTCAGTTTACTGTTGTCAAAGACCACGCTGTTTGCCTTGTCTCCTATGAGACCGCCGGTGAAATCGTAATCGCTGCAGGCTGCCAGGAATTCGCTGGCCACATGGGCGGCGTTCAGTGGGCGGTCCAGCGCCGAGGCGATAGCCTCGTATATCTGATTCCAGGTCAGACTCTCGTCGCTGGTAATCTGCACCGTCTCGCCTCTGGCATGAATGTTACCCATAAGGCCAATGAAAGCCCGGGCAAAGTCCCGGTTGTGGGTCATAGTCCAGAGAGAAGTACCGTCCCCGTGAATCAGGACCTTCTTCCCCTCCAATATTCTTTTCGCCACCTGCCAGCTTCCCTGAATACCATGAACGCCAAGGGGTATGGAGCGCTCGTCATAGGTATGGCTGGGGCGAATAATCGTGACCGGGAAACCCTCCTCCCGGTACTGCTTCATGAGATAGTCTTCACAGTCGATCTTGTTGCGGGAGTATTCCCAATAGGGATTCGCTAAAGGAGTTCCCTCGTTTATGCGGTAATCGGATAGGGGTTTCTGGTAGGCCGAAGCGGAACTGATGAACAGGAACTGGTCCGTCCTGCCGGCGAAAAGTTGGTAATCCCTTTCCAGCTGCTCCGGAACAAAGGCGATGAAATCGGCCACAGCGTCAAAGGTCAGGTCGCCCAGTAGCACCCTTACCTTTTCCAGGTTATTTATGTCCGCACTGAGCTGATGGAAATTCTCCCCCGAAAAGATGGAACGGTTGCCCCGGTTCAACAGATAGAGCTCATGCCCCTCGCTTAAAAGCTGCCTTGAAATGGCGGAACTGATGGTTCCCGAACCGCCGATAAACAGTACGCGCATGGAATACCTCCTATTATATAAATATATCATATCTTATAATCTGCCATAACCGGCTGCGGCAACTTATTGCCAAAAAGACGTTATATCTATACAATGGCTTCGTATAATTATTATTGTTGCCCGATGTGACGGGTTATTAAGGACGGTATAAAACCATGAACAAAGAAGAGCTGCTGACGACAGCCTCTCTGGCCCTGCTGGAGCTGGAGGAAGGCGAAGTGGACCGCTTGGGCGAAGAAATCGCCCGGATGCTGGATTACTTCGAAATGATGACGAAACTGGATGTGGACGGTCTGGAGCCCACAACCCATGCCTTTCAGAAAACGAATCGCCTCAGGGCGGATGTCCTCAATAATAATAACAATAATAATATCAATAATGCTTTCAACCGTAACCTGATTATGGAAAACGGCAACGACGTGGAGGATGACTTCTTCGTCATTCCCAACGTTTTGTAAGAGCTGAGTCGTATTCATACCAAGCCGTAAGGCAACCAAGCGCATAACAAGGAAAAATTATGAAAGACATAGATGGCTGGAAAAGTGTCCTGACCGATCAGGACCGGGCCAAAAAATACAGGGAATACGTGACGGGATGGGAAAAGAAAATCGGTTCTCTCCTGGAATGGAAGCTCCCCGAAGCGGGCAAAATCAAAAGCTCCGAGGGCATTCTCGCCTCCGTACCCTTCGCTGTTAAGGATAATATCGCCGTGGAAGGGTTCAAGCTGACCTGCGGATCTAAAATCCTGGAATACGTGAAGGCCCCTTATACGGCCACCGGGGTTGCCAATCTACAGAAAACCGGAGCCCTGGTGATGGGAAAAGCCAATCTGGACGAATTCGGAATGGGGTCGTCCACGGACAACTCGGCCCTGCAGAAAACAAATAATCCCTATGATACATCCCGGGTCGCAGGCGGTTCATCCGGCGGTTCCGCCGCTGCCGTTGCGGCGGGGATCGTGCCCTTCGCCCTGGGAACGGACACGGGCGGTTCTGTCAGACAGCCTGCGGGATTCTGCGGCGTATACGGACTGAAGCCGACCTACGGAGTCGTTTCCCGTTACGGCCTGACCGCCTATGCTTCCAGTCTGGAAGTCTGCGGCGTCTGCGCCCGCACGGTGGATACCACGAGAACCGTCTTCCATGCCATACGCGGCATGGATGGAATGGACCAGACCACTATTGATTACGATCCCGTCTCCCCGGAAGTTAAGACCGTGGGCGTTCTGAAAGTAGAAGAGGGGAGCCTTTCCGAGGAGGTGGCCGCTTCCTATCGGGTCAGTAAAGACCGGCTGAATAAGTTGGGATACGCTGTAAAAGAGATCGAAATCCCCGCCATGGAATATGTGGTTCCCGCCTATTACACCATCGCCACCGCCGAGGCGAGCGCCAACCTGGCCCGTTTCAACGGCATGCGTTACGGCCTTTCTCCCATATTCGCCGAATCTCCCGACGATCTGATGCGCTACAGCCGGAACATGGGCTTCGGCGAGGAAGTGAAAACCCGTATCCTGCTGGGAACCTTCGTCCTCCGGTCCGGATTCCAGGATCAGTATTATGTAAGGGCCCAGAAGATCCGGACCCTCATCCGGCAGGAACTGGACGAGATCTTTACCGACTGCGATGTGATCATGCTTCCCGTGTTCCCCACGGCCCCCTTTCATCACGGCCAGTCGGAACTGACCTCTTTCCAGCAGAAACAGGCCGATGTCTACACCTGTCTGGCCAATATGACCGGCTCACCGGGACTGGCCGTTCCTTCAACCCTGGAGAAGGGGCTTCCCGTGGGGGTTCAGTTCATGGCTCCCCCCTGCGGCGAGGAACGGCTCTTTACGGTGGCGGAAGCTCTGGAGAAGGAATTTCCCGCCCCCCGACCGGCCGGTTACAGCGAAGAGTGGAGGGCTTAGGAATGAGCGATACCATGGTAAACGATAAATACGAAACCTTTGTGGGACTGGAGATACACATCCACCTCCTGACGGAAAGCAAAATGTTCTGCGGCTGCAAGGCCAATTACGGTGACGAGCCCAATACGAATGTCTGTCCCGTCTGCCTGGGCTATCCCGGCGTGCTGCCCACGGTCAACCAAAAGGCTATGAAAATGGGCTATACCGTGGCCCGGGCACTGAACTGCCGCCTGAGCCGCAAGACCTATTTCGAAAGGAAGAACTACTTCTACCCGGATATGCCCAAGAATTATCAGATCTCCCAGTTTCAGGAACCGGTTGGCGTGGAAGGATTCATGGAGTTTGAATATAACGATGAGATCAAGAAAATCCGCATACACGATGTGCACCTGGAAGAGGATGCGGGCAAGATGATCCATGCGGGTGATATGTCCCTGCAGGACTTCAACCGGGCGGGATACCCCCTTCTGGAGATCGTTACTGAGCCGGATCTTAAAAGCGGCGAAGAGACGGAGGCATTTCTACGGGCCTTTCGCCGCATGGTCCGCTATCTGGGAGTCTGCGACGGCAATATGGATGAGGGTTCCATGAAGTGCGATGCGAATATCTCCATCAACACTCCCGGCGCCGGACTGGGTACCAAGGTGGAGCTCAAGAACATGAACTCCCCACGCTTTGTCCGCCGGGGGCTGCAGTATGAAGCCCAGCGACAGGCCAAAGCCCTGGACGAAGGTGTAAAGCTGATTCAGGAAACCCGCCTCTGGAATGAGAACCGGGATATCACCGAGTCCATGAGAACGAAGGAAATGGCCAACGATTACCGCTATTTTCCCGAGCCCGACATGCCTCCCTTCTGCCCGGACGATTCCTTTATGGCGGATGTGGAGAAGGAACAGGTGGAACTGCCCCTGGCCCGCAAGCACAAGATCATGCGTAAATACGGCATCTCTTCGGAGCAGGCGGAATTCATCCATGACGAAAAGGTGAATGCGGACTATTTTGAGCAGGTCATGGCCCTGGGAGCCGATGCACAGGCGGTTTATACCTGGCTCTCCTCGGATGTGCAGAAAGAACTGAATCTATTGAACATGACTCTGACCGAGTCCCCCCTCTCTCCGGAACGATTTTCCGAGCTTCTCAAACTGATGGATGATGGTAAGATCAGCGGCAAAATCGCCAAGCAGGTGCTTATCGATGTTTTTGAAGAGGACAGGGATCCCTCCGCGATTGTAGAGGAGAAGGGTCTGAGTCAGATAAGCGATCCCCAGGCCATCGGTGCCGTTATCGAGAAGGTTATGGCCGCCAACGAAGAGGTGGTTAAGGCCATACGGGAAGGGGAGCAGAAGCAGAAGGGTTTTCTGGTCGGTCAGATAATGAAAGAGACCGGGGGCAGAGCCGCGCCGGCCCTGGTACAGAAGATCCTGTCGGAAAAATTGCGCTGAAAGCGGGAGTAATCATGGAACGTACGTTAGTTAAGGATATACAGGCCCACGAGGGCAAGGAAATCATGCTGTCCGGATGGATTCACCGGATCAGGGATCTGGGGGGCGTCACTTTCATCATCCTGCGGGACCGGTCCGGCCGTTGCCAGATCGTGACGAACGAAGCGATGGAGCTGACTCAGGAAACCGTTGTCCGGGCATACGGGAAGGTTTGCGCCAACGACAAGGCCCCCGGTGGTTATGAGCTGGCTTTGGATCATTTTGATGTCCTCGGGCCCGCCGCGGCGGAGCTGCCCTTTCCCGTAAACGGGGACCCCAGCAAGGTGGGAATCGAACTGACACTGGACCAACGAATGATCTCCCTGCGGAATCCCCAGATTCTTTCCATTTTCAGATTGCAGGCATCTCTGGTGCAATATTTTGCCGAATACCTGAGGGGACGGGATTTTACGGAGATCAAATCCAGCAAAATGATCGGCACCGGCACGGAAGGGGGGACCAGCGTTTTCTCTGTGGAGTACTTCGACCGGAAGGTGTTCCTGGCCCAGTCGCCCCAGTTCTATAAACAGGCCATGGTATCATCCGGCCTGGAACGGGTTTTCGAGATAGGCCATGCCTACCGGGCGGAAAAGCACGAAACATCCCGGCATATCAACGAATATGTATCCCTGGATGTGGAGATGGGCTTCATTGAATCGGAGATGGATATCATCAAGCTGGAACGGGGCTTACTGGCCTATATCTTCGACCGGGTGAATGAGAATAACCGGGAGGATATGGAAGCCTGGGGTGCTACCTGCCCCACGGGCGATCAGGTGCTCAAGGCTCCGGTCATATCCCATGACGAGGCGAAGCAGATCATCCGGGACAAACTGGATAGAAGAGTATTTGAGATCAGCCCAGAAGGGGAGCGGGCCCTCTGCGCCTGGTCAGAGGAGGAGCACGGCACGCCTCTTGTCTTCGTTAATGAGTTTCCCCGTCGGAAAAGGCCCTTCTACACCTATCCCAAGGGAACGAAAACCATGAGCTTCGACCTTTTGTTCAGGGGACTGGAGATCACCACCGGCGGACGGCGTATCAATGAGTATGCCATGCTCAAGGAGACCCTGCCCCGGTTCGGTATGACCGAGGAGCAGCTGGGCGGCTACGGGGATATCTTCAAATACGGATGTCCTCCCCACGGCGGTTTCGCCATAGGCCTTGAGAGGCTGACGCAGAAAATCATGGGATTGGGCAATATCAAAGAGTGTTCACTCTTTCCCAGGGACAGGAAGAGAGTTACTCCGTAATTTTTTTGCTGTGGATTTCCCCTCCGTAGAGGGTTATCTCCTGTCGCCCCGGATTCGCCGGTATCTGGTCTTTTGTTTTAAGAATCTGGACCGTGACAGGAGCCTTTAATCCCTCTTCCAATAGGATCGAAAGATTATCGTCTTCCGTGTTGTAGAGGAATTCCAGCATCTTCTCTTTTTTCAGATCGAATTCGTGTATCTTCCCATTGATGACTTTAAGTCTTTTCAGGGTTTCGATGATCTGAACCCGTTTCTCCGGGGAGAGAAGCTTTAATCTTTCCACATTGTTGATGTGAGGGGGAAGGGTCTGCATGATCTGCTTCATTTTCAGTTCGTAGGTGGAGCGAACCTGATTCATCTCCCTGATTTTCTCTTCGATGAAATAATCATATCCGATACGAAGAACTGTTTCATTAAGTTCCGATCCCGCCGAGAGAAGCTCCATTCCCTCAAAGGCGGAGCATTCGCTTCCGTTTACCACACCGATTCTCTTCTTCATCAACCCCCGGCCTTCTACGGTAAGAAACCCCCGGCAGTAAACCTTAGCCCCGGAGATATTCTTTTCCACGGTGATGCTGTTGCGGGAGGACACGGTGCTGTTCTGAATAAAGCTGCAGTAGATGTTCTTTCCCGATTCGACAAGGGTTTCCTTGCCTATGATACCCATGCTCACCTGAAGTTCTTCCGATGTCCTGACATGGGCCCCGTTTTCAATACTGCCTTCTATGCTGATTTTTCCTCCGGAAATAACGGAAAAACCGGCCTTCACATCCCCCCGAATGACAATATCACCCTTGAATTTGATATTGCCTGTATGAAAATCAACATTCCCCTCCACAATCAGGGTTTCCCTTAGAATGAGATTGTTTTTCTCCAGGTAGGCGATGCCCGAAGTGACCGCACGGTAATTTATAATGTCTCCCTGTTCTTCGGCCTGAATATCCCCGGTGAGGGTGATGGGAACATCCTTCCCCTTGGGAACAACCATTTTATTGCCGTAGATATCAAGGCCGTCCAACCCCTCTCGGTACAGGGTTTTTCGAGCGAAAATCTTCCCTTCCCGGATAATAATGATATTGCTGTAGTCGTGGAAATTGACCCGGTCTTTCTCCTTATCCGACTTTCCGTCATCAAGGGGAAATTCCAGCTTGCTGTTATATCCATCCACGGGACGTTTGCCGCTGATGGCTTCAAACTCTTCATAGACCGATGGATCGAAGTCCTTTATCGTTTGAAGGAAATCCCCGTCATCCGGTACGGGAGCTTCGGGATAGGTGGATTTATGATTCATTAGGTAATCCCAGAAGTAGACATTTCTCTCTTCGAAACCCTCTACCACGGGGAGTATAATGAACTTCAGGGAAGATTTATCCTCATCAATTCGGACGGGACTGACAATATCCAATCCTTTTTTCGTAATAATGACATAACCGGGCTTTTTGGCAAAATAGGAAGTTGATTCATCACTCCTCTCCCGCTTCACCAGTTCAGGCCGGGATTTGATGAGCCGGAACAGCTCGATGCTGGCTTCCGGATCACCGAAAATCTCAAGAACCTTATCTCCCTGCTTAACGAATCCTCCGATATTGGGAGGTTTCGAGCCGATCACACTCCTGCTGATGGTTTTTTCAACTTCCAGGTAAAGGGGGAGAAGATCGGGAAGCATGATAAAGGGGATCATATTCACCATGCCGGAGAGATAAATCATGGTGGAGTATCCCTTATGCCCCACGGGATATTTCTTGAGCTTTCCTTTCCATTTCTTCGCAAGAAACCGGTAGAAATCATCGGGATAGAGCTCGAAGCCGTCACCGAAATTCCGTACCGCGATTTTAATATCCTCCTCTGTGCTGGTATCATCATTCCAGTTGGCGAGATAGAGATGCTTTCCATTCACCCTGAGGAGTGAAGAGATATCAGTCACTTAATTCCTCCATAAGGACATCGTAGGACTCCAGTATCTCTTCCGACTGGGTGAGATAGTACTGCTGTTTGAAAATAAGACTCATCAGTTTCATCAGACTGTTGATTTCGTGGATGAATTTCTTATCCTCCTCCACAAAGGGATATATAAACAGAATGCCGTTGCTCTTTTCATCACGGAGAAAGGGAACCGCCAGATATTCGTTAAGAAGCACAGTCTTACCGATTTCACGGGCTTTTTCCACAATCGCCCCGGGGGGCGGACTGTCCTGTTCCAGCCCTTCGAGCCCGGCGGCGCTATCCATGTGAAAATAGAACTTCCGGGGGCCGATGAGGTTCATAAGCGAATTAAGGGTTTCTTTAATGTTCGTCATGGGTTCGGGGGAGCTGAGCATGAGGGTGAGGATGCGGTTCCTCTCGAAAAGCTCCAGACTTCGCCTTCTGACCACTTCCTCCAGATTGGAATTCATCTCTTTAAGAAGTTTGTTCTTCTCCTGGAGCTCCTTGGCCAGATCCTTCATCTGCCGGTTCTTCTCATAGTTGAGGGTCCCGTTGTAGATGATGATCTTAAGCCTTTCGTTTTCCCAGGGTTTGGTCAGGTAGTTATGAACGTGCCCCTCGTTGACCGCATTCATTATGTCCTGTATGTCCGAGTAGCCCGAAAGGATAATGCGGGTGGCGTCCACGCAGTAATCCTTGCTGCGCCTCAGGAATTCAACGCCGGACATTCTGGGCATCTTCATATCGGAAATGATGACGCTCATCTCCTGATCCTTTATGATTTTCAAGCCCTCTTCACCGCTGTTGGCAAAGAAGAGATTAAAGGGACTGCCGTGGAAGATTCTCTCCATGGATTTGAGAATGTTCTCTTCATCGTCTACAAACAGAATATTATGGGTCATTTCAGGCTCCTTCCTTTATATCTTCGGTAATCGGTATGAGAATGGTAAATCTTGTTTTGTCATCCACAGTGCTTATCTGAATATCCCCTTTGTGCAGGCCCATGATTATGTCCTGTGCCACAGTTAGGCCCATGCCGCTCCCCTGAACCAGTTTCCAGTTACTGTAAAAAGGTTCGAACACCTTGGCCTTCATCTCATCGGACAGGGGCTCTCCGTCGTTCTCAAAGTGAATAAGCAGATTCTCTTCCGTATCGTCCAGCTCGGTTCTGATGATGATCTCCCCCATATTGCTCTTCTCTCTTTCCTGAACAGCCTGAACGCTGTTGTTGAAAATGGCCAGGAGGGCCTGGTTCAATTCGGAAAGATTACAGAGAATACTGGGGATATCCGCCAGTTCCGTTTTGACCGAGGTATCGTATTTATACCGGTTCCTGCTGATAATCAGCATCTCCTCTATGGCACGGTTGATATTCTCATAGTTCCACCCCTTGGCCCTTTCGTTGCCCGAGAAGGATTTGAGACTGTGTACTATTTTCTGAATATGCTCCAGCCCTTCCTTCATCTCATCGGACATGAGGCTCATTTCTCCGGTGATGAAATCAAGGTCCAGCTTTTGATACTCTTCCCTTATCTGCTGTTCATCCAGGGGGCCGCCCAGGGAAAGCTGCTTGATGAATCGGATGATCTGGGTGGTGTATTCCGTATACATGATCATGTTGTTCATCAGATAACTAAGGGGGTTGTTGATTTCATGGGCCAGTCCGGCTCCCAGCTCTCCCACGGCGGCCATCTTCTCGGTTCTGATAAGAGTGGTCTGGGTCTTTTTCAGATACTCATTGGAGTCGAGCAGCTCCATGGAGTTCTTTATGGAATTGTTTAATTCATCTATCTGATAGGTAATATCCGATATGATCAGACTCGTATAAATAATATCGTCCCGCTCATCTCTCACCTGGATGGGGTAGGTGAGGCCTATAAGCTTCTCCCCCGTTTTCTTGATCAGGCATAGTTCCAGGCTATGGGTTCCCGTGGTGGAGCCTATCATATTCAGAAGCTGGGCATAATCCTTGGGAGAGGAAAGAATGGACTGGAAAGGTCTACCCAGTAGCTCCCTCTCTTCATAGCCGATCAGGGAAAGTCCCAGATGATTGATCTTTATGATTTCACCATAGTTATTGATAATACAGAAAAAACCGTTGAACCGTTCCGTAATTATGCCGTATCGGCAATAGTTTTCAACCAATTCGTTCAGGGTATCCCTTTCCATAGGGAAAACGATAAAACGGTGATGCCTTTTATCTCCCGCTGTGACATCGTCCAGCCACAGGTAAGTTTTCACGTTACCGAATCGATCTTTT
This sequence comes from Spirochaetales bacterium, assembly GCA_016936115.1. Taxonomy (GTDB): domain Bacteria; phylum Spirochaetota; class Spirochaetia; order DSM-2461; family DSM-2461; genus SZUA-368. The sequence continues at coordinate 18,430 of JAFGPQ010000136.1, read as the reverse complement.
CTCTTGAGAAGACGGAAATCCTTAGATTTTGAACCGGCCTGTTTCGTTTTATTATCCCTTATGATGTTTATAACAAGGCGGTTAATCTCTTCGTCGGTGGGTATTTCGACTCCCTTGTTCCATATACGAACCCTGCCTTTGTCGGTATATTCACCGGTGTAGAGCTGTTCGAAGGGACTGTTCAGACTCTGCAGCAGCCAGGAAATATTGGTCAGTTTCAATTTAGTCCTCCTCCTGCTCCATTATGCGGATCAATTCGGTATAGGGGGTCGGCTTTTCCAGGAAATAGTCCGCCAGATTGTCGGCCGCCTCGCGATCCACATCCCCGGATATAACAATCAGCTTCGTACGGGGAGACCGTTCCCGGAACCGCTTCACCAGTTCCCAGCCGTTCAAACCTTTCATGCTGATGTCTGTAAAGAGAAAATCCGGGGTCAGGTCATCCAGCTTCTCTAGGGCTATAAAGGGATCTGTGAAGAAATGGGGGGTATATTTGTCCTTTTTCAGGGTGAAAATTCTGCGGAAACTGTTAATAATGTATTCGTCGTCATCTACCAGGAATAGTGTTGTCATACTCAGTCTCCGGTAATCGTATTTTTATATTTGTCCCTTCACCGGGAAGGGAATTGATCTCAATCGTTCCTTTGTGAAGGTTTTCGATAATATGTCTGGCCACGGGTAGCCCTAAACCGTCCCCACCGGATTTAGTGGTATATCCGGAGTCGAAAATTCTTGTTAAGGTATCCGCAGCAATACCGGGACCGTTGTCAATAATGCGGATCATGGTCTCGGAACCGTTTTTGCCGGCTCTGATGATTATCAGACCCTGTTTGTTATCCCTGTTCTCCTCAATCGCCTGGCAGCTGTTCACAATAAGGTTGAAAATGGCCCTTTCCATGAGAAAGCGGTCTCCGAAATAACTCAGTTCCCTCTCCTGGAAATCCGTCTCGATTTCCACGCTGTTTTTCCAGTTGCTTCTGATCAGAATCAGGATGCTCTCGATAAGTGTTTTTAGGGAAAAGTTTTCCTTTTGTCTCCTGTTGTCACGCTGGAAGTCAAGTAGTGTCCTGATCAGGTTATCTATTTTTTCAGTACCCGCCAGGGATTGATCGAGAGCATCAATATAGTCCGGATCGCTGTTTCTGGATTGAGCGACCTCTTTCAGGTAGGCGAGATTGTTCTTCAGATACTGGAGGGGGGTTTTAATGTCATGCACCACACCCCTGTAGAGAAGGGGAACCATCTGCAGACGGCTGCTTTCATTAAGGGTATGTTCCGAATCGGTTCTTCCAGCCAGAAATAGTGAGACGATTCTCTTCCGGGGAGAGGTATGTCCCCAATGGCAGAGAACTGAATAGTATCCCGTTATCCCCTGGTCCAGAAGCAATCTTCTCTCTCCCGAATCGGCTGTGGACTGGGAAATCTCCTTCAGCCAGGATCGGTCTTCTTCATCGGGAAAGAAAGGAAGAATGCTGTCTTCCGGACTCATAAACAAATCCCCGCTGAAAAAAGCTATGAGTTCACCCCTGGACAGCCATTTCCCTTTTTTGTCCGCAGAAATAATAAAGCTGTTCCCTGGAAGGATTTCGTTTAATTTTGTTATCTCCCTACTACCCGGCATATGTTCTACTCACCTCTATGAGTAGTATAAGATAGGAATAGGGAGAATTCAAATATAATATCAGTTTAAGGACGCCACCATGGCCGCCTTGATGGTGTGCAGACGGTTTTCCGCTTCATCAAAGACAACGGAACGGGGGCCTCTGAAAACTTCGTCGCTGACTTCCATTTCACTCAGACCGTATTTCCGCTGTACCTCTTCGGCCACACTGGTATTCAGGTCATGGAATGCGGGCAGGCAGTGCATGAAAATAGTGTCATCGTTCCCGGTGAGATCCATCATGCTTTTGTTGACTTGATAGGGCCGGAGCAGCTTAATCCTTTCCTCGAACCGGTCCTCTTCGCCCATGGATACCCAGACATCGGTATAGATGACATCCGCATCGCGGACACCTTCGGCAATATCATCGGTAATGAGTAGTGAGCCGCCTGTCTCAGAGGCGATCCGACGGCATTCGGCGGTCAGGTCTTCCGCAGGGAAAAGGGAAGACGGAGCTACCGCGGCAAAGGACATCCCCATCTTCGCGGCCCCTATCATCAGGGAGTTTCCCATATTGTTCCGGGCATCCCCCACATAGGCAAGCTTCACCTTGTTCAAGGGTTTGAAGACATGCTCCTTAATGGTCAGCAAGTCGGCCAGAACCTGGGTCGGATGGTAGAGATCGGTCAGTCCGTTCCAGACAGGTACGCCGGACCATTTGGCTAAGGCATCTACCGTTTCCTGTTTGAAGCCCCGGAATTCGATACCGTCGTAGTACCGTCCCAGAACCCGGGCCGTATCTTCAATGGACTCCTTTTTTCCCATCTGGCTGTTGGTGAGAAAGGTCACATTGCCTCCCTCATCGAAAACGGCCGTTTCAAAGGCGCATCTCGTACGGGTCGAAGTCTTTTCGAAAATCAGGCAGATATTCTTACCTGCCAGCAGGTCACCCCTGATGCCGGCTCTCTTTTTTCTCTTCAGGTCCAGGGCCAGGTCCAGAAGATAGTTAATTTCCAGAGGTGTGAAATCCTTAAGTGTTAAAAGACTGCGTCCTTTCAGATTAATGGGCATAATTCGCCTCCCGAAGAGTAAAAGATAGAGTAAAAATATAGGACAAATGAAAAAAGAAATCTACCCCGTACCCTTTCTCCGGATTCGCATTTATTATATAATGCGGCCTGTGAAAGAGTTCTTCCGGTCCGAACGGGTAATTATCTTCTCCTATTTCATTATTACGATCCTTTCGGGAACGATTCTCCTCTCCCTGCCCGTCGCATGGAGCGGTGAGACGGCTCTCTCTCCCCTGAATGCGGCCTTCACTTCCGTTTCCGCCGTCTGCGTCACGGGACTGGCCGTGGTTGATACGGCTCTTTACACACGTTTCGGACAGATTGTCATTCTTCTGCTCATACAGCTGGGCGGACTGGGAATCGTCACCTTTTCCACCCTCTATCTGATCATTCCCGGGCTGCGCATGCCCCTGAACAACAGCCAGATCCTGCTGGAGTTCAATCCGGAAAAGGGAAAACGGGATCCCCGGCGCATTATAAAAATAATTCTTTTCTACACCCTCACCCTCGAAGGAACCGGGGCTTTCATTCTGGCCGTCATTTTTAAGAAGAGGGGGGTTCCCGAACCGGTTTTTACGGGCATCTTTCACGGGATTTCCGCTTTCTGTAATGCGGGGTTCTCCCGTTTTTCCAACAGCCTGGAGGACTTCGCCCTGGACGTGCCGGTCAATCTGACTGTCATGGCCCTTATCATAACCGGAGGGCTGGGGTTCATGGTAATCCGGGACTTGTTCAGAAAAATACTTCATCCCGGTCATCGCCTTAGGTATCATACTAAGATTATGCTCTCCGCCACGGGAATTCTCATACTGGGGGGGGCGGTCTTCTTTTTTCTGGCCGAGAGCCGGGGAACCTTCAGCTATGACGCTTCCGGAACACCCCTGAACGGGGGACAGCGATGGCTTCTGGCTCTCTTTCAGTCCGTTACGGAACGGACCGCCGGATTCAATACGGTCTCCCAGAAGGATCTCTCCCTGCCTTCGCAGATCTTCAGCCTTTTGCTCATGATCATCGGAGGGGGATCGGGATCCACCGCGGGGGGGATTAAGGTCACAACCGCCTTCATGATATTTTTCGTCATGGTGAACGGTCTCAACTCCCGGGGGGAGCTGCGGTTCCTCAAGCGGCGAATACCCTCGGAACAGGTAAACCGGGCCTCCCTCTTTTTTCTCAAGGCCATGGGTTTTCTCTTCGTCGTGCTTCTGGCTCTTCTGTTTTCTGAACACGGTAATCCCCTTGTGGGTGCCGACCTGGAAGCGCTCCTGTTCGAAACGTTTTCCGCCCTGGGAACGGTGGGCCTTTCCCACGGCATAACGCCCCTGCTTTCGGGTCCGGGGAAAATAATAATAATCCTGACCATGTTCGCTGGAAGGGTAGGGCTCTTCACGATGATCCTGCCCCGGCGCGACAGAATTCTGGAGCGCTATGTGGACTGGCCCACGGGGGAGGTACTGATAGGATGAAGCAATTTGCCATTATCGGAGTGGACAGTTTTGCGAGGAGTCTGCTCGAAGAGCTCATGAGTGCGGACTGCGAGATCCTGCTCATAGACAAGGACAGGGAGATCATCGACCATTATAAGGATGACGTCACCGAAGCCTATGTGGCGGATGTTATGAACGAAGAGGCGATAAACCGCTTGATCCCCTCTGACATAGACGGTGTCATAATAGACCTGGGAGGAAATATCGAAGCTTCCATCCTGGTGGCGAACTATCTCAAGAAGATGGGCCTCGGCAATATCCATGTTAAGGTGGATTCGGTAAGGCACGGGGAGATTCTGGAGATCATCGGGGCGGTAAACATCATCTATCCCGACAGGGAAGCCGCCCGCCGTCTGACACCCATGCTTCTGACCTCATCACTGTTCAATTTCGTGCCCATTGGAAACGGCCTGGTCATGGCGGAAGTTTCTCCGCCGCCGGGTATGCTTGATCAGCAGAACGATGATGTTCGCAGGACATACGGGATCAATATCATCGCCTACAGATCGTCGGAGGGGGAGTATAATTTCTACCGCAGGGAGCATATCTTTTCCGCAGCGGACATCCTGCTCGTTGTCGGTCCCGAAGAGGATATTGTGCGGTTCACCGAAAAGGAACTGCCCTCGGTCAGCAGCAGGATCCCCTATCTGCTGCGCCGTCTTTTCAAGGAACACAGGTAATGAAATGGTCTGAGGTTTATCTGAGCGGCCGGTGGTATGAATCCTATCCCTCTCAGCTGAAGGGAGACGAGATCGCCCGGAGAAGGGAGAAGGCCGCTCAGGCCCTGGACAGGGAGTCCTCCCGGGTCTGGGGAGATCCCATAGGTAAGCTGAAGGACTGCCGCGGCACCGTTGATCTGTCCGGGGACTGTCCCCGAATCGGAACGGAAGAGGAATATCCCGGAAACCGGGAGGAATTGATGGACGCCCTGAGATCCCTCATGCCCTGGCGAAAGGGGCCTCTCTCCTATTTCGGGGTAGACATCGATGCGGAGTGGAGAAGCAACCTCAAATGGGACCGTGTCGCTCCTATGCTCCCCGACCTCAAGGGAAAAAGAGTCTGTGACGTGGGCTGCAACAACGGTTACTACCTGCTGAGAATGCTCAGGGAAGAACCGGAACTTCTTCTGGGGATAGATCCGGTGGCGCGCTACTGGTTCAATCACCGACTTCATCAGCTCTTTATCGGTGATGACCGGTTTCAAATGGAGCTTTTCGGTGCGGAAGATCTGGATCTTTTCCCCCGTTTCTTTGACGTAGTTTTCTATATGGGTATCCTTTATCACCGAAGAAGTCCCATAGACAGCCTATCCGCAGTGGCGGGCGCCATGAAGCCCGGGGGAACCCTTATCGTGGAGTGTTCCGGCATCCCCGGGGAGGAGCCCTACTGTCTTATCCCCGAGTCACGCTACCTTAAGGCCCCGGGGTACTGGTTTCTGCCCACCGCTCCGGCCCTTGTGAATATGCTGAACAGGACCGGATTCACCGATATGGAACTCTTTCATACCCACAAGCTGGAATTCAACGAGCAGCGCCAGACCGACTGGGCCCGGTTCGAATCGCTGGAGCACTTTCTCGATGAATCGGACGACTCCCTGACTGTGGAAGGCTATCCCGCCCCGGTCAGACTGTACGTCCGGGCAAGGAGAAAGGGTTAACTATTCCCTCTTGACACCCCGCGGGGAAATAGTATATGTTACCTTCACATTCGGAGGCGTAGCGAAGCTGGTTATCGCGCCGGCCTGTCAAGCCGGAGATCGCGGGTTCGATCCCCGTCGCTTCCGTTTTCTTTATCGGGCTGTAGCGCAGCGGCTAGCGTACATCGTTCGGGACGATGGGGTCGCCGGTTCAAATCCGGCCAGCCCGAAAATGATTTAATAAACCGGATTCAAATATCCCGGTTCCCTCCTTAGGAATTGTTCTTTTTTTTGTTTCTTTCCCATTCGTTCCTATAGTTGTTGACCGGGGATTCCGAAAATAGTAGTGGAATGAACAATTACCGATATCATCAGATCATTGGCTTTTCCCTTCTCACATTTGCTCTGACAACACAGCTATACGGCGAAACCTACCGGGTGGTGAAGGGGGATACCCTCTATTCCATAGCCAGAAATTACCATGTTTCCGTCAAGGAACTCATGTCCCTGAACAATATATCCGATCCCTCATCACTCGCCGCCGGTATGGATCTGGTTATCCCCGGTACTGAGTCGGCTCCCGCCGCTGACAGTTACAAAGTCGTCAGAGGGGATACCTATTACAGTATTTCCCGTAAATACGGCATGGAAGTGGACGAGCTTCTCCGCCTGAACGGGCTCAGCGTTAATGATGTGCTTTCCATCGGACAGAATCTGGCCGTCAGCGGAATGCCCTCGGAGGAGAAGGTCGATACTACCCCCGAAAAGGTTCCCCCCGAAGAGCCGGTGACAACCGGCACGGAAGGCAGGGAGAAAGGTAAAACTACTGTCCCCTCCGCTGTTCCGGCCCTTACCTACGGGAGAACGGGCAAAGGGGCTTCCCGCCCGGAATGGCCGGTTGCGGGAGATCTTTACTCGGTGGACGGTGATTTCGAAGGGGTTATGATCGAAAGCTCCCCCTCCAGTTACGTGGAAGCTGTCGCCGAAGGGGAAGTGGTCTGGGCCGGTCCCTACTGGGAATTCGGTGAGATTGTGCTGATTGAAAATGAAGGTTTCATCTATTTTTATGGAGGAAACAGTGATATATTTGTCAATGTGGGGCAGAAAATTTCTGTAGGAACCCGCGTGGGCCGGCTGGATAACGTTGACGGAAAAGGGAATCTGTACTTTACCGTCTTTAAGGAAGGTAAGGTTATCGACCTGGCCATGGCAGGAAACTAGGGGGACGTATTGGAAGAACTACTCAAGGAACCGGACGGCAGAATGGTACATCACAGCGAAGAAGAATACGGTGAACAGAGTGAAAGTGATCCCCTTGCGTTATATCTGAAACAGATTTCCCGCTATAATCTCCTTACCGTTGATGAGGAACAGGAGATCGGAGAGAAAATAGACGACATCAAAGAGGTCATCGAGACAATGAAGGAGCAGCTCGAAGAGAAAGAGCTCTCCCGGGAAGCCTACGATGTGGCACTTGTCCCCATGAATGAAGAGCTGTACGAACTGAAGAATCGTATGATTCAGTCCAATCTGAGGCTTGTTGTCTCTATCGCTAAAAAATATCAGAACCGGGGAATGTCCTTTCTTGATCTTATCAATGAGGGGAATATCGGCCTTATCGAGGCGGTCGAGCGTTTCGATTACTCCCGGGGATGCCGTTTTTCCACCTACGGCACCTGGTGGATTCGACAGGCCATCATAAAGTCCCTTGCCGATAAGGGTCGTGTCATCCGCATCCCCATCCATATGCTTAATTCCATCAAGAAGTGTTATTACGTGGCCAAGGAACTGACTCAGGAATTGGGCCGCAATCCCACCGAGGAAGAGCTGGCCGATCAGATGGGCATTGATGTGGAGAAGGTGAAAGAGGTGATTCAGCTCTCCCAGGAGACGGCCAGTCTGGATACCACCGTGGATGACGACCACATGACCCGCCTGTCTGAGCTTATCAAGGACAATATGACCCGGGAGCCTATGGATGCCGTATTCAACAGCAATATACAGGATACTCTCAATGACGTTCTGAGCCAGCTCTCGGAGAGGGAAAAGAGGATCATCCAGCTCCGTTACGGCCTGAATCAGCAGACGCCTCTTACCCTGGAACAGACCGGTCGTATCATGGGTATAACCCGGGAAAGGGTAAGGCAGATACAAGAAAAGGCGATAGTCAAGCTCAGGGGTTTCAAGGCTATTCAGGAGCTTGAGGAATTCATCTAGGATGAAACCTCTTTTCTATGTAACCCTTCCCGACGATTTCAAAGAGAAATGCGATCAGGCCCGGGGTGGCCTTTTCCTTGATCTGGACGATCCTTATAAAGAAGCCTCCCAACGGTTGACAATCGGTAAAGTTTATCCTGTAATGGAAGTATCCGATGATGACAGTTTAGTTCTGGTCGATGATTCGGGACATCTGTTCAAAGTCAATGGCAGGATGGTGAAATACTCCGATGGAACTGATTAAAGCCATCACAGAAACCTCTTCTCTCCTTGCATCTGCGAAGACTGAAGATGAGCTTTTTGCCTTCTTGGCTGACAGAACCTGCTATGAAACCTATTCCGACTTCTCCCTTATTTGCCGAAGTCATGCAAAATCCGATGTCACCCCCTATTACAGCAGCCATGGGAGCGGGAGGGATTACTATTTGGATTTTGATATACCCCTGCTTCTCTTCATAGAAGAGTGTAATGAATTCGTGCTGTGCCACGAGGACCCCGAGGGAAAGTTTTCTGCGCTCCTGCTCAGAAAGGGGATGAAGAGCGGCGTGGCCTATCCCTTCTCCCTGGGGGGGGCTATGGAATTCCTTCTCATTCTGAACAGCAGCAAGGAGAAGGCCTTTGATAAGGATAAGCTGGCCTATCTGAATTCCGTCTGCCCGGTGGCTCTGGCCGCCCTGCAGCGCTTGAGAGAGAATATTTAGGATCGAGGAGTTTGATGTGTTGAATTTACCGGGAGATATATCTCCGCTCTGGCTGCTTCTTACCCTGCCTGTCATCGTCTGGCTGCTTTACCGCCTGATCAGCCGTCTCGTGTTTCTTAACCGCATCGGAAAAATCCATAGGGGAGAGCTTTATGCGGGAAGCCTGAAGAAGCGTGAACTGATCCGTTATTACAAGGATGTGGAGAAGAAACTCTCCGATCCCGAATCCCCCCTTTATAAGCGTCAGGAGATCGGCGATCTGTGGGTTGACCGGCTTATCCAGACCGGGGGTATCAAATGGTATCATCTCATCTCAAAACATTTCGCCGGGGAGTATCTCTATCCCTGTTTCATGCACAGTCTAAAGGGCCGGAAGCTGTTTCAAGTGTTTCAGGAAAATCTGGGGGACAACGATATTCAGACCCTGGAAACTCTGGGAAGCAGCTGTTCCAGTCTCCCCTTCGACGGGAAAACCGCATCCCAGATGCTCTGGGAGCAGAAGAAACTCCTCCGGGAACTGACCCTCTCCTCCAAGGGGGACGTCAGGTATTTCGCCTACAACATACTGGTCCATTACGAGGATGACCTTTCCCTAAAAACCGTAAGCGGCGGTTTCAACGATCCCCATATGCCAGTCCGGCGTCTGCTTGTTGACGAGGCCGTGTTTGAGGACCGGGAGCAGGGCTATGCGATCCTGGAGCATATCCTGTTGAATGATCCCAGCCGCAATGTGAGGCTGGCCGCTGCGGGCCGCGTGAATAAGGATTACGGGGATCTCAAGAAGATCGATCCTTCCCTAATGTCCACGGAACAGGCCCTCCACTATCTCTCCCTTATGGAAGCCGGTTCCGATCAGGATGAAAATCTGGCCCTGGACTTTCTCCTCTCCGAAGAGTCTTCTCTCGTACGGGAAGCGGCAATCTATCTTGAAAAGAAAGGGGTTCTCAGAAGATACGCCCAGGAACTCCATCTGGGGGATAAAACCGATTTCGAGAGAAAATACAAACTTCTTTCCAAAGCAGTATCTGTTAATGTGACCGGATTTTTCCAGTATTTTCCCTGGGACCGGGAAGGACCTATCATGGCCGCCGCCCGCCTTCTCGTAGGCCGGGGAGATCTCAAATGGCTGCAGAAACTGGCGGAAACCGTTTTTTCGCGGGACCCCTATGGAACGGAAAATTCCCTTGAAATATATCGAACCGCCGTAAAAACCATAGACGGCAGCGGTTCCGATGAATGCCATCGTTTGAAGGCTCTGGAACTGAAGAAGCATCAGAACGATCCTCTTTTAATGGAAGTCCTCCTGGAATCCATACCACCGGAAAGGGAGTATTATTACCTGGATGACCTCTTCTTCCTTCTGGAAAACGGTCAGGATTTCTGCCGTCAGCTGGTGAGGGAAAGGCTTTTTACCTATGAACCGTCCCTGATTCTGACGGAGCTGACCGAACAGCTGCTGAATGAGGAGAATGTTCTTTCCTTCCGGGCGGACATCCTTATTGTTCTGGCCGCCCTGCATCTGGATTATACTCTTCAGATGATTCTGGAGCATCTGCCCCTTCTGGATGAGGAGGAACTGCTGAACCTCTCCTCCGATCTCGATCAATTCGACCAGGAGAAGCTCCGCCGTCTAGCCGTAGTCCTCTTCGATTCCTGCGACAGCGATATTCACAGGACACTGACCTTCGCTCTCCCCCTGTCCCAGGGGATTCTCTTCAGGGAACGTTTTTTCAAATTTCTTAGTAACCGGGACTGGGATCTCAGAAGGGCTGCCCTGATTAAACTTCACAGTCTGGATGAACTGAAGGTGGATAACGGGCTACCCCTGCTGAATGATCCCGATGAACGGGTTCGGGCCACTGCTGTCTCCCTTCTTATGGATCTGGATGAGGAGGGAGTTCAGGAAGTCATAGGGGAACTGCTCTTCAGCAAAGATGAATCGGAAAACGTCAAAAAAGCCGTTATATCGGGACTGATTAACTCGGACAGTAACGGCTCACTGGACCTGCTCTTTGATTATCTTTCCCGGAATGAGGGAAAGAGAGGCAAAATAATTCCCCTTCTGGCGGGAAGGCGGGACAAGGTTTATGTGGAAGGGCTGATAAGGAATTTCGTAAAATCCGATCCCGCCTTCCGCAAGGAACTGAAGCCCATATTCATCGCCCTGGGAATGGCCATGGACGAGCCTATGGCGGAACTGCTCAGGAAACAGTCCTCTGAAGCGCGCAAGCTGATCGAGGAGATTCTTGAAGAGGGCGGTTATACGGATAAACTGATTTCCGCATTGAGGAATCCCGATCAGAATGAAAGAATCCGGGCGGTTGAGCAGCTTATTTCACTCGAGAACAGGGAAACCCTGAAAGCGGTTTTCCTGGCCGCCGATGATCCTTCCGGTGCGGTGAGAGTGGGAATGGTGAGAGCCCTGGAGAAACTGAATACGGAAGGGAGCAGCAAACTTCTGAAGGAGTTGTGCGAGGATCCCGATAAAAAGGTCAGAACCTTCGCTTTCTGGGCCCTGGAACGTCTGGAGAATCGAAACAGTAAGGCTTAACCCTCACTAAGGCGGCGGATACGGCAGTAGTAAATAGGGCCTGATGTCTCTCTGTCCGGAAGGATATGCCGTCCGAAACGGGTATCTTCCCCCTTTTCATACAGGGGAGGCTCTACCTGAAAACGGTTATTCCTTTTTTTCAGAAGTCTTTCAATAATCAGATCGTTTTCCTCTTCCGCCAGTGCACAGGTGCTGTACACAATGAGTCCACCCGGCTTAACCGCATCCAGGGCGGAGCAGAGCAGGGAAAACTGGCGGGGGGCCAGGCTTTTTATTCTGCCTGGGGTCCATTTCTTCAAATGTTCCGGAGAGTTCAGCACATGTCTTTCAGAAGAACAGGGCGCATCAAGAAGGATTTTATCAAAACGGGAAGGTTCGTGGCGGTACCAGAGGGATCCGTCGAAGCCGGTATAGCGGATATTCTTCTGCCATTCCGGAATCAGATGATTTTCCATAACCTGCCTGAGCCGGCGGCGGCGGTCCGGGGAAAGGTCATTCAGAGTGAGTGATCCCGTTCCTTTGAGAGCCGCTGCCAGAATCAGGGATTTTCCCCCCGGGGCGGCGCACATATCCAACACCTCTTCTCCCTCCCGGACATCCAGTTCCCGGGCCGGATAAAGGGAGGCTTCATCCAGAAAATAGGGCTGCAGCAGCCCTTCGGTTAAGTGATAGTGATCTATTTCTGTGAAAAGGGACTCCCGGAGTATAGGCCACCGATCTCCCCATCGTTTGCCGTAATACTCTTCAAAGAGCAGCTCCCCCGATTTTTTCTCTTTCTTTGCCATTAGAATTCCTTGGGTATCGCCCTATGATGGCATATTTTCCAATATTTGATCCAGAGCGGGGATGATTGCCAATCGGGAGAAGCGTTTCATGGATTGGCGCAGAGTCTCCCTCTCCTCATTTGCCGGGGGATGGGATTCGAGGGAAAGAAAGCGGTTTATCAGGTCATCCTCCCCGGTGTAGAGGTAATTTGCGAAATCCTCTCCCAGAATTTCCGGATAGGAGAGACGGCGGGGAAGAAGGGGAAGGGCTCCTGCCCAGATCGCTTCAACAACGGATATGCCGAAATTTTCCTGCCCGGACGTGCTGACAACGTAATCGGAACGGTAAAGGAGATCCCAGTAATCCTCCCGGGAAGGGAGATATCCCGAGTGGATGATGTTCCTGCCGAACTCATCGCCAATTATGTCGAAGGCAGAGGGATAGTTACGGAACCTTTCCCCCAGAATAATCAGCCTGAAGGAGTGTCCTTTTGCCGTCAACCTGCGAAGGAAGGAGAGAAAACCTTCAGGGTTCTTATCATGTTCCCAACGGTGATTCCACAGTATAACGGGAGGTTCCATGCTCGTTACACGGTCATGGCCGGGACCGGGGGAAAAGCCGGGATAGACAAAGCTCCAGTTCTCCTTCAATTTCTCCCACTGTTTCACAGGAGAGAAATCGGGCATCATTTTAAGGAAACGGCAGCACTCCTCCATGAAGGTTTCGCCGTGGTATCGTGAATTAAAAACGACTTCATTAGCGGCGAGCATATTGGTAAAGTCCTTCAAACCGTAATGGTAATCCTGTTTTTCCCCCTCTCCCAGGGGATAGTGGAACTGGCTTTCATGCATATAGAGCAGAACAGGAGGAAGAGGGCGAAGGCTCTTCAGCAGATTGAGATCACTCAGACCTGTCAGGAAAATCCCGTCATAATCTGTGAACTGTTCTCCTCTTTTGTCAAGTTCATCGCAAAAGGCAAGAGCGCTTCCCCCCTGACGCCATTTCCAGTGCCTTGCGGGAAGAGTGATCAGAGTGATGTCATGTCTGGAATGCTGCGCAAAGGAATCGGCGAAGTCCCTGTGTGAGCCGCCGTAAAAGGATTCCAGAAAAAGAATTTTCATAGGCCATTATCTCCTATCCCGGTGAAATTGAAAAGCAGCCCGCAACGGATCAAGCCCAGGTCTTTACTTTGACCTCATTTTTATACTATTTTATGATAAGGGAAATTACGATAAAGGAGGCCCCTATGGCTGACCAGGAGATAATGAAAAAGGCGGAGGATTACCTTTCCCAGGAGTGGAATGAGGTATTCAAGGATGACATTCGCCAGGTGATGGAGAAGGGTGAGGAAGGGGAGTTGCGGGAACGCTTTTACCGTGATCTCGATTTCGGAACCGGTGGCCTTCGTGGCGAAATCGGCGGCGGCTATAACCGGATGAACTCCTACACCGTGGCCAAAGCCACCCAGGGACTGGCCACCTATATCGTTAAGAATGTTCCCGAGGAGAAGCGGAGCGTTGTCATCTCCTACGACAGCCGGAATTACTCTGATCTCTTCTCGCAGACCGCTGCGGAAGTTCTGGCTGGGAACGGCATCAAGACCTACCTTTTTACTTCCCTCCGGCCTACGCCGGTGCTCTCCTTTGCGGTAAGGGAGCTGGGGACCTGCGCTGGTATCATGGTTACCGCCAGCCACAACCCGGCCAAATATAATGGATACAAGGTTTTCTGGGACGACGGCGCCCAGGTGACCCCTCCCCATGACAAGGGGATTATCGGTGAAGTCAATCTGGTTACCGACAGGATCAACCGCAAGTCAAAGGATGAGGCTCTGGCAGACGGCTCCCTTGTTATGATCAACGAAGTGGTGGACGGGCCCTATTACGCCATGTGCAAGGCCCAGTGCCTGCGTCCGGAGCTGGTTAAGGAGAAGGGGCAGAACCTGAAAATCGTTTATACCCCTCTGCACGGCGCCGGAACGGTTCCCGTGGAGACGGTTCTTTCCGATGTGGGTATCAAAGTCTTCACCGTACCGGAACAGCGCGAGCCGGACGGGGACTTTCCCACGGTGGCTTTCCCTAATCCCGAGATCACCCCCGCCATGGATCTCTCCCTCAAATACGCCCGGGAGCAGAAGGCCGATCTGGTTATCGGTACGGACCCCGATGCGGACAGAATCGGTATTGCCGTTCCCGATGGGAAGGATTGGACTCTCATCACGGGAAATCAGCTGGGCGCCCTGCTCACCGATTATATTTTCCGCAGCCGACAGGAACTGGGGCTGATGCCGGATAATCCCGCCTTTATCAATACGATCGTTACGACCAATCTGCATTTCGATATCGCCCAGGCCTTCGGAGCGACCTGCTTCAAGGTGCTTACCGGGTTCAAGTATATCGGTGCGAAAATAGCCGAGTGGGACAAGACCGAAGAGTATCAGTATATCTTCGGCGGGGAGGAGAGCTATGGCTTTCTCGTGGAGACTGACGCCCGGGATAAGGACGCCGTATCCGCCGCTCTGCTCACAGCGGAGATGGCCCTGTGGAACGTGAACCGGGGCAAGACCGTGCTGGATCATCTGAAAGAGATCTGGCAGACCTACGGCTATTACGAGGAGTTCCTCATCTCCCAGTACTTCGAAGGGGAAGCGGGAGCCGGCATAATGGCGGGTCTTATGAAAACCCTGCGCGACGACAAACCCCGGGAATGGGGCGATCTCAAGGCGTCTTCTCTGAGAGATTTTAAAAGCGGAACCACCACGAATCTGGAGACGGGCAAGGTTGAAAAGGATATCGATATGCCTTCCTCCGACGTTCTGCAGTTTGTCATGACCGACGGCAGTCTGGTCACGGCACGGCCCTCCGGTACGGAGCCGAAAATCAAATTTTACGGTTCCTGCTGCGTCAAACCCTGCGGGGATCTGGAAGAGGCGAAGATGGCCACATCCTCCCGCATCAAAAGCGTGGAAGCCCGGGTGGGCGAGCTGATTCAGTCGGTACAGTAACAGGTTAGTTAACAGTAAAGGATAGATAATGATTAAAAGAGCTCTGATTAGCGTTTACAAGAAAGAGGGTGTGGCGTCTTTCGCCCGCTTTCTCGAGAAAAAAGGGTATGAGATCGTCTCCACCGGGGGAACTCTGCGTCATCTGAAGGAAGAGGGGCTGGAAGCCATCGATATCAGCGATGTGACCGGATTTCCCGAAATGATGGACGGCCGGGTGAAAACCCTTCATCCCATGGTCCACGGCGGTCTGCTGGCTATTCGCGATAACGAAGAGCATATGGCCGTGATGAGGGAGTACAACATCAATCCCATCGACGTGGTTGTGGTCAATCTCTACCCCTTCTTCGAAGAGGTCCGCACCGGCAAGAGCTTTGAAGAGAAAATCGAGTTTATAGACATCGGCGGACCCACCATGCTCCGCTCCGCCGCCAAGAATTTCCGTGATGTGGTTGTTGTAACCGATCCCGCCGATTATGCGGGGATCAGAGAGGAGATGGAGAAGGGGGAAGTCTCCTACGAAACGAAGAAGAGATGCGCCGGCAAGGTTTTCAATCTGACCAGCGCCTACGACGGAGCGATCAGCAAGTTTCTTTTAGGGGACGACGCTCTTCCCGAGTACTTCCAAGCCTCCTACAGGAAGGTCATGGATCTACGCTACGGGGAGAATCCCCACCAGAACGCCGCCTACTACGGGGATACCCGGGGTACGGGGGCACTGGCGGAGTTCGATCAGCTTAACGGTAAGGAACTCTCCTTTAATAACATCAGGGACATGGATGTGGCCTGGAAGGTTGTCTGCGAGTTTGAGGAGACCGTCTGCTGCGGGCTGAAACACTCCACCCCCTGCGGCGTGGCCACCGGCAAAACGGTGGAAGAGGCCTATAAGAGAGCCCATGACTGCGATCCGGTCTCTATTTTCGGGGGCATTGTGGCGGTGAACGGTGAAGTTAATAAAGCCATGGCCGAGGAACTGATCAAGATCTTCCTGGAGATCGTTATTGCCCCCTCCTTCTCCGAAGAAGCCCTGACTGTTCTGAAAAGCAAGAAAAATCTTCGTGTCATTAAGGTGAATAAAAAACCGGAAGATATCATGGAAGTGGTCAATGTGGACGGGGGCGTTCTGGTTCAGAACAATGATAAGAGCTTCGCCTCCCATGATGATATGAAGGTGGTTACCAAAGTCCAGCCCACCGATGGGCAGATGGCCGATATGATCTTCGGTCAGAAAGTGGTCAAGCATGTGAAATCCAACGCCATTGTGGTAGTGAAAGACGGATGCGCCACAGGAATCGGCGGAGGTCAGACGAACCGCATCTGGGCGGCCCAGCAGGCTCTGGAACGGGCCGGCGACGGCACGGTAATGGCTTCGGACGCCTTCTTCCCTTTCGACGATGTGGTCAAGACGGCCGCCGAGGCGGGAGTCAAGGCGATTATCCAGCCGGGCGGTTCCATCCGGGATGAGGATTCGGTCAAGGCCGCCGACGAAGCGGGGATTGCTATGGTCCTCACCGGCCTCCGGCACTTCAAGCATTAGATCTTTCTATCCTTGACCCTGTGGCGCAAGTGAAGTATGATTGGAGTATCAAACTTCCCCTAATCATCTGTTTTACTTACAGGTTTGCGTGGCAAATGTAACTATTACAAATTTTTAATTGAAGTAATATTACAGGAGTATCCATGGCAAAACTGGATTCAAGGAAAAAAAAGATCGACGCACTCATCGGCGAAAGCGAGAGAATAATTGATTCTTCCCATGTCTCTCTCCGGGTAATGGATAAGGGCATTCTTCTCTGGAAAAAGGATTCTCTTATTCTTTCCGGTCGGGTGAACCGGGAGACGGAGAAGGAGGAGATCCTTTCCATCATCAGTCAAGTCTGCCCCGATATCCCCCTTGAAGACAAGCTGCGGGTAGAAAACCGCTAGCGGTAGAAAGGCGAGGCCTTCTCTACCGCATCAATAATCTGCTGGTAGCCTGTGCACCGGCAGAGATTCGGCTTTATCGCTTTGCGAATCTCCTCCCGGGTCGGCTCGGGATGTTCCAACAGAAAGGCATGGGACGTCAGTACCATGCCGGGGGTGCAGAATCCGCATTGAATGGCTCCGCAGTCGATGAAGGACTGCTGAAGGGGATGGAGGGTCCCATCCGGATTTTCCATACCCTCTATGGTGATGACCCGGTGCCCCTCAATGAAATCAACCTTTTTCATGCAGGAGCGCACCGGTTTGTCGTCCACCAGGATAGTGCAGGCGCCGCAGGCTCCCGTTCCGCATCCGTCCTTGGTTCCGGTAAGATCCAGATCCTCCCTTAGATATGTGAGAAGCCTTTTCTCCCGGTCCTCTTCTTTGATGGTTACCGGTTTTCCGTTTACAGTCGTTTCGCTCATTACCTGTTTTCTTCCTTGATTTTGATGGGGTAGGCGGAGTAGCGCTTTCCCGTGGCGCCGGCAATTGCGTTAGCCGTGCAGGCGGCGGCGATTTCAAGAGCCGGTTCCCCGATGCCCTTGGCTCCGCTGGGAGAGTTGGGATCCCCGTACTCCACAGTGCTGTACTCCATGTCGCACAGGTCTGTAGATCGGGGGATATGGTAACGGTTCAGAGATTTATTTCCGGTCCGGCCGTTCTTAACCGCCAGGTCCTCCATGACCGCCATGCCGTATCCCTGGGCGAATCCCCCGTAGATCTGCCCTCTTAACCCTTCCGGATTGATCGTCTTTCCTATATCGTGGACCGCACAGGCGCTCAGAAGCTGAATCCTGCCGGTTTCCTCGTTTACGGCCACCTCGGCGATCTGACAGTGGTAGCCCCAGGTGAAATAGGCCTTGCCCCGGCCCGTCTCCTCGTCCCAGGTCACTTTGGGAGCCTGAAAACTGCCGAAGGCGTAGGGGTAGTCCGTATTCAGGAACATGCGGTGCATGGCCTCTTCCCAGCTTATGCTGATCTCCGCCGTTCTTCCCCAGACCCGGTCGTCGTGAATGGTCACCTCTCCGGAGTCGCACTCCAATGAATCGGCCAGAGACCTGGCTATGATTTTTTTCAGGTTCTCCACTCCGTTGACTACGGCGCCGCCGCCCATGAGGGTTCCCCGTGATGCCACGGTGGTGCCCCCGTCGGGGATGTGGGAGGTGTTCGGTTTATTGTAACGTATACGGTCGCGGCTGACTCCCAGTTCATCCGCCAGGAGCATGACCATGGTGGTTTCCGCCCCCTGGCCGTTCTCATGGATGCCCGTCTCCAGAAGAATGGACCCGTCGAACTGGCAATTAATAACAGCGGAGCAGAAGTCCATCCCCTCCGCGCCCAGGCTACAGCCCCGGTAGCTGATGGCCATTCCGATCCCGTACCGGCTGCCGTCGTCAAGCAGCTCCCCGTTTTGTTTCCGCTTCTCTTCGAAGCCGGACATTT
>JAFGPQ010000135.1 GCA_016936115.1 Spirochaetales bacterium | reverse complement strand
CCATCCAGTCCATCGACAAGGGACAGCACGAGGCGTCCAAGACCCTGGGACTGGGTTACGCCCAGACCATGATGCATATCGTGATTCCCCAGGCGACACGGCGTATGATTCCGCCCCTTTGCAACGAATTCATTATGATGATCAAGGACGTATCCCTGGTTTTCGCCATCTCTTTGATGGACATCACCACCATATCCAAAACCATCATGACCAGCGAAGGCAGCTATCTCGTATTCCTGCCCGCCCTGGTGATCTATCTGATCGTAACCGCCATCTTCACCTGGTTGTTCGGTAAAATGGAAGAGAGGTTATCTGTTTATGAATAAGGAAAATCAGTCACAGGATTACGAATATCTCATCAGAACAGAGAAACTCTGCAAGTCCTTCGGGCACCTGGAAGTGCTCAAGGATGTGGACCTGGCCGTAAAGAAGGGAGAGGTGATCTGCATCATCGGTCCTTCGGGGGCGGGCAAATCCACCTATCTTCGCTCTCTGATCCACCTGGAAGAGATCACCAGCGGCAAGATCTTTGTAGAGGACAAACTGTTCCTGCACAGAAAGCATAACAGAACCGTCCACCGGGTCCCTGCGGAGCAGCAGAAAGCCATGCTTCTTGAAATGGGCATGGTGTTCCAGCGGTTCAATCTGTTCCCCCACAAGACGGTTCTGGAGAACCTGACCCTGGCCCCGGTTCTGATTCGCAAGAAGTCAAAAGCCGATGCGTTTTCCGATGCGACTAAACTCATCGAGCGGGTCGGCCTGGCTGACAAGCGGGACGTGTACCCCAGCAAGCTCTCCGGCGGACAGCAGCAGCGGGTGGCCATCGCCCGGGCCCTGGCCATGGAACCGGAGATCATGCTCTTTGACGAGCCCACCAGCGCCCTGGATCCGGAACTGGTAGGGGAAGTACTCGCGGTTATGCGTGACCTGGCAAAACAGGGCATGACCATGCTCTGCGTGACCCACGAAATGGGATTCGCCAAAGAAGTGGCGGACCGGGTGGTGTTCATGGCCGACGGGATGATTCTCGAAGAAGGGTCACCGAAGGAACTGTTCGAAAACCCGAAACACGAAAAGACGAAAAACTTTCTGAAAAACGTGCTGTAGGATTGTTCGCGAAGCGAATGAAGGCCTCCGCTGCCGGGCAGCGGGGGCTTTTTTTACAGAAGAGCCTTATGTTAGGGAGAATCATTTTTCTAAAATGTCCCGTCTATGGCAAATGAATTCATCCCCTTCTCATCTCATTCATATTTCCCTTCTACCTTCAGAACACCAACTCTTGGAGGTTAGGCCTGGGATTTCTGCTTGCATTTCATCCGGGGGGGGGGCGTGTTCCCAGTTCATAAATTGTTTTTGTAATGCAAGAGTTCTCCTTTTCGTGTATAATCCCCATCATATCAAAAAGCAAAAAGGGAGAACAAAACCATTGAAAATACATCCGGACGTTCAGAAAGAGATACAGCGCAAGCAGGAGAAGCAGCTTAAGAATGCCCTGAAGCTCCTGTCGGGATCCCAGAAAAAAGCCCTGAACACCTTTCTGGAATCAGGCCAGTCCCCGGCCAGCAAGGACTTCAAGGCCCTGAAGCCCAACGTACAGAAGATCGTGCTCAAGATGAATATCACAAGCATGGACATTGTCATAGAGCGGACGAAGAATCCCTTCGCCCGGTGGCGGTACAAACTGGCCCGCCTGTCCAGCACGAGCCTGCTCAAGAATATCAGTTAGGCGGCAGGATGACATACCAGAACAGGGAATTCTCAAATGAGGACTTTTCCGGGCGGGATCTGACCGGGGCGGAGTTCTACGACTGCACCTTCAGGGACTGCTACTTCTCCGACACCCTTATGAATGACACGTACCTGGAAAACTGCCGCTTCCTGTCCTGCAACCTGAGCAACACCGGGGTGTGGGGCGCCCGCCTGTCCGATGTGGCCTTTGAACAGTCCAAGCTGCTGGGCATCAAGTTCTTTGAATGCAGCCGCTATTCATTCAGCGTTACCATGGAAGGATGCAGCCTGAACCTGTGCAATTTCACCGACATGAGCATGAAGAAGACCCCCATTCGCCATTGTACGATAAGGGAGTGTTATTTTCAGAATACCTACCTGGCGGAGTCGGACTTTTCCCACTCCCAGTTCCAGGGAACCCTGTTCCATAAGGCCGATCTGACCAAGGCTGATTTTCGGGATGCCCTGGGATACAGCATCGATCCCTTGAACAACAGGGTGTGTAAGGCCCGGTTTTCTTCGCCGGAGGCGCTGAATTTGCTGAATGGGTTCGGGGTTGTGATTGATTAGGGGGACAGGGCGGTGTTACTGCCGCCGGCACAGCGGACAATGCCCGCGACGGTCAGCCCCTGGGTCGCCTTAAGATTTGAGGCAAAAGGATAGGAACCGGAACCGCCGGCGGAGAATCCGGCCAGGTAGATTCGGTTTGTATCGATTCTGTAATCGGCTACCAGTTCGGCAACCATGGCATAGACCCAATCGCTGTTGGCCGCCGCATCCAGGCAAAAGCAGGGGTAGTCCTGCATTCTCTGGGTATTCCCGGCGACGAGGCTTCCCGAGTAGACCACATTAATCATCAGAGTATAGTACCGCTCGCTGTTGTAATCCTTGTCGTAGTTCCAGGGGGGCATCAGCTTGTAACTGCGCGAGGTTCCATTGTCGTCATAGGTCTTTGTTTCGTAGATAGGCTTCTCGTTCAAATCGAAGTCTTCGCTTATGGGATCATGCTGGAAAGGCTGTTTTCCGGAGTAGCCGACAATATTCGAGCATGAAAAAAGGAGGGGGAGCAAGATCGTATACACGGTAATTGTTATTGTTGTCTTAATGACTGCTTTCATGGTTACTCTTTAGGTATTATAGCCCTTTTATTCGTAAACCCCCATATAGACAAGACTCTGGAGATATTCCTCTAAATTGGTGTACCCGTCTCCATCGTGATCTCCGTTTCCATCGGCCGAAGAAGATGAGTCGAAACCGTTGGCATCCTCCCAATTATTTGGCATCCCGTCCAAATCGGAGTCATAATTAGCCGGATCTTCGGAGATTTCTAAAATAAAAGGATATCCTCCGACACTAGCCGGAGAATCAATAATCGCACCGGAAATATTCTTAACATCATTGATTATTCGTGTATCCACCTCATCTCTGACGGGAAGGGTTGCGCCCGCATTATCAAGAATCACATTACGAAGTGTCTCTGTTTCCATGCCGGTTATATTGACGTTTCCCGGCCAATCAATGGGAGAGGCCACAAGATAATCTTTTTGGGAAATAAACTCTGCAGGATTAGCATTGTATGACATCAAAAGGGGATCGTCTCCCAGATTATTTCCGATATAGAGCTTAGAGCCATAGGCATTGGCCGCCTCCGAAAAAAAATCTCCGGTACTCGATGGCCCTTTGAGAAAATAATTTGATCGCAAATTCATAAAACAAGGTTTTAAGACATAATCGAGATTAAAGCTATAGGCGTAAGTTCCCCAGTTATAAACAATATTATTAACGACATCACATATTGAATTGCCCTTTATCTGTGCAGGTGTCCGATCGTCGTTATGGGCGAAAACATTATGATGAATCGTTATCAGTTTCGTGTTATCCCCAACTAATAGTGCTTTACTGTGCGGACCTTCGGGATGGAAACTGTTATGAAGGGCCTCCCCAATGATTGACCACTGAATAGTAATCGATTGGGAACCATAAAAGGTAGATATGTTTTCATCGATGGCCCATGTGGCCGAAACATGATCAATCATAATACTGTAGCTTCTTTGTCCAATCGTGATAGCGTCTCTGTCATCATAACTTTGTCCGATAGTTGAATCTCCCGGGCGGATCCGTAAATGTCTGATAATAACATCATGGGCCGCTATATATATCCCGCCGTTTTTAAGTGTTATGCCTCCTCCGGGAGCCGTTTCTCCGGCAATAGTCAAGAAGGGATCGCCAACGAATATGGTACTGTTCAGTTCAATAATTCCGGAGACAGAAAATAGAACCGTTCGCGCTCCTTCTCTTATTAAGGCTTCTCTTAAACTTCCCGGACCCGAATCATTAAGATTGGTGACATATATAACCTCGCCGCCTCTTCCACCTTTTGAGAAAGCGCCGTATCCTTCGGCAGAGGGAAAAGCCTTTTGGCTTTTATCAATTGGAATAATAGCAAAATCCGAACTCCCCCCCTCGGAAGGGGGTAATCCATTGGCGCAGGCAACTTGGAAAAAGCAATAAAGAGATATTAGTGCAAACAAATAAGCTCTTAGAAAAATATTCAAGTGGAAGTGTCTACTCTTCTTTATAAGAATCATTCGCTATCCTTTTCCGTAAGCGCCAAAATTATCCATTGGAGTGCCAGTGGAAAATCCATGGCCGAATTCTGTCGTCACGAAGATATAAGTTACTGGACATTCCGGGAATGGAAACATCGGCTCAGCAAACAATCGGAAACCAAACTGGCTAAACTGGATACCCGAGAAATGACATCCGACGATATCTCTTCCGCTCCGATATGAGGAAGCCCATCTCATCAGGCTGATAAATACCCTCAGAGGTATTTCATGATATTGGATCTGGATCAGCTGAACATCTATGTGAAACCGGGCTGCACGGATATGAGAAAACAGATAAACGGTTTGTCCGCCATGGAGCGGGAACATCTGGAATACCCCCTATTAATTCTTTTCCTCCGTAATGATTAAACAATCAAACAAAGATCGTTGTCCAGATTAACGTGTCCATTTTACTCTCCCTTTTGCCCATTCACATACTCCAGAACGGCTTCTCTTGTAGTCATCCAGTTTCTGTTTATCTTAACCGCCGCCAGTTTTCCCTTTCTGGCAAGAAGGGATAAATACTCCTGGGAAAAATCACAATATTCGGCCGCTTTCCTTAAGCTGATAAACATTTTCTCATCATTCTGATCGGGCTCAATGGAATTGAGATAGAGGATGAGGGAGCGCTCTATTGATCTACCTATGAAATTCTCATAATTTGCGTTTTTCCCCAAATTGGCTTCATTCAGCACCCGATAGTATTTCTTACGGTCTACCCTGAGAATAATTGCCGGCGGATAGCCGTTCCACATCAAATAAAGATTCATCAGCAATCGGGCAACCCGGCCGTTCCCGTCTATGAAAGGATGAATCATAACGAACCGGTAGTGCAATGCGGCAGCCATTTCCGGGACAGGCAATACCCGATTTTGCCCATGGTACCACTCTATCAACTCCTGCATCAGTCTTGGGATTTTCACGGATTGCGGGGGCAGATGATGGGCTCCGACTATTCTCACATTTGTTCTTCGGTAATGACCGGCCTCCCCCTCGTCAATGGATGAGAGAATAATCCTGTGCATCTCTTTTATAATCTCTTCAGAGAGATCGGACTTCCTCTTAACGATCCCCTGAAGATACTCAATACCCTTCTTATGATTAAGAACTTCCAGGTGCTCATTGACGGTTTTTCCGCCTATGGTAATCCCTTCCTTGATGACAAGCTCCGTTTCCTGGATAGAAAGGGTATTTCCTTCTATGGCATTGGAATTGTATGTCCAGGCGATTGAGAATTCCTCTTCAAGTTTTCTTAGTACAGAAGGATTGAGAGGCCTGTTCCTGTCCAGTTCCTTCTTTTTTCCTTCAATGCTTCGAATAAGAACATCATCCATATCGGTTACACCTTATATTGATATATCCGATATTATCACAGATGGATTTGGGCAGCAAGCATTCCGAATCCATTTATCAGGCGGACAGGTTCATTCAATCGCCAAACGGAGAAAAGATCCGGATAATGGGGAGCTGAAATGGAAAAGAGTTACGGCGCCATCGATTTTGAAAAAGTATGAGAATTGGGGAATTGGCTAAGGAATGGCATTCTTCACCATTCCTTCACATATCCTCACCTATTTAACACACCATATCATAGAACAGAGAAAATGGCACAGTTTATGCATTATAATTTCCGATATCACAAAATCCAATACGTACGGAATTCCGGAATTCTGTATCGGAGGTTCTATGCTGAACAAATACGAGTATGTAATTAAAACCAGTGACCAGGTTGAACAGATCCTGATCAGCCGCTACCCCTACCTGAACGGATTAAGCTTTGCCGATAAGCTCAGCCGTTTAAATAACAGATTGCCCCTATCCGTCATGAGGCAGCTTCATACGGTCAGAACTCAACGTAATTATATTGCCCATAATCAGGAGTACATGTTCGATTATCCGTCCTATGACAATGCGCTTAACGCTGTTCATAACTGGCTGGGAGTTCCTGTCACTATCATCGCCCCTGTAGAAGTCAGAGAAGTTTCTGTAACAAAGGTTACAGAAATCAATAGAGAAAACAAACAACTGGATCCCAGGAAAGTATTATTGGCAGCAGGAGCCGGATTAGCCGGGATCGGCATTGCCAGTTTGTTTGGCAATAATCGAGACAGATATTAGAAGTAACAGGATTTTCCTGGAGATGGGGAGGGCATTTATGTCCTTCCCTTTGTTAAAAGAAACAGCGACATCAAGACTATCGAGGATTATGATAGCGTTTTCGATCAAATATGTCCGTATCGGGCTAAGAGGCCGAAGCCCTGTTCTAGCGGTCACACCATGTGTAATAAGCGCTTCTTCTCGCTGGTTCTTCTACCCATGAGGCAGATTCCAAAACAAGAATTATCTTTCTTTTACTCTTTTCATAAACCAGGGATATCCACCAGGATTTTTTATTTCTCTCAATATAAACCGAATTGGAAATCCCTGGAAAATGACCGGAGAAGCCGTCCCCAGTTCTGCTAGTGAAATCAGGAAACGAAGATTACCGCAAAGCTAATCTCCCACCGGAGGTTTCTTAAGGAAGCTCCAAAGCTCTTCTCCCACTGATGTTAAAAGCCCCAGATTATTCTCCCTTCCGGAGGTAAAAAACGAAACATTTTTCAAAGATCAAATTTCACAGGGAAATAAAACGTCCCACGTGAAAGTCACAGAACAATCGCTTGAGCTGCTTGGCGGACTTTACCGTAACAACTCTTTCTTTCCTATGGGTGAAGCAAAAAGCCGAGTACCTCCCGCGGGGAAGAAACACACTCCATCAGGTCTTCGAGCGTCATTTCACCAATTTCTGCAGCCGGTATGATGAGGAGTATGCCAATATGTTCGGGAAGTTTCGTCTCGAACGGATCCAGGCTGTTGGAGAGCACTTTCTCACCTGGGGTGATTACCGGCAAGGGATAGCCCGTATCCGCTGCACTAATCCCAGCTGCGGGTGTTCTTCCGTCATGACAGAAAGCTTTTCGCAGAGATATCAAAAATGATATTTACCATGATAAGCGATTTCTACCGGGAAGTTACCGGTAGAAAGATAGACACAGGAATGGTTATTGCCCATCAAACTTAAAGGACGGGTGCTGTTCCACACCCATTACAACGAGTATTTCAAGGAGAACGTGCATATGTTCGATGCCTGCGACTTCCTGGCAGAGCTTACACAGCATATCCCTCCCAAGGGTGTACATCTGATACGGCGCTACGGATTGTACTCCTCCCGTACCAAAGGGGCCTGGGAGTCCATGCCATATGTTGCAGAACGTGCACCGGCCGGCTGCCCGAAATGCGGATCGGAAATGAAGGTTATAGCGATAATTCAGGAATCATTAGAAATAGAGCGTATTCTACGGCATCCTGTGAAACAGGGTCCGCCTCCACCGGGATTTGATCCGGCATCTCTGAACTGATTTTTTCTTTCTCACCTCCAAGCTTTTGCCAAACTATGTCCTTTTACGCTACCTTTGTTTAGGATTCTCCCGTCTCACACGTATTTATAAGTTAGAGCCGTAATAAGTGAACTGTCATGATGAGGGATGTTGATTTTTGCCGATTTTTTAAGCCGGAATTTCCCCATTTTCCCGGTTCCGGCCTTGCGCCCCTCGATTAATTTTCCTATCATTCATTTAAATTACATAAACGTAAAAAGAAATTCCCTTAAAAGTAATTTTAAATATCAGGAGGCATGAGATAAAATAAATAGTGGACAGACGGCTGTTCATGATATGATCCCAAAGGGAGTGACACGATGGAACCCGGGATGACAGAAAAAATAAGCATAAAAGAGCTGCTGATCCGGCTGACTGCTCTGGCTGGTCAACAGGAGCCCTTCGAAGTTTTGCTCCAGGAGATGCTGGAACTGACTTCCAGGTCTCTGTGCCGGAACCCTGTTTCCCTGAGGGTCAGACTGGGCTCCCGGGAATATCACAGTTCCCATTTCCGTGAAAGCGGTGATCTCAAGGAATTCCCCCTGGATGTTTCGGAAGATCCCGGGGATGGCATCGCCTTTTTTTTTGAAGAAGCTGGAGATATCAGTTCTGACGGAGGAGAGAGGAGTTTTGCCGAGAGTCTGGGACTGCTTGTCAGTATACTCGGCGGGTTTATCTCCAAAAATCAGCTGAAGGTTCTTCTTCAAAACAATATGGAAAGGGTTAAGGAATTGAACAGCATCAATCTGACCAATTCCATTCTAAGCCGGAACGGCACCCTGCCCGAGTCTCTTCAGGAGATATGCTCCCTTCTTCCGGAGGCCTGGCAGTATCCTGCACATACTGCGGCTCGTATTGTTTTTGACGGGAATGTGTTCCAAAGCAGCGGTTTTGAAGAAACCCGGTGGATGATGAAACAGGTGCTTGTGACTCCGGATGGAAAAGAAGGCTCTATTGAAGTGGCCTATTTTAAAGAGTTTCCTCCCGCCGATGAGGGTCCCTTTCTTAAGGAAGAGCGCTCACTGCTTAACATCCTCAGCTCAATTATCTCCGGTACCTACTCCAACCGTTCGCTTCAGGATCTTCTGGTGCACAACACCCTGAGGCTCAAGGAGCTGCGCTGCATTAACAGGGTTTCCGAAACCCTGAAAAACAGAGGGCCTTTCGACATGGCTCTTCAGAACATCTGCGAGATTCTTCCCGAGGCCTGGAAGTACCCTGAATCCACGGTTGTCAGAATCCGCTTCGACGGCAGGGTGTTTCTAAGCCGCGGTTTTAAAGAGGGGTCCTGGGTTCAGATGCAGCGTTTCGAAACCCCGGGGAACAGAACGGGGTCGATCGAGGTTTTTCTTCTGGGTGAGTACCCCATGGAGGATGAAGGTCCTTTCCTGAATGAGGAACGGGATCTGCTGGTCCACATAGCCGAGATGATCTCCGGTGTGGCCGGGTCAGATGTACTGAATAAACTCCTATATGAGAACAATGAGCGTCTTAAGGAACTGGGGGCTATTAATAGAACGACCCACCTGATCTCCGAATACCGTCCTGTGGATGAAACCCTTTTGGAGATAGCCCATATCCTCGTTCCCTCCTGGCAGTATCCACAGTATACGGCGGTGAGAATTTCTTATGAAGGAAGGGATTACCAGACCCGGGGATTTCGGGAAACCATCTGGAGCCAGAGTGAGAACTTCGTGACCTTTGATAACAAGAAAGGATCTGTTAAGGTCGTGTATCTCCGGGAATTCCCTGATGAGGATGAAGGGCCTTTCCTGAAGGAGGAACGGGACCTGCTTCTCAACATCGCTGAACTGATCAGCGGGTATCTGAACAACAGCAAGGGCCGGGAAATCTACAGAAAGAGTATCCACAGGAAGCAGGAGCAGGAGAGACTTGATGAGTATAAACGGTCCCTGGTGACCAATAAAGGTCCGCTTCAGCTTCTGTTCAATCAGCAGATTCTGGATAAGTACATCTATCTGGATATGATGAAGTACAAAGTCAAGGAGATCCTTTTTATCGCCACCCTCTACGATGCTTTCAGCCTGAGTACGGAAGATGGTTTCTTTGAACGCTTTATGGGAGAAATCTACCAGTACAGTCTGTTCTCTCTTCCCCGTATGACGGGGGTTACCAGTGGTGAGGAAGCTCTGGAGATGCTGGAAACCAAGTCTTTCGACCTGGTTATTCTTATGGTGGGAATGGACACGGATGCCGTGCTGCCTTTAAGCGAGAAAATCAAGGCGAAGGCGCCTTCGGTGCCTTTCTATCTCCTTTTAAATCATAAAAGCAAAATCCGGTACTGTGAGGAACTGGTTGCCTCTTCAAAAAATCTGGATAACCTATTCTTCTGGAACGGAGATTCCCAGGTCATCTTTTCCATTGTCAAATCCATTGAAGACAGGATCAATGTGGCAAACGATACCCGGGTCGGTCTGGTCCGGGTCATCCTTCTTGTGGAGGATTCCACTCTCTACTACTCCAAGTATCTCCAGATGCTCTTCAGTATTGTGTTCGGCCAGGTGCAGCAGCTGCTTCCTGAGGTGGAGAAGAATGAGCTGGATAAGATCAGCAGGATGCGTTCCCGGCCCAAGATTCTGCTGGCCAGGAACTATGAAGATGCTATGCACCTGTTTAATGAATACAAGGACTACCTGCTCTGCGTCATATCAGACATAGAATTTGAACATGGCGGCAGACCCGACAAGGAAGCGGGTGTCAATTTTATCAAGTATGTCAAATCCCATATGCTGAATATTCCCATGATACTTCAGTCTTCAGATGACAGAAATCGCAAAAACGCCGTGGATCTGGATGTCTTTTTCATGAATAAGAATTCGGAAACCCTCCTGAACGATCTTAAAAACTATCTTAACGACTATCTTGGTTTCGGCAACTTCATTTTCAGAGATAGAAAAGGGGCTCAGATCGCATCGGCGGGAACTCTTAAAGAGTTTACCGAGCAGCTGCGTCTGGTTCCTGACGAGACCTTCTATCTTCATGCCCTGGAAAATCAATTTTCCATCTGGCTGATGGCCAGAGGAGAGATCCAGCTGGCAAAAACCATCAATCCTCTTAAAATCGGATCCATTGAGGATGTTCCCCGGTTTCGGAAAGAACTGCTGGAGTTTATCAGAGACTATCAGGACGAAAAAAGGAAGGGCCGGATACTGAGATACGAAGACCCGGCGGATCTGGATGAAAAAAACGTTGTCACCCTGGCAGAGGGCTCCCTGGGAGGGAAAGGCCGTGGTCTGGCTTTCATAAATACCCTGATCTACAATCTGGATTTTTCGGCGGTTACGGACCGGATCAACATCCGGACTCCCCGGACAGCTATCATCGGGACCGGGGAATTTGACAGATTCCTCCATGACAACAGACTTTACGACCGGATCATCGGCGTGAATGAGAGTTTTGAGAAAATTAAAGAGTATTTTGTCGCCGGCAATCTTTCTCCGTTACTGGAGCAGAAGCTGGCGGGATTTCTCGATCAGGTGGACTGTCCTATCGCCATCCGCTCTTCCAGCCTGTCGGAAGACTCCTTTGCCCAGCCTTTTGCCGGTGTGTTTCACACTTATATCCTCCCCAACAACAGGTCCGACCGGCCCAAAGCCCTGGAAAAACTGAAACAGGCGGTGAAGCTGGTTTTCGCCTCGGTTTTTTCCGAAGAGGCTAAGAGCTATTACAAGGCGATTAATCATCGGGTGGAAGATGAAAAAATGGCAGTTGTCCTCCAGGAACTGGTCGGCAGGCGGCAGGGGTATTATTACTATCCCCATATCAGCGGCACCGCTTGCTCCTATAACTACTACCCTGTAGCCAGGATGAAGCCCGAGG
The DNA here is from genome assembly GCA_016936115.1 of Spirochaetales bacterium. GTDB lineage: Bacteria > Spirochaetota > Spirochaetia > DSM-2461 > DSM-2461 > SZUA-368. Next base: position 3,337 of record JAFGPQ010000135.1, on the reverse strand, counting down.
AGGGATTCGCCATGGCTGCCTTCGGTCTTGGAAACTATGTCGTAGACGGCATGACCTCCTATCGGTTTTCTCCCAAATACCCCAAGGTCGATATGTATTCTCCCCGGGATATCCTCAGCGGCTCCCAACTGAAATTCTATGCGGTGGACTGCCGTAAAATCGACAGGGACTACGTTCGGGACGGAGAGCTGGCATCCCTATCCCTTCTGGATATTTCCGAAGCCGAAAGTCATGGAACCCTTAAACACTGCGCTTCTGTCTATGATATCCAGAACGACAGGATTGTTCCCGGACTATCGGCTGCAGGGCCGCGGATTCTGAATTTCGCGAATATTCTCAAGTACGATTACATCCCTCTGGCCAGGACCCTTGAAATGCTCCTGTCAACCCTGAAGATGGCTATGGGGGCTCCTGTGGAGATTGAATATGCGGTGGATCTAGCCAAAGCCGGGAATGGACTCCCCAGTTTCTACCTTCTTCAGGCCAAGCCGATGGTGGAAAACGGCAGGAACCTAGCTGTGGATCTGGGCTCTGTCGATCGGAGCCGTGCCCTTCTCTATACAGAGACAAGCCTCGGCAACGGGGAGATAAAAGATCTCTACGATATTATCTATATCGATCCCGATAAGTTTGATAAAATGAGGACCCTGGAAATGGCGAAGGAGATTGAATACCTTAACAACCTTATGGTCCGGGAGGATCGGCACTATATTCTGATAGGACCCGGCCGGTGGGGGACAAGAGATCAGTTCCTGGGGATACCTGTGTGCTGGGCGCAGATCTCGAACGCCTGTATCATCGTGGAGATCAGCCTGAAAAATTTCCCTCTGGATTCTTCTTTAGGATCCCATTTCTTTCATAATGTGACCTCTATGAATATAGGGTATTTCTCGGTCAGCGATGCATCGGAAAATGAGTTTATCAACTGGGATTCCCTTTTTCGGGAAAAGCCTCTCCAGCAGACTGAGTTCTTCCGCCATATCCGCTTCGACGAGGCTCTGGAGGTTCTGATGGACGGTAAAGAGAAGAAATCCCTGATTCTGGAAAAGGACCGCTTGTGAGCCGCATAACTGTAGGGATCTGCAGTGAGCACAAACTGCTTCTGGAGGGGATCTGCAGGCTGATCGAAGAACTGGATTCGATAGATATCCTGTTTAAGACCCACTCTGTGGAGGGGCTGCTGGATTCCAGGCTCATAGATCAGGTGCATATCCTCATCTTGAATCCGCATGTTCTGGATACCGGGATTCTGAATCTGATTGTGAAAATTACAATGAAACACCCCGGGGTCAAGGTGCTCCTCCTCTCTATGGCGGAGGATGAAACATCAATTCACAAGAGTATCAAGGCCGGGGCCAAGGGCTTCCTCTCCAGAGAGAGCGAGAAAGAGGATCTTCTGGAGGCCCTTTTGACCCTCAGGAACGGTCATGACTATTACAGCAAATCCATAACCCAGCTCCTTCTGAAGAAGTATGTGGAAGAGTTGAAGTCTGAGAAACCCTCCGAACCCCGGGCCCTCGACTGTCTCAGTTCCCGGGAACTTGAGGTGCTGACTCTCTGGGGCAGCAGCTATACAAACAATGAAATCTCAGAGGCCCTTTATATCAGCATCCGGACGGTGGAGTCCCATAAAAACCACATTATGCAGAAACTGAATTTGAAAACAGCTGTTGATATGGTAAAGTTCGCCATCAGAAACAGCATTATTGAACTCTAGCGCCGGTTCTCAGAAGGGTTAAGGGAATTACGGATCTTATTACGTGTTTCACGGAAAAATCATAAGCCATTGATTTCTCATGATATAGGTATTATTGATGAACGGCGAAATGCCGTTCGGTACAGCCAGACAAAACAGGAGAACAAATCATATGGCGGGAAATACGAAAGTTAATGAGTTTATGGCCATGATCATTGCCAAAAACCAGGGAGAAACGGAATTCCATCAGGCAGTCAAGGAAGTTGTTGAATCTTTGATCCCCTTTCTGGAAGAAAATCCCGAATATCAGTTTTCAAAAATACTGGATAGGATAACCGAACCCGAGCGGGTCATTATGTTCCGGGTTCCCTGGGTGGACGATCAGGGAGAGATCCAGGTTAACCGGGGGTATAGAATTGAAATGAACAGTGCCATCGGACCCTATAAAGGCGGACTGCGCTTCCATCCTACAGTGAACCTGGGCATTCTGAAATTCCTGGCCTTTGAGCAGGTATTCAAGAATAGTCTGACCTCTCTTCCCCTGGGAGGCGGCAAGGGTGGTTCGGACTTTGATCCAAAGGGTAAGTCTGATAATGAGGTCATGCGTTTCTGTCAGTCCTTCATGACCGAACTTCAGCGGCATATCGGTCAGAATACTGATGTTCCCGCCGGAGATATCGGAGTGGGCGGCCGGGAGATCGGTTTTCTGTTCGGGCAATATAAAAGAATCCGCAATGAGTTCACCGGCGTTCTCACCGGTAAAGGCCTCCAGTGGGGAGGAAGCCTTATCAGACCTGAAGCCACCGGATACGGGGCTGTCTATTTCGCCGAAGAGATGCTGAAGACAAGAGGAGACAGTTTCAAAGGAAAAACCGTGGCTGTTTCCGGTTCGGGCAATGTGGCTCAGTTTGCGGTGGAGAAGGTGATTGCCCTGGGTGGTAAAGTGGTCACCCTTTCAGATTCGAACGGCTTTATCTACGATCCCGATGGTATAGATGCGGAGAAACTGAGCTATGTTCTGGATCTTAAGAATACCAGACGCGGCAGAATCTCCGAATATGCGAAAAAATACAATGTTGCCTATACAGAGGGCCAGAGGCCCTGGTCGGTAAAATGCGATGTAGCCCTTCCCTGTGCAACCCAGAACGAGATCGAAAAGCACGAAGCTGAAGCGCTGGTGGCAAACGGCTGCGTTGTTGTCTGCGAAGGGGCCAATATGCCCTCAACTCCCGAAGCGGTGGAAGTTTTCCTTGAAGCCAGGATCCTCTACGGACCCGGTAAGGCTGCCAATGCGGGGGGAGTGGCCGTCTCCGGCCTGGAGATGACCCAGAACTCCATGCGCCTCTCCTGGACCAGAGAGGAAGTGGATGCACGGCTGCAGCAGATCATGAAAGATATTCATGGTACCTGTATGAAATACGGCAAAGACGACTCAGGCTTCGTCAATTATGTAAATGGAGCCAACATCGGCGGCTTTATCAAAGTTGCTGATTCTATGATGGCCCAGGGCTTCGTCTAAGAAAAATATTCTCTGCGGAAATCTAAAACATTTCCGCAGAGAAGGGCTGCTGTTTCTCTGAATCATAACGAACCGGTAGTGCAATGCGGCAGCCATTTCCGGGACAGGCAATACCCGATTTT
>JAFGPQ010000134.1 GCA_016936115.1 Spirochaetales bacterium | reverse complement strand
GCTTTACCTATGATATCCGCACGGCCATTCTGCCCTTCATGTTTATCTTCAATACGGAGCTTCTGCTCATAGGGGTGGACAATCTGTTTTACGGGATCTGGATCTTCATCACCGCCCTGTTCGCCATGTTCGCCTTCGCCGCCCTGACCCAGGGCTGGTTCGCCGACAAAAACCGATGGTACGAAGGAATCCTGCTGGCCGGGGTCACACTCGCCCTGCTGCGGCCGGGTCTCATCTCCCAGCTCCTGGGAATGGCCCATGAACCCCGGGTGGCGATCCATCTGGGCGCCATGGGCGTGATGGCCCTTGTGTATCTGGCCCAACGAATGAGAATGCGCCGGGTCTGATACTTCTCTGGACGGAACGTAAGGGGCTTGTTATAGTGAGGATATGATAAGGAAACTAGAGACTGTCATCGATTACTATACGAAGGAACTCGCCCTGTGCGGCGTGGAAGAGGTAAGGGCCCGTACCATGGCGACGGCCCAGATAGAGGTTCACGCCTTCGGGACCGATACCCACGGCATTCCCCCCCTCGAGAATATGATTTCCATCCTCAAAAAGCACCCGGACCGGATCGAACCGCCCCGGCTTGTCCGGTCCTTCGGGGCCATCGCCGTGGCGGACTGTTCCCGCACACCTGCGGTGGAACCGATAATCTGGGGGGCGGAAAGAGCCGCCGCCCTGGCCCGGAAGATGGGGATCGGCTATGTCTCCCTCATTGACGGAGGATGGGTGGGCACCATGGGGTATCACCTGGCCAGGTATGCCCGGGAGGGTTTTCTCATGATGAGCTGGAACCAGACTTCCTCCCTGCCCATGACCCCGCCCCACGGGGGAAAAGAGGCCCGGTTCAACACCAGTCCCCTGGCCTTCTCCTTTCCCCTGGGAGAGGAAGAATATAGGGACAGGCCCGTGGTGTCCGATTTTTCCACATCCGCCATATCCATGGGCAAGACGAGACGAATGCGTGACAGGGGAGAGCTTGCCCCTGAGAAACTCTACATAGACAGGGACGGCCGTTATACCGATGATCCCGCCGTTACCGGGGAGGGCGGATCGATTCTGCCCTTCGGGGGGGAGAGATTCGGGTTCCGGGGCACTGCCATGGCTCTGCTGGCCGAAGCTATGACTGCGGCGGCTGGTACGGTACCCGTGAACCCCCATAAAAAGGGGGGGCAGAATGTTCATGTCCTGGCCCTGAACATTGAAGCCCTGGGGGGAGGGGAGGAGTACGGCCCCCGCATGGAAGAGCTGATGGACTGGGTATTGGCCTGTGAGCCCGTACCCGGCGGCCCGGGGGTACGCTATCCCGGACAGAGGGGCTGGGAGGCCCTGGAAAGAGCCCGGAATGAGGGTGTCTCCCTGGAAGGGGATTATCCTTTCTGAAGGACCTCTCCAATGGTCTCTGAGAACTCCGCATAGGAGAAGGGTTTGATGAGGCAGCTCGAATAGGCGCATTGCCCGCCGGTCAGAACAGTGCTCCGGTCCGGATTGCTGGTGGCTCCGATAATCAGGGCCGATGTATTTCGCTTTCTGATCTCCCGGGGCAGGGAATTCTGACAGGATTCCTCTTCGGAGGAAACATCGGCGATGATCAGGGGTGCCTCGGTACACAGATTTACCATCTCCTTAAGGGTATCCGCCCTTAACACTTCGTAGCCCATCTCCCTGAGAAACAGGGTCATGATAAGGCGGATATCCTCGTTAGGCTCCATGATGAGTACTTTGCAGCCGTCGGCCTTACCCCTCTCCTTTTTCGCGGGGAGGGGGGGCAGCTCCGGGGTATGCCGGTTTTTATTCAGGGGAAGGTGAATGATAAACTCCGCCCCCCGCCCGGGCCGGGAATCCAGTTCTATGCTTCCGTTATGCCGGGAGAGGATGGACCGGCAGGAGGCCAGCCCCAGCCCGTTCCCCTCCTCCTTGGTCGTGTAGTAGGGTTTGAATATCTCCTCCTGTTTCTCCGGTGGTATGCCCGGTCCGGAGTCTTTGAAGGATATCCTCAGAAAAGGTTCATCCCGGATATCCCGAACCGAAGCGGAAAGGCGGATCTCTCCCCTGCCGTCCATGGCCTGGCACGCATTGATTATAAGATTACTTATCACCTGGCTGAGCTGTCCCCTGTCCGCGTAGAGAGGGGGAAGGTCATCGGGGAAATCTCTGAGAAGGTTCACGTCCCAGCCGTGCAGGGAGAATTCGGCGATTTCCGACAGGAGACGGGAGGGGGAAATCATTTCTTTCTTTATAGTGCCTCCCCGGGAAAAATTGAGTATCTGACGGGTCAGCTTCTTAGCGTCGTCCAGGGAACCCAGAGCCCGCTCCAGGTTAGCCTGGGCCTATACCCTTTCGTCCAGTGTCATGAGAGCCAGGTCCACAAAACCGTAGAGGCAGGTGAGGAGATTATTCAGGTCATGGGATATTCCCCCCGCCAGAAGGGCCAGGGACTCCATTTTACGGGACCGGAGCACTTCGTTTTCGATATTCCGCTGGTCCGTGATGTCCTTGAGAATCCATATCTCCCCCATGAACCGGCCGTCGTTTCCCATAACGGGGGCGCCGGAAAGACTCAGATCCCGGTCCTCACCGCCGGGGGGACGGATGGTAGCCATAAGGGAGAGCAGGGGAGTTCCGTCGGTTCGCATCTGCTCCGATCGGCGTTTGAGGCGGGAGTAATCCTCCTGGGATTTAAAGGGCAGAATATCGACGACTCTTCTCTTCAGCAGATCTCCCCCCTTTACTCCCAACAGCTGAATCAGCATCTCATTAAATTCGCTTATGCTGCCGTTTTCATCGGTGACGGCCATGGCATCGGGTATGGAGAGGATGATGCTGTGTCTGTTTCCCGCCAGAACCCGGTATTCCTTCTCCCTCTCCCTAATGAGACGTGTCTGCCTCTCAACCTCCTTTCTGAGCAGGAAAAGCCAGACAAAAATGATACCCACCAGCAGGAGAAGGATGCCCAGCCCCAGGAAGAGGATATACATGAATCCCGTATTTATCCGGGATGTGGTGACGCTGTTCCATTTGAGATCCAGTTCCCTTTTCTTCCTGTTGCTTATCCGGGCCAGGGTTTTGTTCATGATACTGGCCAGTACCGGGTCCTTCCGGAAAACGGCGATTCGGTATTCCACGTTGTACTGGGGAAGGGGAGTCATCTTCAGGTCGCTGATTCCCTGGGTCTGGGCCAGGTATTTGCCGTAGAGTTCGAAGGTGATAAACGCATCCAGCGTTCCAGCGGAGAGGGCCTTGAGCCCCACCAGGTCGTCGTCTACCAGAATGGGGTGCAATTCGGGATAATCCTTTTTAAGAAGTTCGGAGATGACATATCCGTTGACCAGGGCGAACCGGCGCCCCTTCAGGTCTTCCAGAGTCTCAATGGTACTGTCCGGTTGGGTAATGAGAATGAATCTATGCCTGAAAAAGGGCTCGGTAAACAGCCAGTTTTTGTCCCGTTCTTCCGTCTGAACGGCTCCCACGATGATGTATTTGTCCATGGTCTTTGAGTAGGATACGATATCCTTCCAGGCGGGAAAGATTTCCATGGGGATGGAAATGTTCAGGACATTCTCCAGTTCCCTGAAATAATCCACCAGCAGACCGTCATACCGGCCCAGGCTGTTCGTGAAGGCGTCCGGAGGCGCCTGGTAGCCGAAGAGAACTTTCAGGTCGTCCCCGTTCTCCCGCAGCCAGGCGACCTCCTCTTTAGAAAGATAATTCCTCTTTATGGCCAGACATGACGTGGCTGAGAGTAGTAGGATCAGGCCGATAATCAGGAACCCCTGGTTTTTCCTCATGGGGCCATTTTAATCCTTTTCCCCCTTGTTGGCAAATTTTTCCTCACCCCGCCGGGCTTATCCCCCGGCGCTGGAGTAGCGGCTCAGGCCGAAGCGGAAGAACAGCCGGGTGGCGGTCACGAAGAACAGGGTGATGGCCGTGACCGCCGCCCCTTGACCCCAATTCAGGCCCGCGGTCAGAAACTGGGTGGGCACCGTAGCTATCAGACCGTAGGGAATCAGAACCATGAAGACAAATTTCGCTGCCCCCCGAAAGGCGGTCCCGGGAATACGAAAGGCGAACTCCACGGCGGACTCCTCCGCCTGGATCAGGGCGTCGATCTTGACGAAGAAGAAGGCGCAGGTCATAACCAGGAGGCTCAGGGAGTACATGAGCAGGTACATCATGAGAACCAGAAGCAGGTAGCCCGCCAATTTTTCCGGGGTCAGGGCAAAGTTCCCCGCTTTCATGCCGTAACGGACGATGAAAGCCCCAGCCACGGGCCCCAGGAAGGAGCCGGGATTGAAGCTTTCCGCGCTGACGAGGAACTGGGTGTCCACCGGTTTGGTTATGCGCATGTCCAGGGCGCCGGTGCGGATCTTTTCGGGGAGGCTGATGATGCCGAAAAACCAGGTGCCCATGCCCAGGCCGTCCACGATGGTAAAGGTTCCCATGAACACGATGATCTGGGGCAGGGTCCAGCCGTTTATGGAGTCGGTGTAGCGGTAGACGAAGGTGAAGCTCAACAGAAGAAAGAGAAAAAGCAGCAGATCCACCACAAAGGCGATCCAGAAATTCAGGCTGTAAACCATATCCCGGCTGATCTTCATTTTCATGAGCATTCCGGTCAGTCTCAGGTAGCGGCGGATTGTTCCTTTCATACCCCGACTCCTTCGTAGAAGCGTAGCATACGGCGATACTGCAGGCGTCGGAGGCCCCAGAACACCCCGTTCCAAAACAGGATCACCGCCAGAGCGGTCCCGGTCTTCTCCGTCTCCTGTCCCAGGTACAACGAGGCGGGATAGTAGAGAATGTAGTAAAAAGGAGTCAGGCTGACAGCCTTCTGCAGAACCCCGGGCAGCAGGACCAGGGGGATGAAGGCGCCGGTCAGGAAATCCATGAAGTTCTTGATGAAAAACCAGGGCCCGGCGATATCCACGGTTTTAAAGCTGATGAGGGCGGTCAGGTAGTGGATCTGCAGGGTGGTGAACAGTCCCAGAGCGGCGAATCCGGCGGCCTGCAGTCCTTCCGGCCATCCGACGGGGGGAACAAAGGAATTCCGGAAAATGAGAATCCAGAGAAGGAAAGCCAGGGAATCGGTGAGCAGGGAGAAACTCCCCTTGCCGGCGCTCCTGGCCAGGGCGTAGCCGAAATGGCTTACCGGACGGACGATATACTTGTTGAAGGTGCCCGAGCGGACCTCCTCCGCCGTTTCCCAGACGATTCCCTCAGACCGGGCGAGGCGGGAGAGGAAGGTGATGAGCAGGTAGTAGGTTAGCATCATGGGAAAGGTGTAGCCGGCGATGATCTCCTTCTCCCCGTATATGGCCTTCCACAGGAGCCAGGCCAGCCAGATGCGCATCACCGAGAAGAGGGAGGCGGTGAGGGCGTCGAAGCGGTAAGCCAGGGTCTCCTTAAAGGAGGTTTTCATCACGGCGGTATATTTTTTCCACCACATCGGTAATGTCCTCCTCCTCTATGGACAGGTCGTCCAGTTCAAAATCGGCGAAGAGGGCGGCCACCGTCTCCTTGACCCGGTCCTGGGCTACTTTGAGGGCCGCCCTGTAGGGTTCCCACTCCAGTATCTCCGTGCCCGGCAGCATCAGGTCCTCCCGGGTTGAGGGGGCTTCGAAGGAGAGGCGCACAATCCGCCAGGGACTGACCCGATCGGTCAGTTCCCGGTAGGTCCCCTCGTACACTTTACGCCCCTCGTTTATCACCATGACCCGTTCGCACAGGCTGCGGATATCTTCCATGTAGTGGCTTGTCAGAAGGATGGTGGTGTTTCTCTCCTTATTGATTCTTTTCAGAAAGAGGCGGATCTGCTTCTGCGCTGTGCCGTCCAGGCCGATGGTGGGCTCGTCCAGAAAAATGACCCGGGGATCGTGGAGCAGGGAGGCGGTTATCTCCATCTTCATCCGCTGCCCCAGGGAGAGCTGGCGGATCGGCTTTCCCAGAAGATCCCCCACCTCGAACAGTTCGGTCAATTCGTCCACGTTTCTTTTGAAGCGGTCCGCCGGTATGCGGTAGATCTCCCGGTTCAGTTCGAAGGAGTCCGACGCGGGCAGATCCCACCAGAGCTGGCTCTTCTGGCCCATCACCACCGCGTATGAGCGGCGGAACTCGTCCTTAAGGTCGGCGGGGCGGAACCCGCATACTTCGATACGCCCCGAGGAAGGGGGAATGATGCCGGTCATCATTTTGATAAGGGTGGTCTTTCCCGCTCCGTTCGGACCGATCAGGCCGACAAAGTCTCCCTGATCCAGGGTACAGCTGAAATCGGCCACCGCCCGTTTCGTGGTCCATTCCGGCTTGATGAGGCTGCGAACCGCCCCTTTGAGCCCGGGGGCCTTCTCTTTGAAGCGGTAGTTCCGGCACAGGTTATCCAGAGTGATCATGAACAAATGGTAAGGGGGGATTTTTCCTCTGTCAAGGAACGGTTCGCTTGGAACTGTTCTTTCACTTCCCCTTGCCATACCGGCTCCCCCTCCTGTAATATCAGCCTATGGCAGACGACAAGAAAGTAATCTATTCCATGGTAGGGGTCAGCAAGGCCCATAATCAGAAGACTGTCCTCAAGGACATCTATCTCTCCTACTTCTACGGCGCGAAAATCGGCGTCCTCGGTCTGAACGGGGCCGGTAAAAGTACCCTGTTGCGGATTCTGGCCGGGGTGGACCAGGATTTCACCGGGGAAACGGTTCTCTCCGAGGGGTACACCATCGGCTATCTGGAGCAGGAGCCCCGGCTGGACGAGACCAAAACGGTGCGGGACATCGTGGAGGAAGGGGCCCAGGAGACGGTGGATCTTCTCAGGGAGTACGACGAAATCAACATGAAGTTCGGCGAGGAGATGTCCGACGAAGAGATGGACGCCCTCATGGAGCGGCAGGGAGAGGTTCAGGACCGTCTGGAAGCCCTGGACGCCTGGGAGCTGGACTCCCGTCTGGAGCTGGCCATGGACGCCCTGCGCTGTCCTCCCGGAGACTCCCCGGTGAATGTGCTTTCCGGAGGGGAACGGCGCCGGGTCGCCCTGTGCCGTCTTCTTCTGAAAAAGCCGGACATCCTGCTCCTGGATGAGCCCACCAACCATCTGGACGCGGAGTCCGTGGCCTGGCTGGAGCACCATCTTCAGCGCTACGAAGGGACTATTATCGCCGTCACCCATGACCGCTACTTCCTGGACAATGTGGCCGGCTGGATACTGGAACTGGACCGGGGCCAGGGCATTCCCTGGAAGGGGAATTACTCCTCCTGGCTGGATCAGAAGCAGAAGCGCCTGGCCCAGGAAGAGAAATCCGAGTCCAACCGGCAGAAGACCCTGAAGCAGGAGCTGGAGTGGATCAAGATGACCCCCAAGGGGCGTCATGCCAAGGGTAAGGCCCGTATCAACTCCTACGAGAGCCTGCTGAGCCAGCAGAACGATGAGCGCATGAAGGACCTGCAGCTTTACATCCCCGCCGGACCCCGCCTGGGTAACGTGGTTATCGAAGCGGAGGGCGTGGGCAAGGGTTTCGGAGACCATCTGCTCTACGACGATCTCTCCTTCAAGCTGCCCCCCGGGGGCATTGTGGGAATTATCGGGGCCAACGGTGCCGGTAAGACCACCCTCTTCAAGATGATCACCGGCCAGGAGACCCCGGACAAGGGCACCCTGAAGGTGGGAGAGACGGTGAAGCTGGCCTATGTTGACCAGACCCGGGAGAAACTGGACCCGGAGAAATCGGTGTGGGAGCAGATCTCCGACGGTCTGGATATTATCAAGCTGGGCAGCCGGGAGATGAATTCCCGGGCCTTCGTATCCCAGTTCAACTTTAACGGGACGGACCAGCAGAAGAAGGTGGGCGTCCTGTCCGGAGGAGAGCGGAACCGGATCAATCTGGCCATGATGCTCAAGGAAGGGGCCAATGTCCTGCTTCTGGACGAGCCCACCAACGACCTGGACGTGAATACGATCCGCGCCCTGGAAGAGGGTCTGGAGAACTTCGCCGGCTGCGCCGTGGTCATCAGCCATGACCGCTGGTTCCTGGACCGGGTGGCCACCCATATCCTGGCCTTCGAGGGGGAGAGCAACGCCTTCTGGTTCGAGGGGAATTTCAGCGAATACGAAGAGGATAAAAAACGGCGTCTGGGCGTGGATGCGGATCAGCCCCACCGGATCAAGTACCGGTCCCTGACGAGGGATTAGGGGAATATAGATCGCGGTATTACTGGTAATCTGATGAATCCGGGATATAATTAATATCAGGTAGAAATTAGAGTTAAAGGAGAATAAACATGAAGAAACTGATCCTTATTATACTCGTTCTCGGCCTGACAGCGGGATTCGCCTTCGCCCAGGATGACGGCAGCCGGGGTAGCCAGTGGGATATTTATCTGCATGTACCCTACATAATGGGAATCCAATCGGATGACGAGAGTTTTTCCGGTGCCCTGGATTATGCCTTTCTTGTCCCGGAGGTAAACTGGCATTACTTTCTGGGGACCGATGAACTGCATCTGGGATTCGGTCTCGATCTGTATACCGTCATTCTGGAAAGCATTGTCATGCCCAGTGTTGCGGTGGAATCGGACCTGGGGCCTCTGGTCCTGACAGGAAGATTCGTGGGCGGCTTCTACGGGTTTTTCGGACTGATCAACTCCTATGATTTCGGTAAGATCTTTTTTCCCGAAGTCTCCGCAGCCATACGCCTGGGGCAGAAGCAGCGTTTTGCCCTGGGGACATCGATGAAGTTCCTGATCGCCCCCGAGATTGCCGGTCTGGATAATTTCGCCTTTGTCGGCACTGTTTTCGGCCGCTGGACCTTGTAGATACATCTCTTCCCATAATCCTTCCCGATCCCCCCTGATTCTGTTGATCTTCTAGTCAGGGGGGGCTTTCGCTTTTTATAAAAAATTGTTGACACCGGCATAGGCAAAGAATAAGATGGCTTATCTATCCCCGGAGTATGAAATAATGGAAAAAAAGAAGAAGGGTAAAGACTATTATGGAAACGCTTCCCTTGAGATAAAGCTTAAGGCGCCCCTGCTCTCTTACATCCTGTATTTGCTTATTGCCTTGACGATCCTTCTTGTCGTAAGCGATATCAAGGAGGGTACCGGTCTCGCCCATACGGCAATGCACGGCGTTCTGTTCGTCATTATCCTCACTTCCTTGCTTGCCGTCCGTTGGGGAAAATACGTCTTAGTGAGCAATCTCTTTTTTCCTCTGATGGAACTGGCCATGTTTTTCCTGCAAGTCAGCCGGCCTTATATGGGCGCCCAATCCCTGCTTTCCCTATCCCTGGTGCTCGGCTCTTTCCTTGTCTTCAGTTCTGTTTTCATAAGCAGCCGGAAACTTCTGCTGACTTTGTGTGTCTTGTATTTCCTGACATTTCCCGGATATCTTTTCCTCGTCGCTCTTCCGGGAAGCCGAGCCTTGGGCATGCCCCTTACCGAGGAATTCACGTTTTTTCCCTTCATCGCGGTTACGTCCATCACAACTGGACTGATCTCTATCCGGATTATTTTCGATCGGGTTCTGGTAAACGCCATGGCTGCCATTGAGGAAGCCCAGCGCAAGGAAGCCTGGACCCGGGGGCTTACGGAGAGTTCCGTTAGCCAGATGGGCAAGACCGAATCCCTATTGGCCGATGCGAGAGAAACGGCGAAGGCCTCCCATATCATCAATGAGAATGTTCAGGCTATCGACGAGAGATTCGACATGCTTAACGATCAGGCCCGCCACGCCGCCTCCGCTCTGGAGAAGGTAAAGGCCGCTGCTCTGGAGATGACCGAGCTGTCCCGGGAGCAGTCCTCCCAGGTGGACGAATCGGGATCGGCCATAGAGGAGATGGTGGCATCCATTCGCAACGTATCCGCGGTTATCACCTCCCGGTCGGAAGGGGTGAATTCCCTGAATGAAAAGGCCCGTTCCGGAGAGAGCAAGGTGCAGGAGACCATGGAGGCCTTCGGAAAGGTACGCCATCTTCTGGACGGCATAAAGGACCTGGCCGGTGTTATCGCCGATATCGCCGACCGGACCAATCTTCTGGCCATGAACGCCTCGATCCAGGCGGCCCACGCGGGAGAAGCGGGCCGGGGATTCGCCGTGGTCGCCGGAGAGGTGCGCACCCTGTCCGAATCTACCGCGGTGAGCGCCGGAACCATCGCCACGAATATCAATGATCTCCTCTCCGCTTTCGCCCTGGTGGGAAAATCCCTGGACGATACGCTCAAATCCTTCGGGGAGATAGCCGGAGAGATAGAGCACTTCTCCGGCGCCATGGGAGAGATCGGTAAGAACGCTTCGGAACTGGAGGTGGGCAGCCGGGGCATTCTCTCCTCCACCACGTCCCTGAGACAGATCGCCACCCAGGTGGATGAGCAGTCCCAGGATGTGCAGCAGGCTCAGGAAGCCATCAACGAGGCCATCGGCGGCATCAACGCCCTGGCCGAGGAGATCGCCCAGGAGACGAAGGAGATCACCAACGGAACCCATATGATCACCTCATCCATGACGGGTATCCATGACCTGGCCGAAGCCCTGGTTCAGAGCAGCCGGGACTTGACCCTTAAGATGAAACAGGATCAGATCTCCTCGTAGAGAATCCTGAGCTTCTCCGTTAATCCCCTGTCCTCATAGAGGGGGCACACGTCGGAGAAGTGGGGGACCGAACCAATTTTGGGAGCCCCCTTGAGAAAGGGATCCCTTATGCCCTCGGTCAGGGCGTCGGCGAATCGCTCGGCGAAAATCACCCGGTAGGGCCTGTTGTAGTAGCTGCTGATTTTCACTTCCGGTTTTTCCGGCGACAGGGCGAGCCGGTTCTGTTCCCGTCCCGCCAGCAGGTAAGCTTTACAGAGAGCCTCCTCCCGTCCTTTCCAGTCGTTCGCCCTCAGGGCCTCTTCGAGGAAGGGCTTGAGTTCTCCCGCCACAGACAGCTCCGAGAAGGCTCGACCGAACCACTTGCCGTAGGGGGCGTACCGTCCTTCCCAGAGAAATCCCAGGCGCATGAGATACTGCACGATGGACGCCGCATTGAGGCGCGATCCCAGCTCGTCTCCCAGTTCTCCCGTGCGGCCCACGAAGGCTTCCTTCTCCGAGATCATCCGCCACAATGAGGCCATGAGGTAGAGGGCCACATCCCGGGGATAGCGGGCGATGGTGCGGCAGGCGTCCCCCAGGCCCAGGTCGTCATGGAATATCCGGCCCGAGGTCACGGCCAGAAGCCTGTGTTCGCTCACGGTGAGCCATTGGGATGTCTCCGGCATTTGCCCATAGGGAAAGCCCAGGTAATCCCGGAACATCTCCCGGGGGGAGGTAATTTCTATGAGGTGGTTCACCCGCTCACTCTTCGTCTCTTCCATGATGCGGATTCCTTCCCCGTCGGGGCGGGAGAAATTCACCGGGTATCCCCGGAAACGGGAGGGCAGGGATTCAGCCAGATAGGAACTGAGTTCCGCTCCGACCGCCTCCCGTTTCTCCCGGGACAGAAAGAGGGTGAACCGGGGGCCCCACATATGGTCCCGGGACAGGGGGGTGTCGTAACCCAGAACATCGGAGCCGAAACCCTTCAGGGCGGCGCTGAACTTCAGTTTGCCGCCGAACCGGCGGATAAGGGGGGCCGCCTCTTCATGGTAGAACGCCTCGGAAAGGTCCAGCCCTTTTATGAAATCTGTCATGGAATCCTCCTCCCTCAGGATAAGGGGATATGCCCCTGTCCGCCAGTGAAAGAATGATTCCAAACGGGATTATTACCGGAAAATGGTGAAAAATCCAAAAGGGGACAGGAAAAATCCTGTGAAATCCCTCTGAATGGATATTTTTATTTGGAACGATTCTTGCTATATTGATTAGTAAACAGAAAAAAGTTGTGAGGTTCCCATGTTACCCGTTTTTTTAAACAGTCCCTACAGTGTGCCCATTGTCATCG
>JAFGPQ010000133.1 GCA_016936115.1 Spirochaetales bacterium | reverse complement strand
GATATGCTCCCCGTCGGTGCCGTCGCTCATGATGCCCTGTTCCCGCTCCTCCAATACTCCAATTATCCGGAATACACGGTTATCTATAAGGACCGATTCGCCCAGGGGGTCTTCTTCGCCGAAAAGATCCGCCGCCGCCCGGTCTCCCAGAACAGCGGTCTTTCTCCGGAGCCGGTTGTCCTCCTCCGTTATGAAGCGGCCCGAACGGAGGGGAAGCTTCCAGGCGTCGTTGTAGTTTCCGGTTACTCCGATTACCCGTTTCTGTCCCCCCTTTCCCCGTGCCGAGACAGGCTCATCGTTCACATAGGAGGGCATGACCATATCGTCGGGAAGCATGCGGGTCAGGTTTTCCCCGTCCTCCGGCGTAAGGCGGATAACCTTCTCCCACTCCTCATAGATGTTCCAGTCCGGGTAGATCCAAATCATGGTGGCTCCCATTTCGCCCACCTCTTCCATTATCGATTCCCGGGCCATCAGCCCCAGGGAGATGATCGCGATAATGGCCCCTACCCCGATATTCATGCCCAGCATGGTCAGGAAGGTCCTCATCCTGTTGTGTCTGATTGTTTCCCAGGCTTCCGCGAAAAGATAGAAGAGGGGAACCGTTTGTCTAGTCATGGTTTAGCCGGTCCGAATCGATGAGCCCGTCCTTGATATGGATGATGCGGCGGGCGTGGGCGGCGATGTCCGACTCATGGGTGACCAGAAGGACTGTGACCTGCCGGTCCCTGTTCAGGGCGGTGAAAATCTCCATGATCTCCTCTCCGGTGCGGGAGTCCAGATTTCCCGTGGGCTCGTCGGCGAAGATAAGGGCCGGATCGGTAACCAGGGCCCGTGCGATAGCCACCCGCTGCCGCTGTCCCCCGGAGAGTTCCGCCGGGCGGTGGTCCATGCGGTCCCCCAGCCCCACCTGCTCCAGGGTCATCCGGGCCTTCTCCCGGCGCTCCTTCGGGGAGTACCCCCCGTAGATCAGGGGAAGTTCCACATTCTGCAGGGTCGTTTTGCGGGGGAGCAGGTTGAATGTCTGGAAAACAAAGCCGATCTTGCGGTTCCTGATATGGGCGAGCTGGTTGTCGGTCAGCCGGGATACGTCCTCCCCGTCAAGGAGGTAGGTCCCCTCCGAGGGCCGGTCCAGGGCTCCGATGATGTTCATGAGAGTGGATTTTCCCGAGCCGGAGGGACCCATGATGGATACGAACTCATGGGCTCCTATGTGCAGGTCCACTCCCCGCAGGGCTTCTACCCGGGTCTCTCCCATCACGTAGGTTTTACGTATGCCCCTGAGATCAATCACCGGCCGATTCCTCTGTCTCCTTCACCTCTTCCCGCGGGGTGACGTAGAGACCGTCCCTGAGAATCAGTTCACCCTCGGGCAGGGCGAACCGGTCCCCTGCGGAGGCGCCGCCCAGAATCTCAAGGTCGTCTATGGTGCTTATGCCCGTTTCCAGTTCCACCTCGGCCAACCGGGTTTTCCCTTCCGACTCCTCCAGGCGGAACGCGGTGATCCGTCCCCGTTCCGTGGCAATGGCTGCCACGGGGAGAGTCAGAGCTTGGGCCGAGGCGAGGGTGGTGAGTTCAGCGATGCACGAGGCGCCGGAGCGCAGGGGCAGATCCCCGTTCTCCAGGGTGATGATTATCTGTCCGGCCCGGGTGTTGCCGAAAAGTTCCAGAATCGGGGAAATCGCGGTAATGTGACCGTTGATTTTCTCTCCGATAAGGGAATCGGTGCGGAGCAGGGCCGCATCTCCCACCTTCAGCTTTCCGATATCCACCTCATCCACGGTAACCACCGCTTCCAGAGGATCATCCCCCTGAAGGATGAAGAGTTCCGTGCCCACATTCACAAGAGCCCCCTTATCCGGAGCTATTTTCACTACCTTTCCGTTCAGATCGGCTCTGACGCTACACCTCTCCAGGGCGCGTCGGGACTGCTCCAGTTTCAGTATCTGCTGTTTCACATCGGGGGATCGGTCAATGATTCCGTCGTCCCGGGCATCGGTCAGCAGGGGAGGGGACTGGGAGGGAAGGCCGCACAAAAGATTGAGTTTTTCCCCCAGGGCCCGGAGGTTGTCCTCGTCCCTCTCCACCGTATCCCCGGTGAGATTCAGCTCCTCCTCGGTAATCGCCTCCAGGGCGAAGAGTTCCTTCTGCTTGGCCAGCTTTTCCCGGGACTGGCCCAGGGATATCTCCTGGCTCCTGTACTCCAGACGGTAGGTGAGCAGGGTCTCCCTGACCGAACGGCGGATCCTCTCCAGGGCCGCTTCATCCTGCAGAACCTGCTGTTCAAAATCCTCCCGGTTCAGGGCAAGCAGGATCTGCCCCTTCTGCACCATATCCCCCTCTTCCACGGAAATCTCATCTATCCAGCCGCTCTGCAGAGCGTTAACGATGACCCGTGAAGGGGAGCGGAAGACGCCGGATGCACTGATTGTTTCTTCCAGCGCCTTTGTCTCGGTCATTACCCAGTTCACCTCGGGAAAGGTGTTTTTCTCCTCCTTTCCCTTACGAAGGGAGAAAAGGATGAGCAATATCAGCAGAATTCCCCCGATAAGGGGGATCAGTACTCTTTTCTTCAATTTTTACCGCCTTTCATCTCTCCCCCGGCAAGGGAGAGAATGCTTCTTCGGTTGCTGTACAGTTCCAGAAGGGTCTTTTTCCTGTCCAGTGCTCTCAGATCCACATTGAGCCGGGCCTCTTCCACGGCAAGGGGAGTGCTCGATGAAAGGCTCAGAAGTTTCTCTTCCCTTTCGAGCAGATTCTTCTGGTAGAGAAGGCTTTCGTCGATCCGTTCGAGTTTGGATCGGAGCATGGTGTCCCTGTCCAGAAGATCCTTCAGGTTTTCCAACAGATCTTTTTCAAGTCTCTCCCTGTCTATCCGTGCGGAGCTGACCGCCACCCGGGAGTGCTCATCGGCCAGCCGGTTTTTCTCTGCCCTCTGGGGGGAGTAGTTCAGACTGACGGTCAGGCTGGTTTCCATCCATCCCCCATCCTCGAAAAGATCGGAATAGGACCCGCCCAGGTCCCGTTCTGTCGATGCGGCGGGATCATACTGGGGGGAGAGGGACAGTTCCACCGAGAACTGGGAGGGAGACTGATTCAGCCCGCCATCTCTCCGGAGTCTTTCCCTCTCCTCGGTGATGAGGGCGAGCTGCCGTTCCCGATTCTCTTTCAGATAGGAAGAGTCCGCCGCTGCGGGAAGGGGGGGGAGATCCTCCTCACTCAGGGATAGGACGGGCAGAATCATCCCATCCGGCTGTATACCCAGGGAAGAGGCAAGCCTCTCCCTGTCCGCCTCAAGACGGTATTTTTCTTCGAGCAGATCGTCCTCGCTCTGATCCGTCTCCAGCTGTCTTTTCCAGAAATCCGTGCCCGAGTAGAGACCCCTCTCCCTCAGGGAAGAGAGACGGTCCAGATTCTGCCGGTTCAGTTCCTGTTTCCGCCGGTTCAACTGAAAGGTCTCCTCGGCCACGAGAAGGGCCATGTAAGCCGAAAGGGTCTCTTCTACCAGGGAATTCAGGGCAATGAGGCTGTTAATCTCATTCATCATCCGGGGAATCTCCACGGAAATACGGCGCTCCGCTCCGTAAGCGAGTCCGTTAAGGAATTTCCCTCCCGTCAGGAGGGGCTGGGTCAGAGTCAGATCAAAGGAAAGATCCTGGGAGTTGGTATGGGAGCTTTCCGAAGAGAGATAATTCCACCCGTCGGAGAGACTCCAGCCCAGAGTCCCCCGGGAAGGGAGCAGTAAGGAGCCCTCCAGGGTAGCTCCCACGGTATGGATCAGTATATCCTCGTAACCCGGTCCCGACAGGAACGCATTTTCCGTATTCAGGGAGTAATAGGGAGTGATCCCCCAGGAGGGCCTGTAATCCAGGGCGGAGGTCCGGCTTTCCAGCAGAGATTTCTCCCGGTCCAGCCGGATCGCTTCCCACTGGGGATTGTTCTTTTCCAGAAGAGAGAGAAGGCGGTCCGGCGTAAGTACCTCCTGTCCGTAGCAGAGCGGATTAATAATAAGCAGTATCAGGAGCGGAACGAATCTCTTCATGAAAAGCTCATCCCGTTATCCCGGAGAGAAATGTAAGCAGGGCCAGCTGGAAGAGCAGATAGATAACGACCCATATCAGGAAGATAACCACCCCTTTCTTGACGGGTATATTCAGTTTTCTCTTCATCCCTTCCACGCTGATCCAACCGCTCCACCACCAGAAAGGACTGGTGAGCACATTGAGAATCGACTCCCAGTTAACGGGGAGGCTGCCCTCAAAAAGAAGGCCGTAAACGGTGACATTGATAGTCATCTTGCGGGTCAGTTCCTCCATGGTGGCTATGTTGTAGAAACTTTCTTTGCTCTTCGTATAAAGGAGGAGGACAGAGATCAGTCCGCTCAGAATGAGAGGCACGTAGCGGTAGGCGGACAGGATAAAGCTGTTGCGGTGTTTCTTGACTTTTTCCCCTTTCTTTTTCATCACGGTTACCGGTTCTTCCTCTCCGCCGGCAAAGCGGGCGGCAGTAATCATGTAGAACCAGAAGAGCAGAATCGACGCGGCCACACTGAAAAGAGTGCCCACTATGAGGGAGACGTAGCCGCTGATGACGGCGACCGGGCTGTACATCTGATTCCGGATCTGTTCCCGGAGTTCATCCTCCTGTTCCGCCGTGGAACCGGGCATCATCTTCATGGCCTGTTTCACTCCCATTTCGACCTGGAACTCTTTGACCCCCTCATAACTGGTGACCCGATAGGAGAGCAGACCGGTTGCAAGAGAAAGAACAAAGAAGAGGAGTAGAAGGGTCGCCGGTGAGGTGCGGGAGTAGCGGGGCGACTCCAGAACCGCGGAAGGATTATACAGAATGACACCCAGATTTTTAACAGTTTCTCCGAACATGGAAACCTCCTGATTAGTTAAACAAAAACGAACAGTCCCTATTGTACCCCAAAAATGATCTTTGTCATCCCTTTTCCCCGCTCCAATGGTAAATTCCCCCGAGAGGGTGAAGCAAAAAAAGGCCGTCCCCACTGAAGGAGACGGCCGGCTTATCAATTCTAACCCGAAAGGGTGAGGAATTATAACTCCGCTCTGGAAGCGGGAACGGTGATCTTACCGCTCTGGATATCGGCAACAGCCTTGTTTACCGCATCCTTCACTTCCTGGGGAATGACGGAGTCGAAGTTGTGATAGGGAGCGATTCCCACAGCGTTTTCCTTGATACCGAGGCTGACATTGGTGGCGCCCTTGAAGGAGCCGTCAGCAACGGACTGGATGGTCTGGTAAGCCGCTTCGGTGATACCTTTCATAGCGGAAGTGAGAACCGCTTCGGGAGCGGCGGCGTACTGGTCCACATCGACACCGATGGCCAGGGTGCCCTCTTCCTGGGCAGCGGCGATAACGCCCATACCGGTCAGACCGGCAACCTGGAAGACGATATCGGCGCCTTCGTTGATCATGGCCAGGGTCAGCTCTTTTCCCTTTGCCTGATCGGCGAAATCACCGGCAACAGCCTGGAGAACTTTGACATCGGGGTTAACCGACTGGGCTCCGGCCTGGAAACCGACTTCGTATCTTTCGCAGGGGGGAATGTCCATTCCGAGTACCACACCTATCACATTGTCGTCATTCAGTCTGTCCGACTTTCCGGCGTACTCTTTGGTCATGTAACCGGCAACGATACCGGCCAGGTAACCCGCTTCGTGCTCGTTGAAGGAAATACCGAGAACATTGGTGGGAGCCGTGGCGGGATCAACCCAGATGTCGATACCGGCGTACTTGGTCTCGGGATTGTTCTGAGCCGCTTCGATGATGGCGTCGGCCATAAGGAAACCCACGGCGAAAACGATGTCCGCTCCGTCCTCGGCCAGACCGGTCAGGTTGGGGATGTAGTCGGTCATCTGCTTGGACTCAACAACACGGGCTTCGCAGATTCCGTCGGCCTGGGCTTTGGTAAGACCGGCATAGGATCCGTCGTTAAAGGAACCGTCACCGAGACCGCCCACGTCGGTAGCCATGGCGGCGATCAGTTTGGGCGCTGCCGGGGCGGCTTTCTTTTCTTCTTTGGTTTCCTTTCCGCCGTTAGCGGAAAGAGAGAAAAGAGTAAAACTCAGAGCGACAAGCAATAATAAAGCTTTCTTCATATCATTCTCCTTAAAAATAATGAACAATTTCAAACCGCCCCATCGGCGGCTCCTTACATCTCCTTCTCGATGGAGAAGTCGTTGCCCGAATCGGCGGGCGGCCTGGACCGGCGCACCAGTCCCGCCACGGCGATGACCGTGGCGGCGTAGGGAAGCATATGGAAGAATTCCGGGGGAATTTTGAATATGCCCATAACCTGCAGCTTGAGCTGCAGCGCGTCAATGAATCCGAAGAAAATCGCCGCAACGAAGGATCCCACCGCGGTCCATCCGCCGGAGACATTGGCCGCCAGGGCGATAAAGCCGCGGCCACCGGTCATGCCTTCGGTAAAGAAACGACCGTACTCAATGGCCAGGAAGGACCCGGCGAATCCGCAGAGCAGGCCCGAGTAGAGCACCCCGATATAGCGGATCTTCTTGACTGATATACCCAGAGTCTCCAGGGCCATGGGATGTTCTCCCGCCGCCCTGATATGCAGCCCAAGCTTTGTCCTGTTCAAAAGGAAGGAAGTGAACAGCACAAAGAAGTACATAAAATAAACCGTGGGGCTCTGGTCGAAAAGAACAGGGCCTAACAGGGGGATTTTCGATAGGAGGGGAACGGCGCAGTTCAGGTCTCCCAGGGTTTTCTGTACCATATCGGAGGAGCCCGGATGGCCGTAGAACTCCACCATGAAGAACCGGGTCAGTCCGGCGGCCAGAATATTGATGATGGCCCCGGACACGGTGTGGTTGATATGAAGGGTCACCGTGGACCAGGCGTGCAGCAGGGAGAAGAGCCCGCCGAAAATAACCCCGCCCAGCAGCCCGAGCCAGGGGCTTCCCGTGGCCAGGGCCACGGCGGCGGCGAAGAAGGCGCCTATAAGCATGAGCCCTTCCATGGCGATATTCACTATGCCCGACCGTTCGCATACGGCGGCGCCCATGGCCGCCAGGGCGATGGGAGTGGCCAGTCTCATGGTTGCCGAAAGCAGTTCAATCACAAATTCCATCAGGCGGCCTCCCCGGCAGCGGCTTTCTTCCTGCCCTTGAACAGTTTATGACCGAACCAGAAGTAAAGGTATTTGGCCAGTATCAGAAAAAGGATTATTCCCTTGATGATCTCCACCACAGCGCTGGGCGTCTGGGTCGTCCGGGCCATATACTGCCCGCCCGCATCCAGGATACCCCATAGGAGGGCCGCGAAAATCACGCCGATGGGATCGTTTCCCGCCAGAAGCGCCACGGAGATACCGTTCCATCCGTATCCCGCGTTCAGGTTTTCATACATTTTATGTTCCAGGCCCAGAACCTGGGTGGTTCCCGAAATTCCGCAGAGGAACCCGGCTATGAGCATGGCCGTCATGATGGCCCGCCCCGAATTGATGCCCTGGGTTCTGGCGGCGGTTTTGTTGGCCCCCACCGCCCTGATCTCAAAGCCTATTTTCGTCTTGTAAAGCAGGTACCAGATCACAATGGCTGTGACCAGAGCCAGAAGCACGCCCATATGGACCCGGTAATTGGCTCCGGGAATAATCGTTTTGAGGGGCAGGAGTTCGTTGGCTTCTTGAATGGCGTCGGTCACATAGGCATGCTTGCTGACCGCCGGATCACCCCCGTTGTTCCTGACGAAGATCGTGGAGTACTTGGTGGCGATGTGGGCGAACATCATGGTGGTGACCACTTCATGGGCCCCTGTGCGGATCTTGAGCCAGGTGGGAATAATGTTATAGGCGGCGGCGGCCAGGCCGGCCAGAATGAAAATGGCCAGGATATAGAGCCCCAGGGGAAGGCTGAAGCGAATGGCCAGCCAGGTGGCGATCATGGATCCCACGTAGTACTGACCTTCGGCTCCGATATTAAAGAGGCCCGCCTTGAAGGCCACGGCGATGGAAAGCCCCGTAAAAATCAGGGGGGTCGCGTTCAAGAGGGAGATGTGCCAATTCTTCACCAGCCCCCCGTAGAACATGGCCTTGTAGGCGTTAATGGGGTCGTATCCGGTCAGAGCCATGATCAGCCCGCCCAGAACGATGGCCGCCAGAATCCCCACAGCGGGGTAGAAGGCGGACATGCCCAGATCCTTCAGCTTCTTGACCGCGTCTTCCCGGTCCATGCGGCTGAAATTTTGAACCATGTGAATTCCCAGGGCCAGCAGGACCAGCAGAATGCCCCAGAACTGGGAGGCCGCCCAGAAAACGACTCCCACCACGCCGGCTATTACTTTCAGGCCTGTCAGTAACTTATCCATCAGTTTCCCCCCGTCATATAGAGCCCCACTTCCTTGTCATTCGTCTCCGAGGGGTCGAATTCCTTCACGATTTTTCCTTCGAAAAGAACAAGGATTCTGTCGGCCAGGGAGAAAATCTCCTCCAGTTCCAGAGAAATAAGCAGTATGGCGCTGTTTTTTTCACGCATTTTAAGAATCTGGCTGTGGATGTACTCGATGGCCCCCACGTCCAGTCCTCTCGTGGGCTGGGAAACGAGCAGGAAATCGGGCTCCCGGGAAAACTCCCTGGCCAGTATGACTTTCTGCTGATTTCCCCCGGAAAGATTGGAGACCTCCTCGTCTATGGAGGCGCATCTCACATCGTAATCCTTCACAAGTTTCCGGGAATATTCCGCAATGGGCTTTCTCTGCAGAGCAAGCCCTTTGGAAAAAGGAGCTTCATCCTGGCTGCCCAGTATAACGTTCTCCGCAATGGTAAAGGGCAGGACCAGGCCGGCTTTCTGCCTGTCCGTGGGGACATAGGAGATGCCCAGATCCCTTCGCGCCCGGGTGGACAGGTTCTGAACAGGATTCCCCTTGAAGAGAATCTCCCCCGACTCCTGGACCATCTGGCCCATGATAGCTTCGGCCAGTTCGGTCTGCCCGTTCCCGTCGACCCCGGCTATACCAACGATCTCACCGGGGCGTACCGAAAGGGAAAGATCATTGATCACCCGCACATGGCGGTCGTTGATTACATTCAGGTTCTTAATTTCGAAGGAAGCCTTATCTGCGGCCTCATGTTTATCCTTGGATACGGTGAGCACCACGTCCCGTCCGACCATCAGGTTGGCCAGATCCGTTTTGGTGCAATCCGAAGTGCGCCGTTCCCCGGCGATCTCCCCCCGGCGGAGGATGTAGACCCGGTCGCTGATGGCGCGGACCTCTTCCAGCTTATGGGTGATGATGATGACCGAAACCCCCGAATCGCGGAGCCGGTGGATCACCTTGAAGAGATCCTCCACTTCCCCCGGCGTCAGAACCGCGGTGGGTTCGTCCAGAATGAGGATTCTCGCCTTGCGGTACAGGGCCTTGAGAATCTCCACACGCTGCTGGAGCCCCACGGGAAGATCCTCGACCAGGCTGTCCGGATCTATCTCCAGGCGGTACCGGTCGGAGAGATCCTTCACCTCTTTCCGGGCTGCTTTGTAATCGATAACGCCCCTTCGCCCCGGTTCCATGCCCAGAATGATGTTCTCCGTTACGGTCAGGGGATCCACGAGCATGAAGTGCTGATGGACCATACCCATACCCCTGTTTATGGCGTCACGGGGCGAGGAAAACTCAACCTCCTCCCCATTCAGAAGTATGGTTCCCGTGGTCGGACGGTAGAGACCGTAAAGGACGTTCATGAGGGTGGACTTTCCGGCGCCGTTTTCTCCCAGGAGCGAAATGATCTCTCCCTTGCGGAGCGTAATATTAATGTTATTATTGGCCAGAACCCGGGGAAAACGTTTGGAAATATTACGCGTTTCAAGAACAATCGCATCGCTTTCAGTCATAACAACTCCGGGAGTGTGGGATGAATCATTCTCTCACTTTTTCTCTGAGTCGTCAATCTTTCCCGGGGATTTTTTCCTCAGCCGTATGACTTCTACGGCTGATTCGCCGCCGGAGAAGCTGCAGACGATTCTGTTCGATTCAGGGGAGCCGCAGAAAACCGCGCTGATGACGCGGCGCCCTTCTTCGATGAAGGCTTCGCAGACCGAATTGTCTAATATGACCCTTATGTCCGACGCTTTCTCCTGCGGGGCCGGACAGGCGTAGTAGTCAAACGATCCCCTGCCGTTTCTACGTCTCAGAGTCACATTTCCTTCGGTACAACTGCGGGACACGGAAAGGGCGGACCCATCGCCGATGCTAAGGTGGACGTCCTCATTTGCGCCCGGAGAGATGCGTATATCGTAGACGCTTTCTCCGTCGTATGCGAAAACCGCCGTGTCTCCCGTCTGCGATAGGGGCGTTTCCGCCGTCCGGGCGGAGGACGGGGAAAGCACGGGGCGGTAATGTATCTCCCCCTCGCGCAAAAACGCTTCCCGGGGAAGGGACATCATGCCCGTCCACTGACAGCCGGGCAGGGGCTCTTCCATACGGAGCCATCCTATGACGATTCTCTTCCCGCCGGGGCCATTCATGGACTGGGGCGCATAGAAATCGGTACCCCAATCCATCCGCTCCGGCGGATCGGCGATGAGGCGGCCTGCGAGATTCTTTTCCTTCAGCCGGCTGATATAGCTCAGATTGTCCTGGTCCAGCCCCTTTTTCAGGCCGACCCCCATGGCGGAGAACAGGAGAAAGCCCATCCCGTCCAGGGTGAAGTAATCGGGGCACTCCCACATGTAACCCGTGCCTTCCCGGCGGATCTCTCCGGTCAGGGCGAAATCGGCGGGCCGGTTTATGTCCGCTTCGTAGATATTGATTTTTCCTCCGAGGCTATCCTTTGTGGCGGCCAGCATCCGCAGGGTGTTCCCTTCAGCCCAGACCTTCGGATCGCGGAAGTCCTTCCTGTCGGCGGAAAGCCCGTCACCGCGCAGGATCGGATTTCCCCCGTATTTGGCGTAGCGGATTCCGTCGTCGGAAAAGGCCAGGCACTGTGCCTGCTCTCCGTTCCGTTCCGGTCCGGCGACTCCGGTAT
>JAFGPQ010000132.1 GCA_016936115.1 Spirochaetales bacterium | reverse complement strand
CACATCCCAGACGGTGCCTCCCTCTCTCTGCAGGCTGAGCAGCAGGGCTCCCGTAAAGGCTTCCCGCTGGGAGAGGCTCACATACATACCCTTCCCGTGGCGCACATCCACCAGTCCCAGGGCCTTGAGCATGCGTACCGCATCCCGTACCACGGCGCGGCTGACCCCGAACTGTTTCTCCAAATTCGGCTCCGAGGGCAAGAGATCCCCCCCTCTGAACTCTCCCGACAGGATGGCGTCCTTTATGGCGCTGCAGACTTTCTCCGCCAATGTTTCCTTAACGCTGACTTTTTCAAATGTCACGGACAGGTCTCCTTATGGCAATATATAGCAGGGATGAGAGACCAAGTACAACGGCAGCCACGGTCCACTCGCCGGAGATGGAGACGCCCTGGGCAAAGTAACCGGCGAAGAGAGACCCGATCAGCCCGCCCCCGTGAAGGATCAGAGAATAGAGGGAATACATGGTAGACCTTTTCTCTCCGGGAACGGCTCCGTTCAGAAGGGAAATTTCCAAAGGTCCCTGAATCCCGTTGAAAAGAAAGAGGGTGACATAAAAAACGGCAAAGAATCCGACCCGGCTCTGAAAAGCGAGCAGAAGAAAAAAACCCGCCATGAGAAACCGGGACAGAAAGAGAAGTACTGGATAAGAGACCTTCCTGATTTTGCTCAGGGGACCGGCCAGAAAGCTTCCCCCCGCCCCGGCCAGAAAGTAACCTGCGGTCAGCCACCCGAATATCATGGTTCCCCCCTGAGGCGGGAGCAGACCCTTCAGCCGGGGCTGCCAGAACTGCTCCAGTCCGGATATGGCGAATCCCCAGATGAGGGCGTTGACCAAAAGGATTCTCAAAACGGTGTGAACCATGCCCAGCTTAACGGAGGAAGCTATATGATTTCCCAGGCCTGGTGTCCGATTCTCATCTTTTCCCGAAGATCCCGCCGGGGGAGAATCGGCGGGAACGAAAACAAGGGTGAAGCCGATCTGAAGAAGAGAGAAGAATCCCGCCGCGGCGAAATTCAGGGGATAGGCGGCCTGACCTGAGCCGAAAAGTCCGGCAGAAGGGATCCATCCCCCCAATAGAGAACTGATCCCCAGAGCCAGGGGTGCGGCCATTTCCGTTATAGAAAGAAATCCGGCCATTTCCTCCGACCGGTGTGATTGAAGGTATACATCCGCAAAATAGGCATCCATCGTACCGGAGGAAAGGGCCCGGGAGGCCCCCATCAGGCAGAAGGCGAACGCAATAACCGGCAGACGGTTTGCAAAGACAGCGAGAAAGAGGGCTACCGCCTGAATCACCATGGCAATCAGGTAGATTTTTCGTCTTCCGTAGGTATCGGCCAGCCCCCCCGTGGGTAGCTCCAGAAAAAGGGTTGTTGCCGAGAAAAGGGCGAATGTAAGTCCGATTTGTCCATAGGTTATCCCTTTTCCCACAAGATACAAGGTCATTACCGGAATGATAATCCCCATGGAAGCCCAATGCAGGGCCGTATGGGAAAAGGCGAGAAGGGTCAGTTTTTTTGTATTCATAGCATACCTCATATACTCATATGATGAGCATATGTTATAAATACTACCGATTTATCCCATAGTCAAGGATTAATGGGCCAGATCCCCCATCTTAACCTTCGGGTGGGTATACTGATCCTCCGGATTGACCTTGAAAGTACCCACCTGAACCGCATTGGCAGGACACCAGTGCAGACAGGCAAAGCAGTCGGCGCAGTTGTCTTCCCACCGGGGGATAGATCCCTGCCCTTGGGTGATGTTGTCCAGGGGGCAGACATTTACGCAGGTTCCGCAGCCGGTGCATTTCCCTTCCACCGCCGCCTTCTGGCCGATGCGGTGCATTCCGGTGTAATTCCAGCGCATGAATTCCCGGGCGGGATACTCCCATAAGCGGGAGCGGTCCTCCCGAACCGGCTGCCCTTCCCTGATATGGCGGGCGATGTCTTCTGCCCGACGCTCCGATTCGGCCAGTACGGAGGGGCGCTTTGCCGGGGATGTGGGAAAAAGAACGCTGTTCCCGGGCATGGTCTGTTCAAAGGCCCAGGCCAGATCCCGGTCCTTTGTCCGCAGGATTTTCCGTACCTCATCCAGGGCCGGACCGGCCATGCGCCCCATTGTTCCCACGGCGAAAATACGGCTTTCCCGGGGTAGCTCCACCCTTTCCAGCAACGTGCGGACCGGATCGGGAAGATCCAGAAAATAGACGGGGAAGACGAAACCGATCAGGGAGGCCCGGGAAAAGATGTCGCCCCGGTCGAAAAGGTCCGCCCTAATCCTGCTGATTCTGCCCCCTCCCAGTCCTCGGGCAATTCCCCTTGCCAGAGCCAGGGAATTCCCGGTACCTGAAAAAACAAAGATCTCTACCTCATTTTCTGTCATATTGATACTCCTTATATTTGCATCTATGCGCATCTATGCATATATAGCTCTAAAAAAACTACAACTCACCGCAATCGGGACAGAACTCCTGAAGATAGCTGCGTAAAAACACGGCCATCCCCTCAAGCTTCGCCAGAATGTTCCTGCCGTTGATAAAATAGTAGGTGAAACGGCCCCTCTTCTCTGTGGTGACCATTCCCTCTTCGGCCATCTGCTTCAGATGCCGGGATATGACCGAACGGTCCTGGGGAAAGTCTTCGGCGATCTCTCCGATGGAACTCTCCCCCTTTACGGCCAGATGGCGCAGGATTTGAACCCTTACCGGCTCAGAGAGGACCTTAAAGAAATCGGAATTGAACAGCTCATCCAGCTGTTCCGCCTGGGGGATGTCGGCCATGATGGGATCAATTTACATGCATCTCAATGCACGTGTCAAGATTAATCATCAGCTTAACTGAAAAATGACGTTAACTTCCACATAATCCTCTCGCGTGCCGGGAGAGTACTCAGCGGCTAATACCGCATCCAGAGCCGCCTGATCAAGAAGATCGTAACCGGAGGAGGTAAAAACCGTAGCATCCAGTACTTTCCCGTCCGTACCTACCCGAACATGACAGAGGACCTGACCTTCGTATCCCTTCTTTCTCGCTTTGTAAGGATATACCACGGTTAATTCCGAGACGAGAGAGGGTGCTATGACCGGTTCCGGAACCAATCCGGATTCAGGCGGCGCTTCCGAGTGGGAGGATTCATTGGAGAGATTTTCTTCATTTGTAGATAAAGCGAAGGGGTCATCCTGGGGGGGCGACATGCCATCCGGAACCGGTTCGGCTACCGGTATCGGACGGTCTGGCTCGGGAGGCTTGTCTTCCCTAGTTATCGCCTGCGCCATTCTTACAGGTGAAGGAGAGACGAGTGAGACGACCAGGGGAGATGAAAAAGCTTCCGGAACAGTTATAGACACCATATGGAAAGCCAATGCGGCCAGAAGTAAGCCGTGGAAGAGAAGAGAAACTCCCACGGCGATTTTCATAGGGGACTTTAATAGGTCCACGCCGCCTGTAGCCCCAAGACCCGCCCTTCGGTGGGGTACCAGGAACTGCCCGACCAGGAATCATAATAGACATAGGCCGGCGTCCGGCAGTTCATAAGGTTATCCACATACGCCGTAAGGGCCAGGCCGAAGTCGGACACCCAGTTTGCCTTGATTCCCAGGTTATTGCGGCCCTCTACCTGATCCAGGCTGTTGGCCTCGTCTCCCCCCTGATAGTAGGAAGAGTGATAGGTTCCGTCGGAGGAAAGAGAGAAACCGGCGGGAAGGTTCATCTTCAAGGACCAGTTGATCTTATGGGGAGAAACGAGGGTGACCTGTTTACCCTCATTGGCACCGGAGGCATAGGTAGCATTCACGTAAGTGTAGCCTGCGCTCAGATCGAACATCCCCAGAGAACAGGATCCGGAGAGGATACCTCCCAGGCGCTTTGTCTCGGCGCCGTTTTTATTAGCCCCAGCCACTGAATCATAATAGATCTCATCGAACATATAGGTGAAATAGGGGCTCAGGGAGATTTTCCAGTTATCTCCGGCCCCTTCCAGCCCGGCGGTCACCGAATGGCCGTATTCCGGATCGAGCTCTTTGATGCCATCGCTGCCGAAACCGGAATAATAGACCTGCTTATCCAGGGCGGGAAGCTTGAAGACATAGTTGTAATTGACAAATGTCTTCAAGCTTCCCGGGAGAGGGATCCATGTCAGTGAGCTATTATAGGCGATAGGGGCTGTGCTTCTTTCTCCATTGATCGTGGGATTGTAGGCGAATTCCGCATTCAGCCGGGTATAATAGTATCGGGCTCCCGCTTCCGCCATAATTCTGTCCTGGTAGGAATACTTCAGAAGAATCCAGGGGGAAGCGGTCAGGCGGGATACGGTAGCATCGGAAGTCTTCGTAGATCTGGCGGTATCGGAGAAGTGATCGACCGAGATGGAAGTGTACTTTCCATCCACACCGGCCAGGGGCTGCAGAAGGGAATCTCCAAGCCAGATTTCATAGGCCCCCTGGGGTCTCACATTCACATCGGTGAGCAGGGAGTCATAGTAGGACCCCCAGCTGGTCATATCCGTGGAAGAGTCCTGGATAAGAAGAGTCAGGGGCATATCGATGTTCAGATCACCCAGATCGAAGGAAGTATGGGTATTCACCCCGTAATTTATACCCTTGAATGAATCCAGCATATTTGCCGCCTGATCGGGATCCGCGTCATACTGGGCCGCTGTCAGCCCGCCGGGCATGTCGTATTGTTCGGGAGTATAATAGAACTCGGAGGAAAAGGAGAAAAGCTTCTTCCTGATTGAAGGGGTAAGGGTCACACTCCACATGGAGGAATCCCCCCTGTCCCGGGAGGATTTCGTATCGGTACGGGAAAGGGAACTGAAAAGGGAGAGATCCCCCGTTTTGTACTGTCCCGTCAGGGATTGGGTATTGGAAAGGCGGGTATCCACTCCGGCTTTTACGGTAAGGGTGGAGTTATTTTCATCCTTTGTTATTATGTTGATTACTCCAGCCACAGCCTGATCGCCGTACAGGACGGAAGCCCCCCCCTGGATAATCTCGATTCTCTCCACCTTGGCCAGAGGTATGGAACCCCATATAAAGGGGGTCATATCCGGTCTGTTTACGGGAACCCCGTCGATCAGGATAAGGACTCTCAGAAAACCGTCCTCCCCGAATCCTCCCATGGATACAAACTGTTTTCCCACATTGGTATAGGTCACATTCACCTGGGGAACCTTCTCCAGCGCGGAGATAACCGTGGCTTCATCCTCAAGATCCTCTTCGTCGATAACGGTGACGATGGCGGGGACGGTGGAAGAATCCTCTTCGATCCGGGAAGCGGTAACCACCACATCCACAGAATTAAGAGCGAAGGGCATTAGCAATAGAAAAAATGCGGTTAGACGAGTATTATTCATACTACCTCCTGTAGATTGCAAGGGTCTGACTGTAACAGTGGCAGGGGCCGTCGCGGAATTTCACCGCAGTTCCATAAGTTGTTAGGAAGTCTATAGGATTTGCAGAGAGGGTTATAGAATAATCTTACGCGTGTATATAACTATTTATTTTTCATCCCCGCTTAACCGCTCCCTTAGCTTCCTCCGGGCCGTCTCCGGAACCCGCTTATTAAACTGAATCATCTTCACTCTGAGCGGATCATAGGCGATGTCGGCCAGATCCTGTTTGGTCAGAACCGTATTGGGAGGAACATTCAGCTCTTCGGCAATCTCTTCCCTTATGTCGACAGCCTTTTCGTAGCGGGCTTTCACAGCACCCCGCATCTTACGGTAGGCGGGTGTTTTGAAGATGCCCGGTACGGTTTTCCTGTCGTAATCAAGCTGACCGGAAACCAGCCGGAAGACCATCTCCTCGGCCAGTCCCTGATCAAGTATCTTCCCGAGCAGGACATCGTTCAATTTGAAGAGATATTCCACATCCCCCAGGGCATAGGCCTTCGCTTCCGGGTCCAGGGGGCGGCGCAGCCAGTTATACTGCTGAAATTTCTTCTTCTTTACGACTTCTACCCCCAACTGGGAGAAAAGGACCGCATCGAGTCCCTTTTTCTCCAGCTGCAGGACTTCGACGAGGTGCTGCACATCAAAAAGGGAGGCTATTTTTATGCCGTACTGCTTATAGACCAGCATGCGGTCAGAATCGGCGCCGAAAAAAAGTTTTACCGGGCTCTTCATCTCCAGAAAAACCTTGAGCTCCTCCTTCCCTATTTTCAGGGGATCGATGAGAAGACTTTCGGTTCCATCGTAAACCTGTATGAGGCAGAGATGCTCCCCGTAGACGTGAAGGTTGAACTCTCCCTCGAAGTCCATGGCTATTTTCGTAACTTCCCGGGACTGGAGCTCCTTACGGTAGGCGGCCAGTTCTGCGGCGGTGGTGATTTCTCGATATTTCGTTTCCATTACCCCCAGAGTAAAGGAAAGGGAGAGAAAAATCAAATTTACCCGGGAAAGGTCCTCCGGAGATCAGCCCAGGAGCTCTCTTCCCAGGAGCATTTCATACTCGTCGGGGTAATCGTCCAGATCTTTTTCAAAGAGTGAATAAAGATAATAATATTCAAAATCGGGATCATCCTGAAACTTCGCCAGGAATTCCTGAGCCTCGGATTTCGTTTTAAAAACGTCCAGAACCTGTATGCCGTTGGATACGAACCAGAAGTCCCTGTTCGACATAATACCCTCCCTCGAAAGGAAACGGAGGAAGAGAGAGAAATCACCCGGACCCCTACCCTACTTATACCTTTATCCGCCAGTGACAGATCCATCCCTTTCAAGACAACAAGATATAAGCAGACATTGTTAGCATTCCGGGTCCGTTGTCTGCTTTTTATACAATGCTTATACTCTGAATGAAGGGGCGAGTCAATACGGACCCCTTATTTTATTCTTATAAAAACTTGACAAAAAGCGCATTCGCATACTATATCTAAAACAACTCATATGCTGTTGTTGACGGTATTGAGCTGCAGACCAACGGACCCTGAATGCTAACGGGAAGTCTGCTGTCATCTTCATTTTAATGGCATCCGACCAAGTTATCGGATGGTGAGTATCGGAGTTGTGCAGCAAGGGATTTTTCGCAGGCGCGACAGGTCCCGGGACTTTCGGCGGACAGGGGATTTCCCCGGAGCCGCCGTGACATGGTGCCGTCCCCTGTGCTGCTCCGAGAGAGGGCGGTCATGGCTGAAGAATCCCTATGGTTTATTTCTGAGAACGGCGAGCTTATCAACGTGTTCTCCGATAAGGACCGGGCACAGGAAGAACGTTTTTATCTGAAAGAAGAAAATCCCCTTGAAAAGTACAAACTCTACGAAATTCCCGTGGACGAACTGGAAGAATTCCCCGATGAATATGACTTCGCCCTGCAGGAAGGCTACCTCGAAGAGATCGAGGTAGAGGAAGAAGTCGAGGTTGACGAGGACTATTAGGCTTTGCCTAATTGACAAAAACCCCTTATAATATCTCCTATGAGAAAAGTACGTTCTGCCGTCATTGGATTGGGGTTTATTGGAATTGCTCATATAGAAGCGATTCGCCGACTGGGATATGTGGATGTTGTTGCCCTGTGTACAACGAGCCGCTCCCGGGAAAAAGCTGAAAAGTTATTCGTTGATTCCTATTACAGTGATTATAAGGAAATGCTGAATAGGGAAGAACTGGATTTCGTCCATATCTGTACGCCCAATGCCAGCCATTACCCCATCGCCTCCTACGCACTGGAGAAGGGAGTGAATGTCATCCTGGAGAAACCCATGACCCTGACCGTAGAGGAGGGGGAGAAACTGGCAGGGACGGCAGAGGAACGGGGCCTTGTGGCGGCCGTGAATTTTCATAATCGCTTTTATCCCGCCACACACCATCTACGGGAGAAGATCCGAAAAGATGATCTGGGAAGGATCATTTCCGTTTCCGGATGCTATGTTCAGGACTGGCTACTTTATCGCACCGATTACTCCTGGAGGCTCCTGTCCGATATTTCCGGAGCGACCAGAGCTGTCGCGGATATAGGATCCCACTGGGTGGATCTCGCCGAATATACCACCGGCTTGAAAGTTTCCGAAGTCATGGCTGATTTCCAGACCGTTTACGAGAAAAGAAAGAAACCCCTGGGGGAGAGCCAGAGCTTCTCCCGAAAAAAGTCCGAGACCTATGAGGAGATTTCCATTAATACGGAAGATATCGCCTCTATCCTGTTCCGGTTCGATAACGGTGCTACGGGCTGCTGTTTCATAAGTCAGATGTTTGCGGGAAAGAAGAACCGGATACAGTTAATGGTGGGAGGTACTGAATCTTCGGCGGAATGGAATATGGAGAATCAGGAAGAGCTGATTCTGGGATTCAGGGACAGGGGCAATGAAGTCCTGACAAAGGATGCCCGACTCATGGCCGGAGAAACGGAGGCGCTTATCGGATATCCGGCCGGGCATCCGGAAGGATTTCCCGATGCGTTCAAGCAGTGCTTCAACCAGGTTTACCAAAGGTTCCTGGATCCGGATTCCCCCGTCTGCTATGCCGATTTTACCGATGGGTTGCGGGGAATGAGAATTTGCGAAGCTATCCATAATAGCGCCGTGGAACATCGATTCGTCAAGGTGGAGGATTTATGAAGATAGCGGTACAGGGCTTTTCCCTGCGTGACGAACTGAATGAAGATTTCCCGGGAACCATGGATTATATATGTGACAACGGTTTCGAAGCCTACGAAATGGGAATCTACTTCGGCGAAGGGCCTGGCGGTGGAGTCGTGCCACGTTTTTTTCAACAGGGCCTACGACGAGATTCTCATTGATAACCTGGGAAGGATGATCGCTTTCGCCAAAGAGATGGACATAAAGCAGTACGTGGTCAGCTACTCCCTGGAGACATGGGAAGCGGCCGAAGAGATTCTGGATATTCTCACTGCCGTCAGCGATGCCCTGAAGAAAGAGGGCATTCTTCTGGCCTACCACAACCATGACAAGGAGATGGCTCCGGCGGGAGAGAAGACCGTACTGGAAGTCCTTCTGGAACGTATCCCCTCCCTGGCCCTACAGCCGGATATCGGCTGGATGGATGCGGGAAAAGGGCCGGTCGCCCGGATTCTCTCGGACTATGCTGAACGCATCTACAGCCTGCACTTCAAGGATCTTCTCATGGGGGAAAAGGACGCCGACGGGGGCATCATCTGTACGCCTATCGGGGCGGGGGATGTGGACAGCCTGATTGCCGCCCCCCTTGCAAAGAAAATGCCCCTTCTCGAAACGGGCCTGATCATCGATCAGGACAATGCCAGAACGGCCATGCTCGATGAGCTGCTGCAGGGCAAAGCCTTTATTACAAAGGAGTTCCTGGCCCGGATGCAAGACTGAAAACAACCCCGGAGACAAAAAAAGCCCCTTCCCGTAAATACGGAAGGGGCTTTTTATACTTGCCGATTATCCCCGCCTTCTTCTGATGGCGGCGAAAACGCTCTGCAGGACGATGAAGAAACACAGCAGCAGGGAGAGCACGATCTTGTTCCACCAGGAAGAGAGGGTGCCGTTACTGCGGATATAGGTCTCGATGATGGCCTTGATGAGCACCCCGAAGAAACTGCCCACCACGGTGCCCACGCCCCCGGTCAGAAGGGTACCCCCGATGACCGTGGAAGCGATGGCCTCCATTTCAAACCCCCGGGCCTGCTCCACGAAGCCGCTGGTCGTATTCAGACAAAAGACGAACCCGCCCAGAGCGGAGAGGAACCCGTTCAATACGTAGGCGGACATCTTGACCTTACGTACGTTCAGTCCCATAAGCAGGGCCGACTGCTCGCTTCCCCCTATAGCAAAGACGGAGCGGCCGAATTTGGTGTACTTGAGCACGTACCATATCACAGCCAGCGTTACCAGGGCGATGACCACACTTGGGTGAATAAAGGGGAAGAGCTTGATGCCCCTCTTGTTTACGATGGCCCCGAAGGGCAGGTAGATGTTCTTGTTCGCCATATCCAGAAAGTTCTGGTTTGAGAGGATGGCGATCTGATCCACGCTGATCATGGCTGTCAGCCCCCGGGCGAAGAACATGCCCGCCAGGGTGACGATGAAGGGCTGGATCTTCAGGTAAGAGATGAGCCACCCCTGAACTGAGCCGAATATAATCCCGAAAACGAGAACAATGGCCACAGCCGAAGACGCTTTCATCCCTTTGATTTCCATCATGTAGGCAAGCATCATGCAGGAGAGCCCTATCATGGATCCTACGGAGATATCGATACCCCCGGTAATGATGACCACGGTCATGCCCGACGCCACAATGATGAGCCCCGCATTGTCAATAAGCATATTCATGAAGGTTTGCATATTGCCGAATCCCTGGCGGCTGTAGATAAGGATACCCGCCAGATACATGATGGCGAACATGACAATGGTCACCACAAGAAGGAAATTGGAACCGGAGACTTTCCGTTTCGCCTGTTCAATCAGATTCATGCTTTCTTACCTCCCCGGGCGGAGATCCACCTCTTGAGTTCCTCCGACTGGATGGAGACGATCAGGACGACCACGACGGCCTTGTACACGGGAAGCTGGTCCGCCGTGACGCCCATGGCATAAAGACTCGTGGTCAGAGCCTGAATAGTAATGGCTCCGATGACCGATCCGGCCAGGCTGAATTTGCCCCCGGCCATGCTGTTCCCTCCCAGGGCGACAGCGAGAATGGCGTCCAGTTCCATATTCAGTCCGATGTTGTTGGCGTCGCTGGAGTAGATACGGCTTGAGGAGATGACTCCTGCCATGGAAGCGGTCAGCCCGCAGAGCACGTATCCCAGGAACATGATAAAGGTTGAGTTGATTCCCACCAGGCGGCCCGCCCGGCTGTTGATGCCCACGGTCTTTATGTACAGTCCCAGAGCGGTTCTGGTCAGCACCAGATAGAAGATCAACACCACCGCCGCGGCGATGAATACCGGCGTGGGGACGATCACCTTGGGAAGAAACCCCCCGATGCCCTTGAAGGATTCCATGCGCACGTAGATGATCTGTCCGGGAACCATCTTCCCCCCGATCTCCCGGGCGCTGATGAGCTGGGCCACGCCCCGCCCAGCCGTAAAGAGGATCAGGGTGGCCACCATGGCCTGTATCCTCAGTTTCGAGACGAGCAGTCCGTTAAAGGCGCCGCATATCATTCCTATGGCCAAAGCGGCCAGAATGGCCAGGACCATGGGAGTGGCGTAGTTGTCGTAACTGGAGCCCAGAAGTCGCACGCAGACCGCCGCGGAGAGGGCGCTGACCGCTCCCACGGAGATATCGATGCCCCCGGTGGCGATGACTAGGGTCATGCCCACCGCCAGAATCACCAGTTCGCTGGAGCGGTTGATGATATCGATGATGTACCCGTACAGCACTCCGTTCTGAATGGAAATGTTAAAGAACGCCGGCGTTTTGATCACATTGACGATAAGCACAAGAAACAGGGCGAAAAGGGGAAGAAAGAGTCGCTGCCCCACAAGCGCCCGGCCTTTGCTTTTGATTAAGCTCAGAGTATCGCTCATTACTGGTTCCCTCCTGCGATGGCGGCCATGACGTTATGCTGGGTGATATTCTCGTTCTTCAGTTCCCCCACCTTTTTCCGATCGCAGAGAACGCACAAGCGATCCACGGTGCGGAGCATCTCTTCGATTTCGGAGCTGATGAACATGATGGTCATCCCCTCCCGTGCCAGCCGCACAATCAGCTTCTGAATCTCCGCCTTGGTGCCCACGTCGATGCCTCGGGTGGGTTCGTCCAGAATGAGAAAATCCGGATCGGTAATAAGCCAACGTCCCAGAATCACCTTCTGCTGGTTCCCCCCGGAGAGCTGGCTGACCGGCGTCTCAGCCGAGGCGGTCTTGATGCTCAGGATCTCTATGAATTTATCCGCAAGCTCGTTCTGCCTGGCGAGGGGCAGCAGCTTGAACATGCCCGTCCTGGCCTGCAGGGCGATGATGAGGTTCTCCCTTACGGAAAGATCCCCGATGATCCCCTCTTCTTTGCGGTCCTCGGGCAAAAAAGCCATGCCCCTCTTGAGCGAGTCGATGGGATTGTGAGCCCGTACGGACTCTCCCTTGAAGGACAGTTCCCCCCTGTCCGGCTTATCGGCGCAGAATAAAAGACGGGCCAGTTCGGACCGTCCCGATCCCAGCAGTCCCGTCAGACCGATCACTTCCCCCTTGCCGATCTCCAGGTCGAAGGGCTTGATGGATCCGGCCTTGGAAAGATCCCGGGCATCCAGTATGGTCTCTCTGATCTCCCCGGAGAGGCTTTCCCCTCCCTGGGAACGGATCTGGGCCAGATCGTCGTATTCATGGCCGAGCATTTTTGCCACCAGCTGAACCCGGGG
The DNA here is from genome assembly GCA_016936115.1 of Spirochaetales bacterium. Taxonomy (GTDB): domain Bacteria; phylum Spirochaetota; class Spirochaetia; order DSM-2461; family DSM-2461; genus SZUA-368. The sequence continues at coordinate 9,931 of JAFGPQ010000132.1, read as the reverse complement.
CAGTTCGGCCACGTCGTAGCGCCCCACCAGCTCCCCGTTCCGAAGAACGGTAATGGCATCGCAGACTTCGTAGACCTGTTCCAGGAAGTGGGTGACGAAAATGATGGAGACTCCCTGATCTTTCAGAGACTTCATCACTTCGAAAAGTTTTTTCACTTCCTGATCATCCAGGGAGCTGGTCGGCTCGTCCAGGATCAGGACCTTGCACTGCACGTCCACCGCCCGGGCAATGGCCACCATCTGCTGTATGGCCACGGAGTAGTCCCCCAGGGTTTTCGTCACATCTATTTTAAGCCCCACCGCGTCCAGGGCGGCTTCGGCTGTTCTGTTCATTTTCTTCCATTTGACCGCTCCCCATTTCGTCAGGGGCTGGCGGGCAAGGGATATGTTCTCGGCCACGGAAATGTTCGGGCAGAGATTCACTTCCTGGTATACGGTGCTTATGCCGTTCTTCTGAGCCTCTTCCGGGGAGTGATTGATGACAGCCCCCTCAATGCCTTCGACGCGAATGTCCCCTCGGTCAAGGGGATACACGCCGGTAAGGACTTTGATGAGGGTGCTTTTACCGGCACCGTTCTCACCCATCAGAGCATGGATTTCTCCTTTCCTGAGGGTAAAGTCCACATTGCTCAAGGCTTTGACTCCAGGGAACTCCTTATGTATGCCGCGCATGGTCAGCATATCCGTCTCTTTCATCGGAACCTCCGAATAAAAAAAACGGGGCACAGGCTCGACCTGTGCCCCATCGATTTTATGAATTAGTATTTTCTCGTGGGCATAATCTCTTTGGCATTGAACTGATCGAATACGCCTTCTTTCACGTACATGATCTTATCAACGGACTTGCCCGCTTCCAGCATCTGGATGATCTCGGCTACACGGGGACCGTGCAGGGGGTTACACTCAACGTCAGCGTTGATTTCGCCGGCGATCATTCTGTTGAAAGCTTCGTGTACCGCGTCGAAGGATACGATGATGATGTCCTTTCCGGGAACCTTGCCCACAGCCTTGATAGCATCGATGGCGCCGAAGGCCATGTTGTCGTTTTCAGCGAAAACCACGTCGATGTTGTCGTAGGCTTTCAGGAAGGATTCCATAACTTCCTGGCCCTTGGCCTGGGTGAACTCACCGGTCTGCTTGGCGAGCAGGTTGTAATTGCTGTTCTTGGCGAGACCTTCGGTAATACCCTTGGTCCGTCCCACCTGAGCGGAAGAACCGATGGTTCCCTGAAGAAGAACGCAGTTGATCTTCTCATTGTCCCGGCCGGTTTTCTTGAGATAGTCGTTCAGCCAGACAACGCTGTCCTGACCTTCTTTGAGGAAGTTGCCTCCGACCCATGCCACATAGAGGCTGTCATCGGATACGTCCATCATTCTGTCGGAAAGAATAACGGGGATGCCGGCGGCCTTAGCCTCGCCGAGAACCGTTTCCCAGCCCGTCTCCACAACGGGAGCTACCACGATATAGTCCACATCCTGCTGAATGAAGTTCCGGATAGCCTTGATCTGGTTCTCCTGCTTCTGCTGGGCGTCGTCGAAGATCAGTTTGTAGCCGTTAGCTTCTACAAAGGTGCTCTTGAAGGATTCCGTATTGGCGGTGCGCCAGTCGGACTCGGCGCCGACCTGGGCGTAACCCACGGTGATCAGGCCGTTTCCTTCGGCAGCGGCCCCATCGGATTTACCGTTGGCCGTAAGGATGCCTGTGCCGATAAGCAGCACGGCGAGAAACAGTACGATGACTCTGTTTTTCATATCATTCTCCTTAAACGTAATGTTTATGAAGAATGATAAACCCGGTTTTTTCAGCCGTACATGAGTGATTTTCCGCAGTTTTGTGCGTTTTTTTCTTACCTAAAAGGAGAAAGTACGTTTTCTTCTGAAAAGGGTTAGTTTTTTTCCGATCGCCGGTATTCGCTGGGGGAAATGCCCGTATTCTTCTTGAAAATGAAGCTGAAATAGTGGGGATCCCCGTATCCCACCTCGTAGGCGATGTCGGAACACTTCAGGGAACTCATCTTCAGGAGCCTCTTGGCCTGATCCAGCCTGACCCGGGTAAGGTACTCAATAAAGGTGAGACCCTCCTCCTGGGAAAAGAGGGTGCTGAAGTGGTTGGGACTGATATTCACATGGGTAGCCACCGCGTTCAGGGAGATATCGGGGCTCATGTAATTCCTGTCGATGTATCCCTTGGCCTGATGGATCTGGTCGCCGTGTTTCTTCTCTCCGCTGCCCATGATGTTGTGCAGCCGGCTGGAACTCATAAAGCCCAGCACCTGTTCCGCCTCCCCGTAGGAACGGCCGATCTCCTCCAGGTGGGTCACCGCCGGCCCTATCCCGATGGAAAGGGGGACGCCGGCCTTCCTTTCACCCTCGAACTTGACGGCCTGGGCCAGGGAGTAAAGCCGGTCCTCCGCCTCCTCCGGATTGTCAAAGCGCATCAGGAGGATCCGGTCTCCCATCAGGGGAAGACTCAGAAGCACATCCCGCCGGCCCTGAACCAGGGATTCCACAATGCCTTCGAAGCGGGAGGACTCCCCTTCCCCGTTCTGTCCAGAGCGGATAACCATAACACCGTAGGCTCCAGCGGAGACATCGATGTCCAGAGCATCGGCCCTCTCCAGGGCGCTCCGGGAGTCAAGCCGCCCCGCCATGAGATCGGCCCCCCACTTTTCCCGCAGAATCTGATCGGAGGAACGCACTTTACGCCTAAGGGTTTCCAGGTCGAAAAGGCGTTTCTTCTCCTCGTCGAGCCGGGCTCCGATCCTTTCCAGAGTGGACAGCATATCCCCGGAAGAGATGGGCTTGAGCAGATACTCCTCTACCCCAATGGTGATAGCCTGACGGGCGTACTGGAACTCGTCATGCCCCGAGAGGATGATGATCTTGACCCAGGGCATATCCTCTTTGACAATGCGGGCGAGGGTCAGCCCATCCATAAAGGGCATGCGTATATCGGTGATGAGAATATCCGGCTTCATTTCCCGGATAGCGTGGAGGGCCATCTCCCCGTCCGGGGCCTCTCCCACCAGGGAGAAGCGGGTATTGTCCCAGGGAATGCTGTTGCGGATTCCCTCTCTGGTCACGATCTCGTCTTCTACAACAAAAACACTATACATATTCCGTCTCCGGCACCCGGAAGCTCACCGTGGTGCCCTCCCGATAGGTGCTCTCTATGGTCAATTCGGTCTGTCCGTTATAGTAGAGGGACAACCTCTTATTCACATTGTAAAGACCGTAGATATCTCCGGAATGGCTCCGATCGTGATCCTCTTCCATCTGCCTCTTCACATCGGCCAGCCTCTCCGGGGTCATGCCGATGCCGTTGTCCTCCACCCGGAAACAGAGCCGCCCCCCCTCGGTCCATCCGGTGACCTTGATCATGCCCCGCCCCCGCTTGTTTTTAATTCCGTGGTACAGGGCGTTCTCCACCAGGGGCTGCAGAAGGAGCTTGAGCATGATCCTTTCGGTCATGGCCGGATCGAAATCCAGGGTGAAGTCCAGAATATCACGGTAGCGCACCTTCTGGATACTCAGGTAGTTGCGCACGTGCTCCAGCTCCTCGGCCACGCAGATCCAGTCCTTTCCCCGGTTCAGGGCGGTGCGGAAAAAGCTGGAGAAATTGCGGGTGACCGAGATCACCTGATCGTACTGCTTCCCCTCGGCCAGCCAGACAATGGTATCCAGGGTATTGTACAGGAAATGGGGGGTTATCTGCGCCTGGAGAGCCTTCATTTCCGATTTCTGCAGATTCTTCTGCTCCCGTATGTTCTCGTCAATCAGCTCCCTGATCTTGGCGGCCATGATGTTCAGGTTGTCCGTCAGATTATCCAGCTCCCTCACGTGGGGCCGTTCCGCCCGGGCCTCCAGATTTCCCGCGGCGATCTCATGGGAAAGGGTCACCAGCTCGCTGATGGGACCGTTGATGCTCTGGACCACGGTGCGCTGGGTCTGGAGGGCGAAGATGAGCACGATGAGCAGAATGATGATTTGCAGCAGAGTCAGAAAGAGGGCTACCCTTTTTATTTGCTCGTTCGTGGCGGCGGCGGACTCGATCTCCAGAACAATGAAGTCCTGCAGAAGATCGGATATCAGATCGGCCACGCCCCGAATCTCGTCGAGGATCTCCTCATTGCGGGTGACCAGAAAGTTATTCTCGATCTGGGTGCCCAGCATGTCCACATAGCCGGTCAGGGTGTCCATGGCCCGGCCCGCCACTTCGAGCAGACGCCGGTTCTCCCGGACTTCGGTACTCTCGAAGATCTCCTCGAGCCGCCCGTTGATATCATCGATGATTTCATACTGGGTCCCCTCATCAAAGTTTTTGTTTCCCGCCACGATATCCCAGATCTCGTTGGAAATATCGCTTTTGATGATCTGGTTAAGCCGGTTCGTCCGGCTCACGTTGGTAATCATCCTGTCGTATCGGACCGTCTGGAACCAGGAGGATGCCAGGCTTATTGTGGGGGGAATCATCATGAGGCAGATGATGATGAAGTAGGAGAATTTCAGGGTCTGCCGCAGGCTGGTTGAAAACAGTCTCTTCTGAAAGAAATTGAGCAGGGGCTGGATCCGCTGTCTCATCAGTAACCCCTCGGCTCAATACTGCTCAGATCGTCATATTCCGTAAAAACCGTCTCGCGGACGTGCTGCAGAGGGGGGATGGATTCGCCCCGGGAGAGTTTTTCCGCCAGATCGATAATGGCGGGGCCCATCTTGGGATTGCACTCGATCACGCAGTTCACCTCGCCCCGTATCAAAGCGTCGATGGCGGCCTGTTCCGCGTCGATGGTGACGATGACAATGTCCTTCCCGGGGATCAGATTCGTCTCCCTCAGAGCGTCCAGAACTCCCAGAGTCATACCATCGTTGTGGGAGTAGATCACATCGATATGGTCATGGCGCTTGAGAATATCCCGCATGAGCTCGTATCCCCGGGATCGCAGAAAATCTCCTGATACGCTGTGTATGATCTCGAATTCATCGTGACCCTCCAGTTCTTCGCGGAACCCTTCCGATCGGCCGATGGCCACGGAGGACCCTTCGGTCCCCTGAATCTCCACAATGCGCACCTTCTCGGTACCGGCGAATTTCTTCAGTAGAAACCGGGCCCCCTCCCGGCCCTCCTGTTTGCTGTCCGTGCCGATGAATCCGGCGTAAAGGGAGGGGTCGGCGGTATTGATCTTCCGGTCCGTGATCAGGACGGGGATGCCCGCATCCTTCGCTTCCTTGAGCACGTTGTCCCAGCCGTCGGCCACGATGGGAACGAAGGCGATCACATCCACCTGATAGACGATGAAGGAGCGCAGGGCCTTGATCTGGTTCTCCTGCTTCTGTTCGGCGTTTTCGAAGAGAAGCTGGACCCCGGCCTCTTCGGCGGCTTCCTTGACGGAGCTGGTATTGCATTTGCGCCAGGCGCTCTCCGCTCCGATCTGGGAGAATCCCAGGATCAGCCCTTCCCGGGAGGAATCCTCCAGAGTCCCCTTTCCCCGGCAGGAAAAGAGTAGCCCAGTCATGAGGAGGAGGCTTAGTATGTGCAGGCATTTTCTCAGTGCGTGTCCGTTCACGTTCGCCTATTATAACCCCACCTCGCCTTTGTCGCAACAAGAAAGAAGAGCAAATGGACCGGAGAGGGACTTCCAGCATCCAGCCTATTCCTCGCGAAACCGGGGGATTCCGGTGAAAAATGATCACCCTTTCGGGTGTTTTTTTCTCATTAACATTTTTTCCCGGAAAAGAATGCGCTAAGATAACAGGGAAAATCCAAGAAATTACAAAAAGGGAGAATTGATCATGTTGATTTTGCGACTCCTGCTGTTTCTGGCCGCCCTGTTCCTCATAGAACGGATAGTAAGGTGGATCAGGAAAGAGGTGACAACCGAAAAAGTTCATGATGCCGTAGAGCAGAGGCAGAACGAAATTGACGCTGCTGTGGACGCGGCAGCGGGCATTACGGGAAGAGAAATGGAAGCCATGGAAGAGGCGCAGAAAAAGATCGAATCATTAGGAGAGGACGAGTGAGCAGTGAAGAAAAGAAGAAGAAAAATGTCAGTATCGGTTCCCTGTTTAAAACGGGTGTGGGGATTGTGGGTATCATCCTGGTACTGGCCCTGGTATTCAGCGCCTTCGAGCGGAATACGGAAGGTTTTTATGTTGTCCGGCAGGGCGCCACGGGTAAGGTGGATATCATATCTAAACCGGTTTTCTACTGGGCCCTTATGGCGAAAACCTGGTCCTACCCCATATCCTTTGAAATTTTCCTGTCCAAATCGGATCAGGACGGAGGATCAGGAGCGGATACCCAGGCGGTAAAGGTTATCTTCAACGACGGCTCCTACGCCGATCTGTCCTCGGTGACAAAGGTCACCGTCCCGGATAATGAGGATTTAAGGCTGAAGATTCACAAGGACTTCAAGTCGGCCCCCAATTTTCAGGCGAACGTACGCCGTTATGTAGAGGCTGTTCTGAAACGTTCGGGAACCCTCTTCAAGGCGGAAGAAGCCTATGCCTCCAAGAGGACCCAGCTCGAGAACGCCATCGATTCCCAGCTCAGAAACGGAAAATTCACCACAGAGCCTTCGGAAGAGCTTGTCGATACGGGAGAGGTAGACGAGGACGGAGACCCCATTCTCGTGAAGGAGAAACGCACCATCATCTCCCGGGATGAGACGGGGCAGCCCATCATCGAAGACCAGGGTTTTATCCGGCAGTACGATCTGAACCTGAACTACTTCAACCTGACCGATGTGGACCCGGACGACAAAACCCTGCAGATTATCCAGCAGAAGAAGGAAGCGGATATGCTGCGCGTCCTGGCTCAGACCCAGGCGGAGAAGGCGAAACAGGACGCTATTACCGCAGAAGAAGAGGGTAAGGCAGCCATAGCCAGAGCCCGGGCGGAACAGGAAGTAATCAAAGCGACCGAGGTTACCCAGGCCGAGAAAAACAAGCGGGTCGCCGAGCTTAAGGCAGAGGAGGAGCTATCCGTTGCCAAACTCAACCGCGATGCGGAAGCCGAAAAGGCCGAAGCTCAGCTTATCAAGGAAAGGGCCGAAGCGGAAGCGAACAGACTCAAAGTCCAGGCCGGTCTGACCCCCCAGCAGAAAGCGGAATTCGATCTGAAGATAGCCGATGCCATCTCAAAGAATATCGCCCAGGGACTCGCCCAGGCGGATTTCCCAGACGTGGTAGTGACCGGCGGGGGGGCAAACGGCTCTTCCGGAATAGACCTGGTTTCCATGATGGGAATCAATCAGGCCATGGAGCTGGTGGAGAAAATGTCCGCCAATACCATTAAGTAAAACTTTCCGCTTTATTTAAACCGGAATATCGGCCCGATCCCTGTCCTCTGTGATGCGGAACCGGGCCGTTTCCTTCTCAAGAGCATTAATCAGAACCAGATTCCTCCCGGCCATATCGTTTATCGTTCCCACGGAACGACCCATATCTTCCGTATCCCGGATAATCTCTACGTTGTTTGTGATGACAAGGGAATTCGTCTCCTCCAGCAGCTCAATAGCCTCGGTTATCAGGCCGCTCGCCTCGGCGGACCGTTCCACGGCCTCCTTCACATCCGCCCCTATGGTCCGGAGCTCCCCGATTCCGGCAAGCAGTTCCGAATTCCCCGAATTCTGCTCCCCGATGGCCGATTTAAGCCCCACGATGAGATTCTGAACGTTGCGGAATTTTTCAATCATGCTATGAAAGACCTGCTGCGTGTCACCGGTGAGATCGGATATCCTGACCAGGGCGTCCCGGGTATTTTTCAGATCCCGAGTCACCCTCTCCGCCTGTTCCGAGGAGCGGTTGGCCAGGCTCCTTATCTCTCCGGCTACTACGGCGAATCCCCGGCCCGCCTCACCCGCATGGGCCGCCTCGATGGAAGCGTTCATGGCCAGCAGATTGGTCCGGGCGGCGATATTGGTGATGAGAGAGGAGGCATTGATCAGATTCTCCGAGGATTCGTTGATGTTGACCACCGATTCGGCCACGTTATCCATCTTCCCCTTTCCCGTCTCAGAGAACAGCAGCAAATCATCCGCAGCGGCACCGACCTTATCTGCAGTTCCCGTCAGGGTCGTGATATTGGCAATAAGCTCCTCCACGGCGGAGGAGGACTCCTCAATGACCCCGGTCTGTCGCTGAAAGGCCTGTTCCAGTAGCCGGCTGTTTTCCCGTAGGAGCTCTCCGGACCGGGACGTTTTGCCCACCGCTTCGGTCTGCTCGTTCAGATGATTACCGCTCCGGGTGACCGAATCGTTAATCTTGGTCAGGGACGCCGACGCCTGCTCCATGAAAGAGGAGAGTTCCGAGCCGGAAAGGCGCAGCTGATTCACCTGATCCTTGGTATGACGGATCAGCCCGCTCAGGTTAATCATGATACCGTTGATGGAACGGGATATGGCGGAAATCTCATCCTTCTTCCCGTCCACAATCATCTCGGTCAGATCCCCTTCCCCCAGGGGACGCAGGGAGCGGTCCACAAAAAGAACCCTCCTATGGATGGACCCGGCGATGATTCCCGTATAGAAAAAAATGACAATCAGAAGCAGAACGGTAGCGATGATGAAGATGAGAACCGCCGTTTCAGTCTGCTTCTGGATGCGCCTGTCTATGAGCTCGCCCTGCTCCTCCACGGTCCGGTTGATCGATTCCATGGTCCCGTTTGTTCCCAGAACGGCGGTAAAAAAATCGTCCAGATGGGTGTAGACCTGGGTGAAGTCGTATTTGTTCCGAGCGTAATCATTGGTATAGAAAAGCAGAATCTGCGTAGATTGAGTTTCGTAGAAGTAAGTTTTCACATCCTCCCTGACAATACCGAAGGTGCGCTCTATCTCCTGTTCCGTCTCCTCAACGGAGGTCCGTAAATTCAGGATAGTCTGCACGGATTTCTTCAGGGAATCATCCGTGGAAGTGATCCGGCGGATCTTCTCAACCTGCCCGAAGGCTTCCCCCAGCTTATCCCGGGCCTCCTCGAAGCGGGCATAGACCCCGTCGATCTGGTTGCTGTCCAGAGAATTGACCACCGTGGCGTAATAATTTAAAGAAAGGGATAGGTTGAGCAGTGACTTCTGCTCCCTGCCGATCTCATCCAGCCGCTGGATGGTGATGAGAAAGGCTGATCCGATAGTGAAGACCGATAACAGCACAAGTACTGTCAGAAATGAGAGTTTGGCTCTGATTGTCATTGACGAATTTCCCCCTGATTTTACATTTTTGTTAAAATTCCCGCTCCAATTGTATAACCGGATATATCATTTAGCAACGAAATTTCATTGGTGGGGTATTTTTCTTACAAAAGAACTCACACTGGACAAAGAGGAACCCCGGGGGTAAGGTAATCCCATGGAACTGGTAAAAGCGGTCAAAGTCAGCCTGAACAACGGCACCAAGGATATTCTTACAGAAGGGGATTTTCGTCTGCTGGAAGGGGAAAAATACGGACTGATCGGCCCGAACGGGGTAGGAAAAACTACTCTTATCAGGATGATTCTGGGGGAAATAGAACCGGACAGGGGTTCCCTTGCACTGAAGAAGAATCTGCGCACGGGCTATGTTCCCCAGCAGCCCGATTACGACCGGGAGGAATCGATCGAAGATTTTCTCCTCTCCGGGCTGGCTCCGGTCAGAGAGAGAATGACCCGCTGCGAAACGGCCATGGCCTCATCGGACCCCCTTATTATGGAGGAGGCTCTGAAGGAGTACCCCGCCCTGTGTGAAGAATTCGAGGCGGCGGGAGGTTACGATGCCCAGGAGAGGGGGATCAACCTTATTCAGAGGCTGGGCCTGGATAATCCGCCGGATCAGAAGATGGGCACCCTCTCCGGGGGAGAGCGGAGCATGGTGTTCTTCGCCCGGGCCCTGCTGTCCCGACCGGAGCTGCTGATCCTGGATGAGCCGGGGAACCACCTGGATCTCCTGGGACTGGCCTGGCT
>JAFGPQ010000131.1 GCA_016936115.1 Spirochaetales bacterium | reverse complement strand
TTTCTTCTATTTATATATATTATATTCTTAATATTATGGCTTTCAAAGAGAAAATAAATACATATAAGCGGCTGGAAGAGCTCATGAGAAGGAACAAGTCCCTGCTCTTTCTTTACTTTACCCATCCCAGTTGCAGTATCTGCAAACAGATCATGCCGAATATCCTGGAGATGGCCGAGGCCTATCCCGAACTGGAAGCCTACCATGTGGACATGACCGACGACCCTATGATCGGGGGACAGCTCTCCCTTTTCATGGTGCCCGCCCTGCTTGTTTACAAAGAGGGAAGGGAGCTTCTGCGGGAAGCGAAGTATCTTGTTGTTGATGTTATTGATCCGAAGCTGGAACGGATCGTGGATAACTTCCGGTAAAGATCCTAGTGTGCTGACCCGTTAATTCGTTGGCATAATCTTTCAACTTTCTTCATAATAGAGTCAGCAGTAGCCGTCCACTTAAAAGATGCTGCTTATTCATTCCATGATTCAACGAATACATCGATCTTCTGTCGTAACTCCTTAACGCTTGAAAAGGAGCCTCGCCTTATTGCTTTCTCTGTGATGATTCCAAACCATCGTTCTACCTGATTTATCCATGAGGAGTAGGTAGGAGTGAAATGAAAATGGAAACGTTCATTTCGTGCGAGCCATCCTTTAACCTTGGGGTGTTTATGGGGACCATAATTATCAAGAATAACATGGATCTCCATATTCTCCGGTACTTCCTTTTTGATAAGTCTAAGGAAGGAAAAGAATTCCTCATGCTTATGTCGTTCCTGACATTTAGTAATAACTGATCCATTAGCAATATCCAAGGCGGCAAAGAGTGTTGTTGTGCCATGACGAATGTAATCATGAGTCACCCCCTCTACATACCCCAATCCCATTGGTAACATCGGCTGGGTTCGTTCCAGAGCTTGGCACTGACTCTTTTCAACTACGCATAAAACAAGAGCGTTTTCTGGAGGATTAAGGTATAAGCCAACAATATCGTGGACCTTTTCTACGAAAAAGGGATTCGTTGAGAGCTTGAAATGTGACTGCCTGTGAGGTTGAAGGCCTTAGGCACTCCAGATTCGTTGGACTGTCGATTTAGAAATTCCGGTTTCTTCTGCCATAGTGCCAAAACTCCAATGGGTAGAGCCTTTTGGTACCGTTTCTAATGTTTTCTTAATCAGTTCTGCAGCAGATTCATCTGAAATAGAACGAGGCTTTCCTTGCCGTATTTCATCAAAAAGACCATCTATACCAGAATCTGTATATCTTTTACACCATTTTCTTATTATATCGTGAGTTATTGAAATATTTCTGCAATCTCTTTGCGCTTGACATCCTTATTCGCCATAAGAATAATCTTTGCTCTCATGACTAATGAATGAGACAATGTTCTTGAGTTGGCATAATTTTACAGTTCTTCTTTTTCTATTTCTGATAGATTTATCGGTGTTGATATTTCCCTTGCCATGATGTCTCCTCAAAGAGACTATATCATGGCATGGAAAATTATAATAGTATAAGCGGGTTATTAACGGGTCGGCACACTAGCCATTCTGATAGTTTTTCCTGACAACCCGGACTTTCGAGACGGGATCCACGTAGATGCCATGGGCCCTGTCCGCATCTTCATCGTAACCGACTGTCATTCCCCGAATTATCACGTTTTTGTCAATAATGGTTTTTCTTATCCGGCAGTCGGTCAGGCGGGCGTAATCAAAACAGATTACCTGTTCCAGCTTTGATCGTGAAATGTGCACCGATGAGGATATGACCAGTTCCCTGCCTTCCACATCGTCCAGATAGGAACCTTCGCAGAGGATGGCGCTCTCCAGGGGCCCCGAATCGGGGGGATTGATAACCCTGGTCGGTCCCAGGGGCGCGTGCATGGAATAGAAGGGCCACTCCCGATTGAAGAGATTGAACCGGGGCGACAGGGAGACCAGGTCCATATTGGCAGCGAAATACTCGCCAATGGTTCCCACATCCCTCCAGTAGCAGCTTTCCCGGCTGGAATCCTCCCGTATCTCGGTCACGCGGCCCTCCTTCTCTTCCAGAATAAGCCCTGGGATTCGGTTATGATGGCAGTAATCATAGGCAAGAACCTTAAATTCCTTAAGCAGCTGAGGGATAAGGTCCTTGCCAAAGAGATCTCCCTGATGCTTAAGAGCTTCAACGAGAATATTCTTTCTAAAGGCATAAATTCCCATGGACGCGTAAAAACGGTCCTCCCCCATAATTCGCCAGGGGGCATTCCCGTCCTTTTCGCGAAAGGCGGTGACCCGGGAGTCTTCACCGACCTGAAGGGAACCGAAATCGGCGGCTCTCTCCAGAGGCTGGGGCATTACGCTTATCAGGACATCCCCCCTCCTGTCGGTCAGGAATTTGAGGAAATCGTAATACTGCATTTTCAGAAGATGGTCACCCGGTACTATCAGAACGTAGTCGGGGTCGTTGTAGAGAATATCATCCATAGCCTGCCGGACCGCATCGGCGTCGCCGCGGTAGCTGAGGCCGGGGGTCTGGGGCGAGATAAGGTTTATGAAGCTGTCCGATTTCTCGTCGGTGAACCAGATGTTTTTGAGATGCTTGTGAAGAGACCGGTCCCGTCCCTGGGCCAGTATGAGAATCTTACGGAACCGGGAATTATAGGCATTGCTCAGGGGGATATCGATGAGACGGTATTTTCCCCCTATAAGAACGGCAGGCTTCACACGGGTTTCGGTCAGGGGTTTCAGCCGCTGTCCCTCCCCTCCGGCCAGAACGACCACAAGAGCATCCAACTCTCTTCCTTTCATAGAAGAAAATTATAATACCCCCCGGGGCACTTAGCAAGGATCAATATACCTTTTTTTACGGATACCTGAGAATCACCGGTGAAGACGCCCTTCTTCCAGAAAGCTGTAATATCCTTTGCGACTGAATATGATATGGTCCAGAAGGGGGATGTTAAGCAGCCGGGAGAGTTCCATCAGCCTTTCGGTTATATCCAGATCCTCCCGGCTCGGCTCCAGGGAACCGCTGGGGTGGTTATGGGCAACTATCAGGGCCGCCGAATTCTCCCGCACCGCTTCCAGAAACACATCCTTGGGCTGTATGTACACCCGATTCAGATTGCCCGTGGAAACAATATGTCGTCCCGTGAGTTCATGGGCTCCGTTCAGATTCAGGGCAAAGAAATACTCCGAACTCCTGTCAATGTAGTTGAAAAGGATTTTCTGCACCGTCTCGGGACTATCAATTCTGATGCCCGAACCTCCGGTCAGCCGTCGGGCGAATTCCAGTACTGCCAGAATCTGGCTCCCCTTGGCTTCGCCGATACCCTTGATCTGAAAAAGCTCTTCCCGGTTGATGTGATAATCCCTTTTTTCCAGCAGGCGGATCAGCTCGCCTGAAAGGGTCATCACATTTTTTCCGCCGCCCCCCGTTCCGAGAAGAAGAGATATCAGCTCCCTGTCGCTCAGGCTCCCGGCCCCCCGGGATTTCATTTTTTCCCGGGGAAGGATCTCCGGAAGATATCTGTCATTCAAAGTTTTGTATAGTATTTCCTTTTTCGCCATACCCCATGGGAGAGCGGAATTTTCCCCAGCCTGCGTTTTCGTTAATTTTACATTGGAAATCAACCGTCCCATCGCCTAAAATAGGGGTATGAAGGTAAAAATAACGCCCCTTTCTCTCATTAGGGCCAGGGGAGAGGTCGTCGGAATATGAAGAAACGTCCTTCTAATCTCCCCAATGGGCTCTTTATCATCCTTATTCTTATTCTCCTCATTTCCGTATCAACGGTACTCTTCATATCAAAAAGGCAGGTGAGAATCCTGACCGATCAGGAAACCGAGTTCCTGCGCAACCAATTGATGAACTCCATCGACTGGGCTATCTCTCCGCTGCTCGATGAGGATGATCTCGAGTCGGTACAGAAGCTTCTCGGCGAAATAGCCCAGCTGCCATCCATTGACGAGCTTCTGGTCACCGATGGAAATGGCAAAATCCGGATCAGCAGCCGCCCCTCTTCCATAGGAAGACAGTGCGCGCTGGCTCCCGTACAGGATATTATTGATGAAAACCGTCTCTCTTCGAGCCTGATCGACCGGGAGGAAGGCTTCTATTACTACGGCGTGCCCGTTCGGGGGAATCATGCTTTTCTCCATCAGGGAAATGAAATCCAGGGAGTTCTTCTTATTAAAGTCAACCTGGGATACATCCGCTATATTCTCCGCCCCTTCCTCCTTTCCCTGGTTTTCACCATCATCTTTTTAGCCCTGTCCCTCTCCCTTCTTTCCCTTTACTACATAAATCACTACATACTCAAACCGATCAAATCCCTGCATGGGACTCTGGAGGACGTGAAAAAGGGTGTTTTCCCCGATCCACTGAGCGATTCCTATCCCGGGGATCTCACTCAGCTGATCAACGGCCTGATGGAACAGCTCAGGGAGGTGAACAGTAATTGGAAAGCCCTGAAAAAGTATTCCGATTCCCAGGAGATCAAGGTACATGACCAGACACTGGAGATGGAAGCGTCCCTGAAGAAACTCAAGCAGGCTCAGGAAACCATGGCCATACAGGAGAAGATGGCCTCCCTGGGGCAGCTATCCGCCGGAGTCGCCCATGAAATAAACAACCCGACCGGATTCGTACAGGCCAATCTGGAAGCTCTGAAGGGGTACTACCCCGAGATCGAGGAAATACTGATCAATTTTGAAGCTTGGCTGAACCTGTCCGAGGAAGAAGCCCTGGCCGGGCTTAAGGAGAGCCGGGAGAAATTCCGGAAGACCGTTAACGATCTGGACCTGGATGCCTCACTGGGGGAGATTAAAATGATTCTTGACGAATCTCTGGACGGTACGAACAGGATCCGAAAGATCATTAACGGCCTGCGCAGTTATGCCCGTCAGGAGAACACCCTATTCAGCGACGCCAATATTAATGATGTTCTGGAGACATCCCTGCGTCTGAGCTGGAACGAGCTGAAGTATAAATGTGAGATTGTGAAGGATTTTCCTCCTCTTCCCCCCCTTTCCTGCATTCAGGATGAATTGATTCAGGTTTTCGTGAATCTCTTCATCAACGCGTCCCATGCTATCGAGGAGAAGGGTACCATTGAGATCAGAACAAGAAAAAGGGGCGAGTGGATCATTATAACCGTCGCCGATGACGGGATCGGCATACCGGAAGAGGTCAGGGAGCGGATATTCGATCCCTTTTTCACCACCAAGGAAGTGGGAAAGGGAAACGGTCTGGGCCTGTCCATATCCCTGGGGATCATCAATAAGCACGGCGGTAATATCAAAGTGAAAAGCACCCCGGGTAAAGGAACGGTCTTTACCATCTCTTTGCCTCTGGACAGGAGTGATGCGTCAGATGAGTGACGAAGTGGCTATACTGTTCATAGACGATGAAATCAATATACTCAACTCTCTCAGGAGAAGTCTGCGCCTGTTCGCAAGGGATAACGGATTTGATCTTCTTACGGCTTCCTCCCCCGAAGAGGGCGAGGATATCCTCAGCCGGGACACCAGGATTCTGCTCGTCGTATCAGATGAGAAGATGCCCGGTATGCAGGGGCATGAACTGGCCGCGAAGATCCATATAACCCGGCCCGACATCCCCGTTATCATTCTATCCGGACACACTTCCATACAGGAAATTCCCGGGACCGACCATCTCTTCGCATGTCTCATGAAACCGTGGGATACGGAGGAGCTGAAAAGCACTATCCTGAACGCACTCGGCAGATCGGCATCGGCATAACTATATCGGGTAGTTTTTTTTGAAAAAATCTGTATACTGCTAGTATGAAGAGACAGCACCTGATTCTTGGCATAGTCCTCCTGCTTATTGTGATTTTTTTCACCTGGTCGCCTTTCTATGACAGCAGCAGCCGGGATACGGTTGATACCTATGCGGAACAGGAGGGGGAACTCCTTGTTCCCCAGAGGAACGTGGTTATCGCGGTCCTGGACCTGAAACAGGCGGGGCTCTCCTTTACGAATCCGGACGATGTGAGGCTCCTTTTAGAGCTTCAGAACGGATTCATCGCTTTGGAGGGGCTTTCCCGGGTCGAATCGATTCTGAACGCCTCCCAGGTGATTTCCGTGAATGACGATATCATTGTGCGGCGGGCTGTTCCCGGTGAACCGGAAGAAATCACCCCGACCTATCTGCAGAACCTTTCCCGGGAGCTTCCCTCTTTTCCCGAGCTTTCACCCTATATTAATGGAAATCAGGACACCCTGCTTTTCTATCTCTATTTCGGAAATAAAACGCCATCCCGGCAGATCAACCTTGCCTTAAAGCAGATACAGAAGGAGTGGCACGACAGGCTTCCCTTCGAGTATACCGGACGGGGCCCTATCATCGCGGAGACGGAATCTCTTCTTACCGGGGATATCGTCCTCTTCTTTCCCCTGCTTCTGATAATGGTAACGGCGGTATTCTCCTTTTTCAGGAATCTCCGATCCGTCCTGGTATCCCTTTTTCTTATACTCATGGCGGTTCTTTTCTCCTACGGACTCATCCATTTTCTGGGCTTCTCCGATTCTCCTCTGATTCTGCTTATTCCCGTATTCAGTCTGGGCCTCCTGAGCGATTATCTGATTCATTACTTCTACCATCACTTTTTCTCCCCCCGGTACGAGGGATTTCCCGGGGTCAGAAAGGTGCTTTTTTTCCCCCTTTCCCTGACGGCTCTTTCTACCCTTACCGGTTTTCTCTCCCTGAGCCTGATAAACGGTTCGGGACATCTGCAGCTCTCCCTTATCATCAGCCTGGCCGTTGTTATGACCTGGCTGGGGGTTTTTTTCTGGCTGGACAGCAGTTCCTATCCGGTTTATGAAAGGAAGCTCCTTCCCCGGTTCCAAAGCTTCCAGATACGTCTTTTCGCCACCCTCGCCCGGCACAGGATCATCCTTTTTCTTCTGATTCTGCTCGCCCTCGTCTGGGGGGGAATCCAGCTGTTTCATCTTACCATCGAACCCTATCCCATAGAGCAGCTGCCCCCGTCCACCACGATAAAAAAGGCGGATGCCAAGATTAACCGGGAATTCTACGGCACCATGCCCTTTTTCATTGAAGTGGATACGGGTGAGGGGAGCAGCCTCCTTACAAAGGACACCATCCTTACCGTTGACCGGATACATCGGGAGCTGGCCGAGGGGAACGTGGGCTACGCCTTTTCCCTGCTTACGGTTCTCAAGAGGATGAATTTCTACTTCATGGGAGATGAGGAATCCTTCCTGACAACCGGGGAGTTTGATGATTTTTTCCCCGCCCTGATCGAACAGTATCTCCTCTACTACTCATCCAGTGTTGACCCCCTGGAGTATGAATCATTACTGGATAATTCCTATCGGTATTTCTCCATTAAGGGCATGATCTATTATAAATCCTCCCGGGACCTGAACAGCTTCTTCGATAATATGGAGCGGATAGAGAGCTCTCTTCCCGAAGGATGGATCCTGACCGTGAACGGAATGGTCAAACAGCTGGAGGAGGAGCAGTCCAATCTGCGAAAGAACTGGGTCCTCTCCTTCATCGGGGGCAGTCTGCTTATCTTCCTCACCGTGCTGTTTTTCTATAAAAAACTCTCTCTGGCCATGATAAGTCTTATTCCCGGGGCTATCAGCATGATTATATCCTTCGGGATCATCGGAACGGCGGGACTGAGCATCGACACTTTTTCGATTATCTTTGTGGCTATTATCACCGGCCTTGTTATCGACTACAGCATCCATACTCTGGTCGCTCTGGATAAAATGGGTAGGGTGGAGAGCCTGGAGAAGGGGTTTGCCTCTATCATAGGCTATAGCGGAGTTCCCATCTTTCTCAGTTTTCTGACCTCCCTGCTCTCCTTCTCCGTCCTCTTCTTCTCCTCCTTCAAAGGGGCGAGGAATCTGGGGTTTCTACTCATGATCTCCCTTATTCTGTCATTCTTTTTCAGCCTCTATCTGATACCTCTCATCATATTACCGCATCGCTTAAAAAAGGAGAAATCTTTCAATGAAAAAATCTAGCTTCCTTCTGCTTTCACTCATCGTGATCATGCCTCTCAGCGCCATATCCGTGGACCAGCTCCTGGCCCGGTTCACCGAGACTCTGTTCATTCCCTCGGTCCAGGGGGAGTTCCATGTCACCCTTATCTCTAAAAACGGTGACGAACGGGAAATCAAGGCCCGGGTCTTTCAGAAACTGGTGGGTGAGACCCAGAACAACCGCCTTTTTCTCTTCGATTTTCCCGCGAACGTTCGGGGAATGGGCCTTTTGCTTCACTCCTATTTCGACGATCGGGACAACAATATGTGGATCTATCTTCCCGCTGTCCGGCGGATTAAGAGGATCGCCCTGGAAAACTCCGGGGGCGGTTACTTCATGGGAACCGATTTCACCTATCAGGACCTGATAAACCGGGATGTGAGGAATATGGATTATGAAATCCTGGATGATGCGGTTATTGACGGTATTGACTGCTACGCCCTGAAGGCCTGGGGAAAGACCGAAAAAATCCGTCAGGATATCGGATACTCCTTCACCATCAGCTATCACCGTAAGGACAATTACATGATCTATAAGAGGGAGTACTACGATTTCAACGATGAACTTCTCAAGGTTTATCTGGCGGAAACCTTCATCCAGTTCGGAAATGCCATATATCCCACCACTATCTCCATGACCAACGTGCAGTCGGGACACAAATCGATAATCGAAGTGAAGGACGCCCGGACAGAGGATATTCCCGACAGAATGTTCACCACGAGATATCTGGAGCAGCAGTAGGGGGGAGATGACGATGAAAATCAAGGGAAAGCTTATAGGGCTGATTCTTCTTCTTACGGCAAATCTGGCCGGAGCGGAAGAGTTCCGGTTCACCGGCTTCTATGATTACTTCGGGGGAATAGAACCGTACCGGGGATATGAGAATCTTAAATCCAGGGTCTACATGCGTCCCTATTTTTCGGGATACGATGAAGACAGCGGCCTGGAATGGGTCTTTTCGGCTAAGCTCTGGACTGACCTGATGGATGAAACCGCCCGGATAGATCCCTGGGACATACTGGATGAAGCCTATCTTTTTCTCCCCGCCGGGAATTTTGATTTCTATCTGGGACAGAGAGTCCTCACTTACGGTTTTGCCGATGTTTACGGTCCCCTGAATATGGCGGGCAGTGCGAACCGGGCTCCCCTGAGTCTTGATGAGGCCTATGAGGCCCGCCGGCCGGACCCGATGTTTCAGGTGAAGTTTTATCCTACTTTCAATGATACACTGGAACTGGCCTACGTGCCCGTTACCCGGCCGGACAGGGAACGGAGCGATTCCGTTTATCTGCCCGATACGAAAGATACGGTAATATGGTCCGACAATCCCTATATCACGGATAAGCTCCATAATCTTTTTGTCAGCTACAGCCGATACGGTGAGAAATTGGACTGGCAGTTCATCTACGGCAATTACGTGGAAAACACTCCCGATTTTGTCGTGCCCACGGTCAGCTCTTCAACGTCCGTGGACATTACCACCGAATACAACCGAAAGCAAACCTTCGGCATCGCCTATTCCACAGGGCTATGGAACACAACCCTGTCCCAGGATTTCGCCTTCAATCTGACCGATAATCTGGACGGTACCGAACTGGGGTCTCAGAATTCCGACGTTACTGTCAATACTCAGATTCTGGCAAACCTTCCCGGCAGCATTCTCAGTCAGACAAGCATTGTCTACTCCTATTTCCTGAATTACGACAAGGTTGCGGCGGGGTCCGATGCCGATGCAACGGAGTATCTGAATGGGGTTTTTCATGTTTACCATACCCAGCCCCTTGAACAGATAGCCTTTGTTGTGGGTCACTTTGAAAGGGCTTTTCTGAGGGAAACCCTGAAAACCCAGTTGAATGTGGGATACTTCTTCTCCCCCCAGGTGTATCTTGCTCCCCGGGCCGCCTTCAGTATAAGCGATTACTGGGCCTTTGAGACAGGGGCGGACATAACCCTGGGAGATCCGCCGGATGCGGATCTGAGACGAAATCCTTCGGACGATAACTATTACGTGCGCCTTATCTACCGCTATTGATAACCCGCAGGGGGAATAGCTTGCCATTTCTCCGTAATTTTTATACCTTTCTGGAATACAGCATTACAACCTGGGCTGGCCGGTCAACGAGAGACCTGCTCGCCTATGCGACCTAAGGAGTAAATCATGGACATCAATTTGTACAACTCGGACGGACGGGAGTCCCAGATCTTCAACCCCATAGAGAGCGGCAAGGTCGGTCTGTACTGCTGCGGTCCCACGGTTTACAACTACGCCCATATCGGCAATATGCGTCCCTATACCATACAGGATGTTCTCAAGAGGGCTTTCACCTATTTCGGCTATGATGTGCGCCATGTCATGAACATAACCGACGTGGGCCATCTCACCGACGACGGTGACGAAGGGGAAGACAAGATGATCAAGGCCGCCCGTGAGAAGGGCATGTCCGTCTGGGATATCGCCCGTTTCTTCGAGGAGGCCTTCTGGACCGACCTGGAACGGCTGAATATCTCGCGCCCCACCGTCAGCTGCCGGGCTACCGATCACATCGATGATATGATCGGCATGATAGAAACCCTGGAAGAGAAGGGCTATACCTATATCTCCGGGGGTAATGTCTACTTTGATACCTCCCGCTTTCCCGACTACGGGAAGATGGCCCTTCTGGACAGGCAGGAGCTGAAGGAAGGCGCCCGGGTAGGTGTGGACACTAATAAGAGAAACTACTCCGATTTCGTCCTCTGGTTCACCAACAGCAAATTCGAGAATCAGGCCATGATATGGGACTCTCCCTGGGGACGGGGCTATCCGGGCTGGCACATAGAGTGTTCCGCCATGAGCTCCCGCTATCTGGGGGAGCATTTCGACATTCACTGCGGCGGTATCGATCATATTCCCGTGCACCATACCAATGAAATCGCTCAAAGCGAGGCGGCCAGCGGAACCAAATGGGTCAACTACTGGGTCCATAACGAATTCCTTCTTATGAAAACGGGCAAAATGTCCAAGAGCAAGGGGGGATTTCTGACAATCCAGTCCCTGGTGGACAAAGGCTACGATGCCCTGGACTATCGTTATCTCCTGTTGGGAGGCCATTACCGGTCCCAGCTCGTTTTCTCCTGGGAATCCCTTGATGCGGCCCGCTCCGCCCGGGAATCCCTGGTTCGTAAGGTGAAAGCCCTTCTGGGAGAAGCATCCGCCGATGGGGAACTGAATGAAAAGGCGCGGGAATACATGTCCGGTTTTGAAACCCATATCGCCGATGATCTGAATACGCCCCGCTGTCTGGCCGATTTGTGGAGTCTTCTCAAGGCCAGGGAGCTCCCCGCCTCTCAGAAACTGGCCCTTATTGAGCTCATGGACGCTATACTGGGACTTCAGCTCCTGGAGTCCGCCTCCGCCGGTGAAGAGGCATCTCCCCTGGATGAGGGGATTGAAGCACTCATTGAGGAGAGAAACCAGGCCCGGAAGGAGAAGAACTTTTCACGCTCCGACGAGATTCGTGATGAACTCCTCTCCCGGGGAATCCGGATTATCGATACTCCCCAGGGAACAACCTGGGAAAAAGTGTAACCAAAGAAGTTCCGGATTGTTTCTATAAATGAATGAGGATAAGAACAGGCAGAAAATATTTGACCGCGCCTATGAGGAGAACGTAACTCTTCTCCTAAGGATAGCTACGAGAATCACCGGATCGGAAGAGGCCGGTGAAGATGTCTGCCAGGAAGCTTTTTTTCGTTATTATGAAAGGATAGGTTCCGTTCCCGAAGGTGAGGAGGCCCGGTACTGGCTCATAAGGGTAGTAAAGAATCTTTCTCTGAATTACGACAAAAGAAAAGAGAGGGAAAGGACTGCCTACTGGAAGCTGGGCAATCAGCCCCGTAAGGAACAGTTAAACGAAGGGGAGGACAAGGTCCTCCTCGAAGAGAGTCGTGACGCTGTCAGGTTGGCTTTGAACAGACTCCCTTCTAAATACAGAATAGTACTGATTCTGAAGGAATACGAGAATTTGAGTTATAAGGAAATAGGAGAATCGTTGAAATTGTCCGAATCCAATGTTAAGGTCCGTGTTTTCCGGGCCCGGGAACAGTTATCGAAAATGATCAGGAAGGGGGATTTCCATGTGCCCCGATAAGGAATTGTTATCCGCCTGGTATGACGGCGAGGTGGAAGAACCCTGGAAAGGGGAGATCGAAACCCATGTGGGACAGTGCGAAAAGTGCCGTTCCGTCTTAGAGGAGTTTTCCGGAATCGCTTCTTTTCTGGATCAGGACAGGGTGGTTCTTACCCGTTTTAAGAAAAAAGAGATGTACCGTCAGGTCATGCATCAGCACAGGAGAAGCCGGATTATTCCCATCTGGCAGAAATCGGTGCCCCTGCCGGTGGCCGCTGCCGCGGTGCTCATCCTGGGTGTTTCCCTGATTATGCCTGCTTTCAACGGCAGTGTGGCTGTCCCCTCCGTAGCTCAGGCCGAAGAGGAGGATCTCTCCGCCATTGACGTAC
>JAFGPQ010000130.1 GCA_016936115.1 Spirochaetales bacterium | reverse complement strand
TTACTCCCTCTACTGCCGGGGGAAGGACTTTCTCACCAATACGGTAACGGTCCGCTTCCGCGGCGTGGAGCAGGTGAGCCAGGTCAGCATAGGGACCGCGTCCGATTATTCCCGGGATGTCAGTCTCTTCGCGGGACCGGCGGTCAAGAAGGACCCCATCGGCCTGAGGCGCAGTTTCTATTTCATAAAGTCCCTGGCCGCCCTGTGAGGAGAGAGAACCATGTTTGACCAGATTAACAGAAACGAAGTCCTTTCCCAGGTATTCAACTCGGATAACTTCAAGAACCTGACCAGGGCATTGATCTACTTTGTCATCGGCCTGATCCTTATAAGGCTGACCGTGGCCATCGTGCAAAAGATCACCCGCAAACGGGTCAGCCGCCAATCCAGCATGATCGTTAACAAGATCATCAGCTACTCCGGCATGACTGTTCTTCTCTTCGTGGTGCTGTCCGAACTGGGAGTGAATGTGACGGCTCTGCTCGGAGCGGCGGGGATTCTGGGTATCGCCCTGGGCGTGGCGAGCCAGAAGAGCATCGGCAATATGGTGAGCGGTTTTTTTCTTCTCTCGGAGAAACCCTTCGAGGTGGGGGATGCCGTAAAGATCAACGGTCAGGTGGGTTCGGTGATGGATGTGGACCTTCTGGCGGTGAAGATCAAGACCTTTGACAATATGCTGGTGCGCATCCCCAACGAGGTGATCATCTCAAACGAGGTGATCAATATCACCCGCTTTCCCCTGCGTCGGCTGGATACGGCCTTCACCGTGGCCTACGGCACGGATCTGACGACCCTGGAGGCGACCCTGCGTGCCCTGGCCCTGGAAATCCCCCTGATTCTGGATGAACCGGATCCCTTCTTCCTCATAAAGGATTTCACCGAGCGGGGAATCACTCTGACCTACGGCGTCTGGTTTCTCAAAGAGAACTACGCCGATGTGAAGAACGCCATAGCCAAGGCGATTCTGAGCAAGCTGGACGAACTGGACATGAAGATTCCCTACCCCCGGTTCACCATCAGTACGGATCAGGGCGAGCCTAGATAATTCCGAATCCCAGTTCCTCCAGCATGGCCCTCCCGTACTCGATGGATACGGCGTAGCTGAAGCTTGTCTCGAAGTCGGGATGGTTCCCCCGGATAAAGTCGCCCCCTTCGTCATGGGGGAGAAAGCGGCCGACCAGAATCCCTACGACCCGTCCGTCGTCCCCGCTGACCAGGGGGCCCCCGGCCATTCCCGCATGGATAGCCGTATCGACCAGGAACAGGTTCGTTCTCTCCTTCAGCTTGACCTTTGAGCCGATGATGCAGCTCTGAACCGCCATGTTATGCAGGTCCCGGTGTCCGAAGGGAAAGCCGAATCCAAGGACGGAGCTCCCCGGCATGACCGAATCGGAGGAGCCGATAAGATGGTCCGGCGTTTCAATGGCCATTTTGCCCGAGAACCGCAGCAGGGCCGTATTGTTCTCATGGTCCACTTTAACCGTATCCAGGGGCATGGCATGAACCATCTCCAGACTCAATGGGGAGAAATCATCAGGATCCGAAGGCCTGACAGCCATGATTCCCTCGTAATTCTCTTCCAGAAGATGGGAGGCGGTCAGCAGATAGCCCTCTTCGTGAATGATAAAGGCGGTACCCAGAAAAAGGACGTTATTCTCCCTTTTCCGAACCAGCAGAAAGCAGCTACCAGAAAATTTCTGAGCAATATTCCTATGCATGGAAGTCCTCCCCTTTCCGGGATTTCCTGAATTTAACCAAGGGCGTATCCCCGCTCTCGATCCGAAAACGGCGGGACTTAAGCTTCCCCGAGCCCCCTTTGAGGGAAAAGGTCTGGACCCCGGTGTACTCATTGAGCCCCTTTTTGAGGCTGAAGCACAATACCAGGAGCACCGCGGCGAAGGGCAGCCCCGTGGTAATGACAGCGGACTGCAGAGCGGCCAGTCCCCCGCTCAGGAGCAGAGCGGCGGCCACCACTCCCTCCAGGATGGCCCAGAACAGGCGCTGGGGAATGGGGGGATCCGGATTTCCCCCGGCGGTTATGATATCGATAACCATGGATCCCGAGTCGGAGGAGGTCACGAAAAAGCTGATGATCACAAGAACACCCAGGATGGAAGTGACTGATGTCAGGGGGAAATTCTCCAGAAGCAGAAAGAGGGAGAGGGGCACGTTATCCGTGGCTGCCTGAGCCAGTCCTCCCCCGCCGAAGAGTTCGATATAAAGAGCTGAATTGCCGAATACGGTCATCCACAGAAAGGTGACCACCGTGGGAACGGCAAGTACCCCCATCAGAAACTCCCGGATCGTACGACCCCGGGAGACACGGGCGATGAACATGCCCACGAAGGGGGACCAGGCGATCCACCAGGCCCAGTAGAAGACGGTCCAGCCGTTCTGCCAGTTCGTATTCTCAAAGGTTTCGTTCCAGGTGGCCATCTGGGGAAGATGCTGCAGATAGGCGCCCATATTCTCAATGAAGCCGTTCATTATAAAAAGCGTCGGTCCGGCGATGAGAACGAAGAGCAGAAGGGCCATGGCCAGCCAGATATTGATCTCTGAAAGCTTTTTGATGCCCGCATCCAGTCCCCGCACCACGGAAAACGTGGCGATCGCCGTAATACCGGCGATGAGGAACAACTGGACGTAGGCGTTCTGGGGCAGGCCGGTGAGATAGTTGAGTCCCGCGTTGATCTGCTGAACCCCGAAACCCAGGGAGGTGGCCACGCCGAACAGGGTGGCCACCGTGGCCAGTATATCAATAAGGTTTCCCCAGGGGCCGTTGATCTTCTCTCCCAGAAGGGGATAGAAGATGGATCGGATAGAAAGGGGCTGCCCCTTGTTGAAGCTGAAGAAAGCCAGGGCCAGAGCCACGAGAGCATAAACCGCCCAGGGATGGAGTCCCCAGTGCAGAAAGGTCAGGCTCATCGCTTTGCGGGCCGCCTCCACTGCGTCCTGTCCCGGTACAGGGGGGTAGAGGAAGTGGAACATGGGCTCCGCCACGCCGTAGAAGAGCAAACCTATCCCCATACCAGCCGAGAAGAGCATGGCGAACCAGCTTGTGGTGCTGAACTCCGGTTCCGCCTCATCTCCTCCCAGACGGATATTGCCGTACTGGCTGAACATAAGATAGAGGATGAAGAGCAGAATCAGATTTACGGTCAGAGTAAAGAACCATCCCGCGTTGGTGGATATTCCGTTAAGGAGGGGGGTGAAGAAATCTCCCAATGTCTGATGGAAGAATACGGAAAAAACGACGAAGCCGATGATAAGGGCGGCGGACGTGAAGAAGACGACCGGATGTATATCCAGAAGGGGCTTTTTTTCTTTATTTGTATGGGACAAGGGAAATCGATTCTCCTTTTATAACTATGATTTTGAACGAAACTATTTATATTACTAATAATCGAAACTGTCAATAAGCATACAATTCCAAGCTTTTTTTGCCATTTTACGAACTTTCCTCGTTGTTCCATTGGGAATTTCGCACTATTTTACTTTGTATACTAATCTTTATCTTGCCAATTCAGTCTGGTATCCTTTCTTTTTCCTATTCCCATGTCCTATACTCTTAAGATGAAGGAGCTATACGAAATGGATAAGGATATGAAGAGAATTGCCAGTTTTTCCGTGGACCATAATCTTCTCAGAAGAGGGGTTTATGTCTCCCGAAGGGATGCTGTGGGCGACAGTATGGTCACCACATTAGACATAAGAACAAAGAGGCCCAACCGGGAGCCGATTATGAACAACGGGACTATGCACGCCATAGAACATCTGGGAGCCACCTTCCTGCGGAACAATGCCGAGTGGAAGGACCGGGTTATCTACTTCGGCCCCATGGGATGCCAGACCGGCTTTTACCTTCTCCTGACGGGAGATATCCAGTCCCGGGACGCGGTGGGCCTGATAGGCGATATGTTCCGCTTCATCGCTGTCTATGAAGGGCAGATCCCCGGGGCCTCCCCGGCGGAGTGCGGCCACTACCTGTCCATGGACCTGCCCATGGCGAAGTATGAGAGTGAAAAGTTCCTTAAGGAAGTGCTGGAAGGCATAGAGGACAGCCGGCTGATTTACCCTTCCTGAAAAAAAGTCAAAATATTTCAGCCTGTTTATTGACAAAAAAAACTATATCTAATAATATCATCCAGCGCGCGGTGAATGTAGTTCAGTTGGTAGAGCGCCAGATTGTGGTTCTGGTTGTCGCGGGTTCAAGTCCCGTCATTCACCCTTGCGGGAGCGCCCATAGCTCAGCTGGATAGAGCGCCGGACTTCGAATCCGTAGGTCGCAGGTTCGAATCCTGCTGGGCGTATTGCGAGGTGCACCGCATCAAATATTAATTCATGGGCCGTTAGCTCAGCTGGTAGAGCAACAGACTCTTAATCTGTGGGTCAAAGGTTCGATCCCTTTACGGCTCAAATAGACATGGGGAGCGGTTAATACCGGTCCCCATGTCTTTTTGATTTTTGGAGCATGCCGGCGAGAGTGGTGGAATTGGTAGACACGCTGGTCTTAGGAACCAGTGCCTATGGCGTAAGGGTTCAAGTCCCTTCTCTCGCAGAGAAACGAGAAATTGCAGCGACCCGGTCTTATTGCGGGTCGCTTTTTTTTTACACGGCCGTTCCCCCGGGGACGACCAATGAAAGAGCCTATAAAACGAAAGAGAGGATATTGGGATGATTGCCGAAAAAAAGGTTGAGAAACAGGAAAACTCATCGGTAAAGCTGACTGTCACCGTAAACGGAGAGGAAACCTCCAAGGCCTATAAGGATCTTCTGGCGAAATACGGCAAAGAGATACAGATCAAAGGATTCCGCAAGGGAAAGGTACCGGCCGGCGTTATTGAAAAGAAGTTCGGCGAAGGCATAATGCAGGAAGCATCCGGGAAGCTTGTGGACAGCGCTTTCAAGGAAGCGGTCGACAGCCTTGAGAAGGAAGAGCAGCCCCTGGGCTACGCCTCTCCCGTTCTGGAAGGGGAACCGGAAATGAAGGCGGGGGAAGATTTTTCCTTTTCCGTGACCTACGACGTATTCCCCGCGATCACCCTGGAGAAATGGGACGGCGTGGAAATCACCGAACCCCAGGTCAAGATTCTCAAGAAGCACGAGGATGCGGAACTGGAGAAGCTGCGGGAACAGAACGCCGTGGTCCAGGACAAGGAGACCAAAACCGTAGCCAAGGATAACATTGTCACTATCAACTACGCCGAAGTGGACGACAAGGACGAAGTAATCGAAGGCACCAGCCGGGAGGACTTCGTGTTCACCCAGGGAACGGAGCAGAACTACTATAAACTTGACGAAGACATCAAGGGTATGAAGGTCGATAAGGAAAAGATTATCGAGAAGGATTATCCCGAAGATTTCGAAGTTTCCGAACTGGCCGGTCAGAAAAAGCGCATCAAAGTGAAGATCGTCGCCGTTAAGGAAAGGATTCTTCCCAAGCTGGACGATGAATTCGCCCAGGACGTTTCCGAGGATTACGAAACCCTGGAAGATCTGAGAAAGGCCACCAGGGACCAGCTCCAGAAGAGAGCCGACGATCTGGCAAAGAACAAAATGACCGAGGAACTCCTTGAAAAGCTCAGGGAAACGGCTTCCTTCGATATTCCCGAATCCATGATAAGACAGGAGCTGGAGAATAACTGGAATAATTTCATCCGCCAGTTCGGCATGCCCGAAGAGCAGATTCTCCCTATTCTGACCGCTCAGGGCCGGACAAAAGAGGATATGATGGGCGACTGGAGAGAAGATTCTGAAAAGAACTTGAGAAGTCAGCTCATTCTGGGTTATATTCTAGATAAGGAGACCATTGAGGTTTCCGACGCCGATCTGGATGAGGAAATGGGTAAACAGGCCGAAATGTACAACATGAAGCTGGAAGATATAAAAAATACCTTTACTCAGAACGGTATGATTGATTATCTTAAGAATGAAATCAGCCGGACCAAGCTTATTGACCAGCTGATTGCCAAAGCCAAAGTGACCAAGGGCGACAAAGTCGACTTTGATGACTTTGTAAACTAACCATATGAGGTTTTGAATGGATTTTCGTAACAGCAATCTTGTACCTACCGTTGTCGAACAGACCAGTATCGGGGAAAGGGCCTATGATATTTTCTCCCGTCTTCTCAAGGATAGAATCATCTTCCTCGACGGGGAGATCAATGACGTTTCCGCCGACCTGGTAGTGGCACAGCTTCTCTTCCTGGAATCACAGGATCCGGGCAAGGACATTAATCTTTACATTAATTCCCCCGGCGGATCGGTTACGGCCGGTCTGGCTATTTACGATACCATGCGGTATATCAAGCCCGATGTTCAGACTATCTGCATGGGGCAGGCCGCCTCCATGGGTGCGGTGCTCCTCGCCGGAGGAGCTCCCGGCAAAAGACTGGCCCTCCCCTCCTCCCGGGTGATGATACATCAGCCCTGGGGCGGCGTTCAGGGGCAGGC
>JAFGPQ010000129.1 GCA_016936115.1 Spirochaetales bacterium | reverse complement strand
GAACAATACGGCGTCCGTAGAAAGGCCTGTTCAGAAGCAGGGCCACCGCCAACCCGAAGAGGGTCGTCCCCAGGGTGGTTCCCGCCGTATAGAGCATGGTTATGCCCAGGGAACGCCAGAACAAGCGGTCGAAGAGCAGGGACTTCATATTATCCAGACCGGTGAAACTGCTCTTTCCGTTCAGAGAGACATCGAAGAAAGAGAGATAGAGAGTGTAGAGCAGAGGATAGAGGGTGAGAAGGGCAATGAGGAACAGGGCGGGCAGAATCAGCATCCGCCCTGTCCGGGCCTCCCTTTCCGGAATGGTCATACCACTATTATAGGGCCGATTCCTGTCTTGGCAAGGAAAAGTCCTATTCTGTCCTGAACTGCCCGAAATTATCCTTGAGTTCCCGAATGATATCGGTCAGCTTCTGGGTCTGGTTCACAATCTGCTGCATGGAAGTGACGATTTCCCGGGACCCGGTGGTGGATTCCATCATGCCCCGGGTCACCACTTCGGATATCTCCTGCACTCTGCTGGAGTTATCCAGTATGAGAGTTGTACCTTCCTTGATCTGGGCGGAGCTGTTGCGGATGACCGAGGTCACATTGCTTATCTCTGTGGTGGATTCCAGAATCTGGCGGCCCCCGATGTTCAGTTCCGATACGGACTGTTCTATTTCGGTAAAGGCATCGATCGTATCGGAGACTTCCCGGAATATCTTCTCAAAGGCCTGGGCTGTCATTTCCACGTTCTTGTCCGTTTCCGTAACCGAAGAGGTGACATCCTTGATGACCTGGGAGATCTTCTTGGAGGACGCCCCGGAGGAGTCGGCCAGCTTGCGGATCTCTTCGGCCACCACGGCAAAACCCCGTCCCGCATCCCCCGCATGGGAGGCCTCGATGGCGGCGTTCATGGAAAGGAGATTGGTTCTGGCGGCGATGCCCGAGATGGTGGAGGCCATGCTCTGGATCTCGTTGATATTTTCAACCACCATCCTGAAGGTTTCCGAGGTGGAACTGATCATGTTTTTCCCTTCCGTCGCCACTTGGGCCAGGGCACGGGTGGTCTCCCTCTTGTTGTGGGCTACGTTATTCACGTTGCTCAGGGAGGCCATCATCTGGGTGATGGCGGCGGTTGACTCCTCCACCATGGCGGACTGGCTGATAATCTCATTATCCATGGATTCTATATTACCGGTCATCTGCTGCAGTGCGGTCACGCTTTCGGATATGCTGCTGTCCAGCCCGTCTATCTGCTTTCTGATCGATTCCAGATTAGCGCTGATCTCTTCGATAGCGGTGGATGTCTCCTCCGTGGAGGAGGACACTTCCATCCGAACCTGATCTGTCTCGTCAATCGCTTTTTTCACATCTATCATGAGCAGGCGCAGCTTGCCCACGAAGTCATTGAAGGAGGAGGCTACCAATCCTATTTCATCCTGGGACGTTACCGGTATGGAGACGGTCATGTCCGCGTCGGCGGCGGCCAGGTCTTCCAGTTTGCGGCCAACCCCTGCCAGCGGATTGATGATGGAGCGGGTATAGAGGATGAAGACCACAAGCTGCATGACCCCAAAGAATACGATGAATATGATCATGGGAGGGAAGACGGTTCTTCTGATATCGCGGTATATTTCATCACGGAGTTCCGCCACGATGATCCCCCAGCGGGTCTGACCAACACGTCGGCCCTGGAGCATGGCCGCTCCCTCCGATGAATTGCCCAGGAAAAAGTAGGACTCCTGGTTGACCAGGGCGTCTATTATCCCGGGCATTTTCTCTTCTCCGTATCCCAGATCCGCCCCGAGGTCATTCAGGGTGACCTCATTCTGGGGATCGTAAAAGTAGGGAACTCCGCCCTCCCCGTTGTTCCAGAGGATATAGGAGCCCATCCTGTCGTAGAAGGTGATCCTCACGCCGAATTGTTCCATGAGATCCCTGATGATCTTGATAATCGGATCGAAGCTGTAATTCAGGGCTACTATGCCCACGGTTTTGCCCGAATCGTTCTGCACGGCCATGGCCGCGGTGATGACTATCTTCGGTTCCGCCGTTTTTTCCGCGGAGACCCGGGGCTGGCTGATGACGACGGAGTCCGGGCTCGCCAGGGCCATTTTGTAGTAATCCCTGCCCCTTACGTCGAACCCTTCCGCCAGCTGCACGTCCCGGCTCAGAAGAAGTCCCGTCGTATCCGTGGCGCCGATGAAAACCAGGTCCGCATTGGTCCCCTGGGATACCGCATCCATCAGCTGCGAAAGATCACGGGCGCCTTCCAGATCTATGAAATCGTCGTTATCCAGTCCCGACGGCACACCGTCCATCCCCTGGCAGACCTGTGCCGCGAGGGGGTTAACGGCCAGATTCCTGAGAATCTGAACGCTTTCGGACATTTCCAGGGAAATGAGGGTCTGAATGTTGTCAGCACTGGTAAGGAGGCTTTCCTTTTCCTTTTCATAGGCGCTCTGCGCCTGCAGGAGGGCTACGGTTGTGGCAAATGCCAGGGAAAGTAAAAGGGGTATGATGATAGAAAGGAAAATTATCCTCTTCTTCACTGATGTCTGTTTTTTTTTCATGTTTTGTTTACTCCTGAAAGGAAAACGAATAGTCTATAATCAGTTTAGTTTCCGGCAAAGTGAAATGCAATTATTTTTCACCGATACTCTTTTTTTCAGGTCTTCCATAGCCTATAATTAATAGTGAAGAGGCTCTGACAAGTGCCTATTCCGGACGCTGTGGGGCCTCATTATTTTGAACAGGAGGCACCCATGAGTATTATAACCATTTCCCGAGTACCCGGTTCAGGCGGGAACGAAGTGGCCCGGCAGCTGGCCGACCGGAAGAAACTGAATCTTCTGGACCGGATGGCCATCGACAGATATATTCAGGATCATCCCGAATATCCCGGCTGGGTCAAAAGACTGGACGAGCACACTCCCGGTCTCTTCGACAGGGGCAGTGACCGCCGTTCAAGTTATCTGGACATCCTTAAGATCGTCGTTTTCGAGACGGCTCTCGAAGGGGATGCGCTCATCCTGGGACGGGGGGGGCAGTTCCTTCTTCGCGATGTCCCGGGAGTGCTTCACGTGCGACTCATCTGTTCCGAGGAGAGGGGCAGGGACAGGATCGCCCTGCTTATGGAAGACAAGGAAGCCCCGGTGGACAAGATCTACAAGAGAATGGTCAGCGATCGGGACGGTTTTCATAAATATTTCTTCCACGGCGACGGCTATGATTCCACCTACTACGATCTGGTGATCAATACGGACCGCATATCCCAGGAGAGAGTGGTGGAACTGGTCTCCTATGCGGCGGATCACTCCCTTTCGCAGGATTCTCAGAATGAAGCGGAGCGGATTATGAAGGACCGTTATCTGGCCCAGAAAATCCATAACCGGATCATCTACGAAAGACAGCTTTCGGTGAATATGCTGGAAGTGGGCGTGCATAACGGACGGGTGACCCTTGCCGGGTCGGTGGTTTCCGACAAGATTACCGAAGCCTGCATCGAGATCGCCCGCGAAGAGGAGGAGGTCACCCAGGTGGACTCTCTGCTGTACCTGTACATCCCGGGGCGATACGGTCTATATTAGACCCTATGGATCAGAAAGAGATAGTATACCGCAGCGATTACAGGAATCCGGAGTTTATTATTCCGGAGATTGAGCTCTATTTTTCTATCGGGGATGACCGAATAGAGGTCACCTCCGATCTTACCCTGCGTTTTGTCGGAGGAGGTCAGGCGGATCAGACGCCCCTGATTCTCGATGCGGAGGATATGACCGTCCTCTCCGTAGAGATCGATGGCCGATCCCTCAAAGAAGGAGAGTACCTTCACGGGGGAAACCGGTTGACTCTCTCCGGGCTCCCCGCCTCCTGTCGGGTCAGGACTGTCGTATCCATTGACCCCTATAATAATACCCAGCTCATGGGCATCTATCAGTCCGGGGATATTCTCTGTTCCCAGTGCGAAGCGGAGGGCTTCCGCCGGATTACTCCCTTTCCCGACCATCCGGACATCCTCTCCCGGTACCGGGTCACCATAGAGGGCAGCGCCCCGGTGCTCCTCTCCAATGGAAACCTGGTGAGCGAAGAGACCCGGGGGGGGCGGCGCATCGTCACCTGGGAGGATCCCTTTCCCAAGCCCAGCTATCTCTTCGCCCTGGTGGCGGGTGACCTGGGGCATATCGCCGATACCTTTACCACCATGTCCGGCAGGACCATCGACCTGAGAATCTATACGGACAGGGGTAATGAAAGCCGGGCTTACCATGCCATGGACTGCCTGAAAATGGCCATGAAATGGGATGAGGATGCCTACGGCCGGGAGTACGATCTGGACCTCTTCATGATCGTGGCGGCGGACGCCTTCAACTTCGGCGCCATGGAGAACAAGGGGCTGAACATCTTCAACTCCGCCCTTGTCCTGGCGGACCGGGAAATCACCACCGATGCGGGCCTGGACCGGATATCCGGCATTGTGGCCCATGAGTATTTTCACAACTGGACCGGCAATCGGATAACCTGCCGGGACTGGTTCCAGCTCACCCTCAAGGAGGGGCTCACCGTATTCCGTGACCAGTCCTTCTCCGAGGATACCACCAGCTACGGGGTCAGCCGGGTGGAGCAGGCCATCTATCTGAAGCAGATTCAATTCCCCGAGGATTCGGGCCCCAACAGCCATCCCATCCGTCCCGAGTCCTACCGGGAGATAGACAATTTCTACACACCCACGGTCTACCGG
>JAFGPQ010000128.1 GCA_016936115.1 Spirochaetales bacterium | reverse complement strand
CTCCTGAGCGGAGTATATTAGGATAGGGAGAATTTGATGGGGAAAAAGAATTACCTGATTGAGGGCGTATCCGGCACCGGCAAAAGCTCGGTCTGCCGGGAACTGCGCCGGCGCGGATATGATGCGATAGACGGCGACAGGGAGCTGGCCTACCAGGGGGATCCGGAAACGGGTGCCGAAACGGGTAAATACGGCCATGAGTTCCATATCTGGGATATGGAAAAAGTAAGGAGGCTGGCAGAGAATCGGGATAATGAAGCTACTTTCTTTTGTGGCGGCTCCAGAAATTTTCCGAAGTTCCTGAATCTTTTCGATGGGATATTCATACTGGACGTGGATGCGGACTCACTGAACGAGCGCCTGGATCGACGTTCGGAAGATGACTGGGGAAATAAGCAGAGCGAAAGGGATCTCATCCTCCGCCTGCATGCCACAAAAGAAGATTTGCCCTCCAACGGTACGATACTGGACGCGACCCGATCCCTTGAGGAGGTGGTTATTGAAATTCTCCGTAGGACAAAGCTTTTGAAATGAATGAAGAAGGAGCGGTAATGGTGATGGTAAAAGGAATATTTCTGGATTTCTACGGAACCCTGGTCAAAGAGGATGATTCGGTGATAGATGATATGATCGCCAGGAATTTTCCCGAACCGGAATTCAAAAAAGAGGATATTCTGACCAGGGAACATCAGTTTTTCTCCGAATGGATTGAGAAATCGAAGAGGGGCCCCTTTTATCCCATGCCCTGGAATCCCTGGGCATAGAGCCGCAGGACTGGATCACCAGTGAGACGGCCCGTTCCTACAAACCGTATGCGGGAATATTCAGGACCATGCTGGACAGGCATAATCTGAATCCCGGGGCCATTACCATGATTACGAAGCGGCGTCCCTGATAGACGCTCTTCCCATCCTGCAGAATCTTTCCCAATAATATATCCGTTGAGAAACCCCTGCGTATAATATATGATGTAGATAATATTCAGCTATTGGGGTATCGGAAATGACAAGATTCCATCTGAAGAACTATTTCAATGAGCTTCTCCTCTATTCCGGGCAGTTTGCTCTTTTCTATATTACTATGCAGATTATCATCGAAAAGAGCGCCTTTCTTCTAAATTTCGGCCATCTGGGCTTAACGGCGATTCTTCTGGTTCAGACCTATCTGCTCTCCGCCGGGAAGATCCCTGTCAGATTCAGGCTGTATCTGGTCTTCATGACTCCCATTTTCTACAGCCTCTTTGAAATGTCCGAAGGCTTTGCTTATATCCTGAATACGGCCCATATGGGATTCTGGATATTCGCCTTTATCACGTTCCTGCTCAAATTTGTGGAGACCCACAGGAGGGATCACCGATTTACGGAATACGCCTACGTTGTCCTGAACATCTTCAACTTCGAGTTTCTCTATTTCTATTTCGATGTTTGGAAAGAGGTCAACGACAGGGATCAGCTGACGATTATCAATATCTGGAGCCACCTGGGGAGCTTCCTCTCCGACCCGACCCACCTGTATATCATCTGGGGGGGCATCCTTTTGTTATCCATTATTGCCATAAGCCGGTTCGAAATATCCTCCCTCAAAGACAAGATCGTCGCCCTATTCGGTAAATATGTGGACGCGAACATTCGGGATACCATTATAGACCGGGGGGAGTATCAGTCCGAAAAGAAGGAGCTTTGCATCCTGTTCTCGGACATCAAGAGTTTTACCGCCCTTTGTGAAAAGCACGATGCCTCGGCCATCTCCTCTATGCTGAATACCTATTTCGAGTTCTGGGAGCAGATCGTATCGGAGAACAACGGCACCATCGACAAATATATCGGAGACGCCATCATGGTCATCTTCGGCCTGGAAGATTCCGCCCGGGCCTGCGACGACGCCCTGTCATGCGCCCTGCAGGTGGTGGAAAACCGGGAGGATCTGAACCGGGCCCTGCGTGAGAAGGGTCTTCCCGAACCGGAGGGTTTCGGCATCGGATGTCATTTCGGCGAACTGATCGTGGGCGACATAGGCAGTTCCAACCGAAAAAATTTCACCGTGGTGGGAGATACGGTGAATGTGGCCTCCCGCCTGGAATCGGTCAGCCGCAGGGTGGATAACAGCATCATCATATCCGAAGGAACCTATTCCCTCCTGGATCCGCAGCTTAAAAAGAGTTTCATGAATATCGGTAAAGTCACCCTGAAGGGAAAAGAGGAACAGACCACCATATGGGGAGAGAGATTATGATAAAAGATTCGATGATTCTGAAAGGATGGGAGTGGTACTGCCGGCCCGAATACAGGGCGGAGGGAGAGGATCTGATCATCACCACCTCGCCGGGGACCGATTTCTGGCAGAGGACCCACTACGGCTTCAGGAACGACAACGGCCATTGCCTTCTCAGACCGGCGGAGGGTGATTTCTCCCTGAGCGTCAAAACAAGCTACAGGGCGAAGGCCCAGTACGACCAGTGCGGTCTGATCCTGCGCGTTGACGAGGACAACTGGATCAAGACATCCACCGAGTACGAGAGCGGAACCCACTCCCGCCTGGGGTCGGTTGTAACGAACCGGGGCTACTCGGACTGGGCCACCATCGACCTGGAAGAGGAAGTTCATGAGATGTGGTACCGTATCCGGAGCAAGAACGGTCTGAGCGACTTTCTGATTGAATACTCCAGAGAAGGGCAAAAATGGAAACAGCTGAGGATCTGCCATCTCCAAGAATCGGGATCCCCCCTGAAAATCGGCGTCTACGCATGCAGCCCCTCGGAGAGCAGCTTCGACGTGCGGTTCAGCCGTTTCTCTCTGGAAATAACCGATTGGGAGTAATAAGGTGGATAACAAACTGACTCTTTTCTTCACAGACCTGGGTCTGGGAATCTGGCCCTCACAGATCATCAGTTCCTTCCTGCTCATCGCAGTACTACTGGGGCTGAGTGTCCTGATCAATTTGATAACGCGAAAGGTCATAACCGCGGTTCTTTCCCGCATCGTGAAAAGAACCGCTACGAAGTGGGACGATATCCTCATGGGTACGGGTCTCTTTGCCAAGCTGGCCCATATCGTCCCCGGGCTGCTGCTCTACTTCTCTTTCCCCCTGGTGTTTCAGAAGTCCGACCTGCTCCAAACAATTCTCCAGAGGCTGATCCTCGCCTATATTATTCTGGTGGTGCTGAATATCTTCAACGCCTTTCTCACCGGGGTGAACCAAATCTACGCCACCTACGAAATGTCCCGGAACCGCCCCATCAAGGGCTACCTGCAGATTATCCGGGTCATCGCCAGCATCATGACGGTGATCCTTATCGTTTCCGTACTCATGAACAAATCCGCCTTGGGGCTTCTTTCGGGAATCGGGGCCCTGTCCGCGGTGCTCATGCTGGTCTTCAAGGACTCCATACT
>JAFGPQ010000127.1 GCA_016936115.1 Spirochaetales bacterium | reverse complement strand
CATGGGGAAAGTTGGGCACCCGTTCCCCGTTGTAGAAGGGCAGGGTGACCACCCCTTCCGACCCGGCGGGGGCTTCCTGAGCCTTGTCTTCCAGCTCTCGGACGGACTGTTCCAGGAAATCCCGGGTCAGCTCGGTGGATACGGTGCAGTTCATGGTGCAGAGCAGGGGCAGCCAGCCCCCGGTGGAGGAACAGAAGGAGGCCAGTCGTCCCTGGGGATCGATAACCGGGCTGTCCGAGTAACCGTACAGGGTTCCCGATGTGCCCAGGCTGGCGGTGATGATGCCCTCTTCCACGGCACCAGTGCCGATGGCGCCCATCATATTGTCCCCTCCCCCGGAGGAGACCGGTATACCCGCGGGCAGGCCCAGTTCATTCGCCCGGTCCGCCTGCAGAATGCCGCAGGGTTTGTCCGCTTCGATAAGTCCGGGCAGGCAGGAACTCAGATCCCTGTCCGGGTCCAGCACTTTGATAATGGACTCGTCCCATTTTCTTTTCGCAATATTCAATAAACCGGTTCCCGAGGCATCCCCGTACTCCATGGTGTATTCCCCGGTGAGCCACCAGTTCAGGTAGTCATGGGGCAGCAGGATATGGGCCAGCTTTTCGTAAAGGGCCGGTTCATGGTTCTTAAGCCAGAGGATCTTGGAGATGGTATACCCCGGGGGAATCAGGTTACCCGGCCCTTTCAGGAGCTTTTCCTCGCCCCCGTAAGCATCGGTAAGGCAGGAGCATTCGTAAGCCGATGAGGTATCGCACCAGAGTTTGACGCTGTAGAGCACTTCCCCGTTTTTGTCCATGGGGACGAAACCGTGCTGCTGGCCCGATACTCCAATGGCTTCCACAGTCTTCTTCGCCTCAGTGGGGAGCTGGGACATGCAGTCGGTGAGAGCGTTGATCCACCACTGGGCCTTCTGTTCCCGGGTTCCGTCATTCTCGCTTATCAGATCGTGGGAGCTCTGTCCCTGGGCGATGATCTTCTTATTTTCATAATCATAGATGACAACTTTGGTACTCTGGGTCCCGTTGTCGATTCCCATGACTGTTTTCATCGGTACCTCCTTCTGAATAATAGGGACAAGCCAATTGTATTGACGCGGCCTGTCTCAGGTTTCTCCAATTTAAGCCCAGTTGTTACAGAAATGAATGGATATAATGTTGAATACTTATAAAAAATTGACATTGCCCTTCGTTGCGAGTAAAATATCCCCATGGCTTTGATCGATTTTCGAGACGTGGTTTTCGTCTATCATATGCACGAGGAAGAGGAAAAACGGTGGCACGGCCGGTACCACAGCCACAATCCCCGTGAGTATGAGCTGCACTATTTCATTCAGGGGGAGGGGAATTTCTACTCCGGCGAGACCTACCATATTCAGCCGGGCTCCCTCTTCATCTCTCCCCCCGGCGAATCCCATCAGATCCGGGTGGGGGATATGGAAACGCCCCTGTCCTACTATGCCATTCTCTTCGAGATCGATCTGAACGATCGGGAGGTGTGCTCCCTCATGGAATCCCTGCGACAGACCCGGCACCGGGCCATCGGTTCCAACTTCCGCTTTTTCTTTGAAGAGGTGCGGGAGAAGGCTCTCTCCTCCGATTTCTGGCGTCATAAATCGGCTATGCACCAGTTTATCTCCTTTCTCTACCTGCTCAACTCCTCCCAGGGTGACTTCCACTACGGGGACGAGCGGAACCGTCACATCGAACGGGCCTTGAAGATTATGCAGGAGAGCGTTTTTCATGATCTGGATCTGGGAGCTCTTTCCCGGCGTCTGAACCTGTCGGAGAGTTACTTCATCCGCCTGTTCAAGGAGAAGATGAAGATGACCCCCATGAAGTATTTCACCCGCCTGCGGGTCGAGGCGGCTTCCTCCCTGCTGAGCAGTACCAACCTGACCAGCGCGGCTATTGCGGAGAGGCTGAATTTCTACTCGGAATTTCATTTTTCCCGGGTGTTTAAGCAGTATACCTCCTACTCACCCCGCGCCTACCGCCAAAGGTTCCTCACGGCGGGCGGTACGCTTCAGAAAGAAAAAAGCTCCTAAGGGGCTTTTTCTTCCTTCCGCTCCCCGCCCGCCGCCCTGCGGGTGAGCAAGAGGGGCATCCATTACGTCGTTGGCGCAGCTCGCAGTGCCTGTGCACAGCTTCGCTTTGCCGCCTAGTACTGAATACCCCTCTTGCTCATGAGGAGCCTTTGGTTACGATGCGACCGGGGGGAGGCTCGCCTTGCGGGGCGCGGCATTGCGGACGGGCTCGTTGCGCCGGGGGCGCAACGTTGCTCTCCGTTTTTTTAGTTATTGGGCGAACCAGTCTTTGGTCATTTCTGCGGTGGTGGGGGGATTGGCGCCGGAGCGGCTGCAGTTGATGCCGGCGGCTTTGTTGGCGTACTCCCCCAGATCTTTCAGCTGTTCCGCGTTAAGGGCGGCTATGGTTTCCCGGTCGAACCATTGGCGATCGTGAAAGTAAGCAAGGATGGCTCCGTGGAAGGTGTCTCCCGCACCGATGGTGTCAGCCACGGGAAGGTCATAGAGGGGGGTGGTGACGTTGTGCTGTTTCGTGATGAGCCGGGCCCCTTTCTTCCCTTCGGTCAGGGCGATCAGGGTCACTCCACGCTCCAGAAGGCTGTCCAGGGCTTCTTCCCGGGATGTTTCGGGATAGAGCCACTCCAGGTCCTCGTCGCTCAGTTTGATTACGGTGCTCAGGGGGCACAGGGCATGGAACCGATCCATGTAAACCTCCCGGTCCGGCACGAGGGAAGGGCGGATGTTCGGGTCGAAGGAGAGGAGTAGCTTGCCGCACCGCGTCTTGAGAAAATTTTCAAGGGTGCTGCCGCAGGGTTCCTGGGAGAAGGAGATGGACCCGAAATGGATCATCCGGGCTTTTTCGGGAATGATCACCCGGTCCATCTCTTCCCGGGGCCAGCTCTTATCAGAAGCCCCGTTGGAGAAAAACGCATAACGTGCCTGTCCGTCGGGCTGTTTTTTCACGAAGGACAGGGTGGTGGGAGCTTCCGCTCTGAGTGTTATTTCCGTTCCCACTCCGTTGGCTGTCAGGTAATCCATCAGCTGCTGGCCGAACATATCCGTACTGACTCTGCCCAGGAACTGCACGGGCACTCCCAGGCGGGACAGGGCCACCGAGGTATTGAAGGGTGATCCTCCGGGGAATCCGGCGAACTCCAGGTCTTTCCGGCTGATAAAATCTATCAGCGCCTCTCCGAGACTGATAACCATTGTATTGACTCCTTTAGGTTACATAGGCGAGCAGGCAGCGAAAGCTGCCGACCAGCTTATCAAATTAACTCTTTATATATATCCATGAGGGCCCGGCGGATATCGCTCAGGCTTCCTTCTCTCAGGGCATCCCGGAATCTCTCTTCCTCCATGAAGGAGAGGGTAATCACCGAGAGGATCTTCCGTTCCTCCTCGGGGCAGGGGGCAGGGGCTATCAGAAAGAGCATTCGTCCATCAGCGGTCCCGGAAAACTGAATAAGCCCCGCCGTCGGTATGGAAACGGCCGCCGATTTACAGTGGAGCACCCGGGTTCCGTACTCTTCAAAAAAAAGGGATCCCCGTTTCTCCCGCTCCCGAAAATCCTTCTCCAGCCTTTTCGCCTTTCTCCTGTCCGGACAGATCTCCCGGCTCAGTTCCGATATGATCTTCTCAATCTTTTCGCAGGGGGGGATGGTCCGCAGGGTGAAGCCCCCTATGAAGGCCATCACCTTGTCAAAGGCAAAGGTCTCCCCCCTTTCCGGTACCGGTTCCGGAGCGGTCTTCTCCCTTTTCTCTATATCCTGAACGGTACGGGTTATCTGTTTTACCAGAAGGCCCCGGTCCAGGGGAAGGGAAAGAACGATGACCGGCGTGGTCAGACCGGAAAGGGGGAACGTGGAGAGAACGAGCTCAATGTTTTTGGCGTCCAGATAGTCCTGGCGGATCTTGAAGACGGCGGTGGATTCCACGATGTCCAGAAGAGAGGTCTCTTTCTGAAGTACCGCCTGCAGATAGGCGGCCAGGCCGATGCCTTCGAAGCAGCAGACCAGGCAGCGGATTTTCTGTTCCCGTATCTCCCTGTCCCGGAAGAAGAGGGACTGGAAATAGAGTATCAGGTAATCCAGTTCTTCCCGAGCCGCTTCGATGGCAAATCGGTTTTTCAACAGCCGGGCCAGTTCTTCTCTCTTTGCCGGATCCTGGTCGTTCTCCTCCTCGGAGGGGCCCCACTCCCCATGCCAGAGGGGAATCCCGTTGCGGAGACGGGTTACCAGGGAGGACACGGTGAGGGCGAGCACCGCCTCTACCTGTTCGTTCAGGTAGTACATACGGTTATCCTGCTTACCGAAGCTGTCTATGAGTTCTTCCGTAAAGCCGTGAATCGCCTCATCCCGGGGGATCGGATGGGGCAGGGGGCCTAATTCGGGGGGTGTCCCCCGTTCCAGAACGCCCATGAGCAGCCCTAGAAAGGAGATCTCCCCGGCAGGGAAAACGCGCCTCGCGCTGTAATCAAGGTTTGACAGAAGATCTCCGGCAAGGCCGGTGAATTCCGGAGGACAGGGGAAATCATCCGCGATCAGGCATCCCTCGCCTATGCGGTGTCGGCTCAGCTGCAGATAGAAGTAGAGGATGGCTTCTCCGGACATGGTGAACTGATATCCCAGAGTATCCGCCGTACGGGACAGGGCCTGGAGAACCCTGCTACGGTTTCCCGGAAAATTCAATTTGTCCAGTATGAGAAGGAGCCGGTTCATCTCAAGGGAGTTGATGCTGTCCGTCTTGAGTGAGTAGAGGTAGGGGATGACCGTTTTGGATGAGATCAGTTCGGTCAGGATCTTCAGGAATTCCAGGCGGATCTGCGACTCCTCCCCGGTCATCTGAATGCCCACTCCCTTGTGGCGTATCAGGCTCAGGGTGGGACGGGTCAGGTCCTTTTCTATCAGATTCAGATCATTCCAGACCGATGTATCGCTAATGAAGAAGGCGGCGGCCATTTCCGATATTTTGATTTCCCGGTTATGGTAGAGAAGATAAAGGAGTATCAGCTGCTTTCTGATAAGAGGATCCGGAGCGACGATGAAATTTTCCGGTGTATTCAGAGCGTCAAGGAGCTCTTCGGTGGATACCATGAGCGTTTCCACCCGGATGCCCTGTCCCGGTTTCCTGTCCAGACCGGCCCCCTTTGAGGTGAGCCATTGATCGATGCTGTCCAGATCCCGCGAGACAGTCCTCTTTCCTATGGAGAAGGCCTGGGCCAGATCTTCCAGATGGAACAGCTCTTTCTGACTGAGGAGAAGACG
The DNA here is from genome assembly GCA_016936115.1 of Spirochaetales bacterium. GTDB lineage: Bacteria > Spirochaetota > Spirochaetia > DSM-2461 > DSM-2461 > SZUA-368. Next base: position 444 of record JAFGPQ010000127.1, on the reverse strand, counting down.
GATCATCCTCTTCTGCCGGTCCTTCAATTTACTCCTCCAGATGGGTTATGAGGTTTTTCAGGGCGGCGGCGGCTTCCCTTTCGTCACAGCCCCGGCAGCGGAGACTTACCGTTCCGCCATTGCCCACGCCCAGTTTCATCAGCTTTAGCAGGCATTTGGCATCTCCCTCTTTCCCATTATAGCTTATGAGGATGTCGCTTTCATAGCTTTTTGCCGTTTCCGCCAGTTTTCTCGCCGGTCTGGTATGGAGGCCGGAGGGATTGGTAAGGGTAATTTCCTCTTCTATCATCCGTTTCTCTTCAGGCCGATCGGTCGATCCTGCCGTAGCGGCTGATGTGATCGAATCCCAGTTCCACCGACTCTTTCAGACTGCGTCCCTCAAGGATGCCCTGGGCCAGGCCGGCGGTGAGAGTATCCCCCCATCCGTAGGGGAGAAAGCCGCTG
>JAFGPQ010000014.1 GCA_016936115.1 Spirochaetales bacterium | reverse complement strand
GTGATCATGGTGATGCTCGTGATCATGGTGATGCTCGTGATCATGGTGATGCTCGTGATCATGGTGATGCTCGTGATCATGGTGATGTTCGTGATCGTGATGATCATCTTGTCCTTCAAGAACCACGTCGGCGCGCAGGCCCCAGATTCCCTTTCGCTGATCCTCGGCGAAATCGATGCGGTACCCGTCAAGGGGCAGTTTCTTCAGCTCCGCCAGCAGGTAATCCCGGGGGACGCCCAGATTCACCAGGGAGGACATGGTCATATCTCCGGATATGCCGGAGAAACAGTCAAAATAGAGTATACTCATCTCTTTACCTCTTTTTTTTCATCGAATACATTCAGGCTGCCCATTTTGTAGCCTTCCAGTTCCATACAGACATAGGTGAAGCCGATCTCTTTCAGATCCGCAGATACTTTCTCCCGAACGGCCGGCTTCAGGAACTCATCCATCTCTTCGGGAGCCGGTTCGATCCGGGCGATATCCCCGTGGTGCCGGAGCCGGATCTGCCGAAATCCCAGTTCGTGCAGGACTTCCTCGCCCTTCTCCACCATGGTCAGTTTCTCGTCGGTGATCTCCGAACCGTAGGGAATGCGCGAGGCCAGACAGGCGTAGGCGGGCATATCCCATGTTTTGAGACCCAGATAGCGGGAGAGCTCCCTCACATCCTGTTTCGAAAGGCCCGCCTCCCGCAGGGGACTTTTCACGGAGAGCTCCCGAAGGGCTTTCATTCCGGGCCGGTAATCTTTCAGATCATCCGTATTGGATCCGTCAAAGATAAACTCCATCCCCAGGGCCCGGGCTTTCTCGGCGATCTGTCCGAAGACAGCCTTCTTGCAGTGGTAACAGCGGTCGGCCGGATTGGCCAGCACCTGCGGTGTCATCCGGTCCTGTTCGATAATGCTGTGACCGATGCCGATGCTCCGGGCCATCTCCTTCGAGAGATCCCTCTCCCTCTGGGGAATAAAGGAGGAGAAAAAGGTGACCGCCGCGGCGTTCTCTCCCAGGGCATCATGGGCGGCTTTACACAACAGGGTGCTGTCCACACCCCCCGAAAAAGCTACCGCCGCCGAGGGGTACTGCCCTATCACGGCCAGGAGATTTTTATATTTTTCTTCTATTGTCACGATATTGTTCCTGTATTCAGTTTTTTTACGGCTCCGCAGCGCTCACATTGCTGAAACTGCAGGGGCAGTTCCATGCCGTAATGCTCCAGCAGTTCCCTGTCCTGCAGAAGGGTGCGGGTATCCCCGGTAAGTGCGATGCGTCCCTCATGGAGCAGGGAGACCCGTGGACAGGTATCCCAGATGAAATCCAGATCGTGGGAGACCACGATCATGGAGTGGGAGAGTTCCCCCAGGACCCCTATGAGCTCCCGACGGGAACGGGGATCTAGTCCCGCGGTGGGTTCGTCGAGCAAAAGGATCTCCGGGTCCATACTCAAAAGGGAGGCCAGGGCGGCGGATTTTTTCTCTCCCCCCGAAAGGGTATGGGGCGCCCGTTCTGCCAGATGGGCGATGCCCGCCGCCTTCAGGGCCTGTTCCGTCTTTTCCGCCGCCTGATCCGGGGTCAGCCCCAGGTTCAGGGGGCCGAAGGCCACGTCGTCCCGAACGGTCAGGGAGAAAAGCTGATCATCGGAATTCTGAAAGAGAAGGCCCAGCTTCCTGCGGATATTCTGCCGGTTTTTTCGGTTCATGATCATGTCCCCTACCCGTACGGAGCCCCTGTCCGGAGTCAGGAGACCGGTTACCAGCTGCAGCAGGGTGGATTTTCCCGCCCCGTTCGGTCCGATAATCCCGTGTTTCTCATCGGCCATCAGGGAGAATTCAATCCCCCGGGCGGCCGGTTCTCCGCTGGGATAGGAGTAAATGAGATCGTGGATATGCAAAAGGGAATCCGTCACAGGAGACCTCCCGGGGGCAGGAGCCCTTTCATAAAGAGACAGAAGAGCAGCCAGAAAAGAATCCAGAGGATTCCGGCGGCCCCTGTTTTTTCCTCAAGCAGGGAAAGGGCGTACTCGGTCTGCCCCCCCCGGCAGTCCATGGCGTTCTGAATCCGCTCGCCCCGTTTGTAGGTGCGGATGAACCACTGCCCCCCCATGGGGCCCCAGTCCTTCCAGTAGACCCCCTTGTGCCCCGACGCTCTGAGCAGATAGGCCCGGGTCATCACCAGGACTTCCTCGAGAAGCACCGTGATATACCGGGCTGTCATAGAGAGAATCATCACGAAAAAATCGGGGACATGAAGCTTCTTCAGGGCCGAGAGCAGCCCCCGGAAGCCCTTTAGGCCTATGAAGGAGAGAACGGAGAAGATCGTAATGCTCCCCTTGAGTATCAGGGAAAGGCTCATGACTAGCCCCTCGCTCACTTCCCGGGTGCCGAAAAGCAGGACCCGGTCCCTGGCGAAAAAGAGATTGGACAGGGTAAAGAAGAAAAAGAGGGGAAGCACGGTGGCGTAAATCCGCAGAAGCAGAGCAAAGGATGTCCGTCCCAGAAGAATCATAACCAGGGGGTAGACCAGAAAGGGCAGAAGACCGGCGATCTCCCGCTTCCCGAAGGAGACCACCGTCAGCACAATGAGAAACAGGACGATGAAGTGAGAACCGGCGGCAATCCTGTCCAGGAGTATCGCCTTTTTCGTTTTCTGATCCAGAAGGAAAATCCTTCCCGCTCCCGTCATTTCGCGGCGGCCCTCTTCCTGGATACGGTCCTGATGGTTATCAGCAGAAGGGAGAGAAATCCTGCGGTGATAAGGATACCGGAGAATCCGGAGAGGACCGTTCCCAGGGTCTGGAGAAATCCCTCTTCTCCGGCCCCCAGGGAGTAATCCGGCAGGAAGGCCAATTTCTCCTGAATCCCCCCGAAAAAGAGGTGAATCCGCTCGGAAACCCCGGGCATCAGGTTCAGGGACGCCTTCTCTATGGACCACTCCAGGCCGTCGGGATGATCCGACGCGAAGAGAGAGAACAGTCCCCCGCAGAGAAGAGCCGCTCCGCCGATAAGGGCGATCAGACCATTGCCCCGGGATGATGTGCCATCCTGAACAGGCCGGTTCTGGAGAATTTCGGGAGCGTTCTGGGCCAGATAGGTGATCAGAACCGCCGTAACCAGTCCCTCCACCACACCGATGGCCAGATGAATGGACTGCATGAGCGTCAGAAAGGTGACAAAAGGAAGGGCGACCCTGCCGGACAGAGCCGTTTCCAGAACCACCGCAAAGGCTCCCAGCTGAAGCCCCACGATAGCCGTCAGAAGGGAGGCTGTGAAAATGGATTTCCGGGACTGATTATTCCTTGTTATTCTCGAATATATAAGGGGATAGGCGATGAAGTTGGTAAAGAAGGCCATGTTCATAACATTGGCACCGTAGGCCAGAATCCCCCCGTCAGCGAAGAAGAGAGCCTGAATCAGGAGAATCGCCCCCATGGCCAGAAAGGAGAGATACGGGCCCAGCAAAATGGTCAGGAACAGAGCCCCCGCCAGGTGTCCGCTGGATCCGGTGCCGGGAATGGTGAAATTGATCATCTGGGCGGCGAAAACAAAGGCCGCCGATACGCCGGTCAGGGGAATAATCTTCCCGGAATCCTCGGTCAG
>JAFGPQ010000126.1 GCA_016936115.1 Spirochaetales bacterium | reverse complement strand
GGGAAAGGGCAGACAAAAAGAGAAAGACTGCTAGAATGATTAAAATAAACTTACTCTTTTTGTCAGTCATATTTTATTATAGAACGGATTTTGCTATTCCATCAAGAACACCGTTTATAAATTTATATGAGCCGTCTGCGGCAAATTCCTTGGCGATAACGATTGCTTCATTAATAACAACCCGTGAGGGAATATCCTTTTGATAGAGAAGAGAATAAACACTCAGCCTCAGAATCGCCAGATCCACCCGGGCCAGACGGTCAAAGTCCCATTTATGAAGGTGGGCTTTGATATTCCCGTCGATCTCTTCGGTATTCTCGAGAACACCGCTTATCAAAAGGCGGGAGAACAGGAGAGTGTCTTCACCGGGATCTTCTTTCATCCAGTCGAAATCTAGAATACGGTCCCGGTCATTCCCTGTCATTTCCCATCCGAAAAGGGCCTGAAACGCCAGGATTCTTCCTTTGTGACGGTTAGCCATGGATTATAGAGCATCCTCGAAGGTATTCACCTCGGCTTTAGCTCTCAAATCATTGATGACTTCCTGCTGGAGTTTGGCATAGAGCTGCTGACGCAGCTGATTCTTTACACCCAGGACCAGATAATCACGCACGGTCATGCCGTCCATGGGATTGATCCGGTCATCAAGACCAAGAACGCCGGCCATTTTATGATCATTAATCCTTACAATATGGAATCCTGCTGACGACTCCATCAGATAGATTCGGGAAACTTCTTTATTCTGAAAAAGATCCTCCGTAAAGGATTCCCCGAAAAACTTGATAGCCTGCTCGTCCGATCTCACGATAGTAAAGGGCTGCCCCTTAATCTGGGTAAAAGGAAAATCATCCCCCGTATCCTTGACGGCATTATCAAAGGAGAGCTGCCCCCCGGTTATCTTGCGATAGATATCTTCAGCATTTTTCTTGGCCCCATCCTTTTTTCCGTCCGCAGAAGCGGCAAAAAAGATCTGGCTCAGAAGTACATATTCCGGCTGGGCAAACTGGGTACTGTTCTTATTATAAATGCCTTCTATCGTCTTCAGATCCGGTTCGGGAATATTCTCGAAATCACTTCTTCTTGTCTGCGTGATATACTTTTCAATAAGAAGACTGTTCTTTGTATTCTCGAGATAGAGATCATAATCCTGGCCGTTTTGCTGCAAAACCTGTTTGAATTGCGCCGGATCGGTCAATTGGGCTCCCGCCGGTATCATCTGCAGCTGCTGAAGTTCCAGGGACAGCTGCTGCATTGCCGCGGGGAGCACATCCGATTCATTCACGGAAATATTCAGTTTTACAGCGTCCTGACGGACGAGCATCTGATTGATAAGGACATTGAGAAGCTGGACCTTCTCTTCATGGGTAAGATCCACATCCTTCTTCTGATGCTTCATGGTTTTCTCGTAAAGCCTGTATTTTGTCAGGGGCAGCACCTCTGTCTTATGAAGCTTTACCACGGCGACAGGTCTGTCGGCCTCAACCATCTGTCCATAAAGATTAGCGATGAGCATAAAAACGAGTAAAAAAAGAGCGGGTTTCTTCATTGAAATACCTTTATTTGGTGATATGAAGCTTTTTGCCTATGTAGGCCGCTTCTTCCCGGGAATTGATGATATCTGAAGTTTTGAGAATGACCCCTTCCCTCTCCAATATCTTCATGAGCCCCTGGAGCACACGGAATGTGCGCAGGCCCCTCTTTTTGACAAAGGCATAACACCTTTTACCGGAAACGGTACCTGCGTTTTTGATGAATGTCTCCAGAGATGGATCCAGCTTTTTACTGAAAAGAGAAAGAGGGGCCGTCCCCACAGCGATATATTCGTACATGGTCAGCTTCACATTCGTGTCCAACCGGGCATTGACAAGCTTGACATCATGCCCCTGTTCGCCTATTCCATGGGCCAGGGCTTCGGCGATATCCGAAACGGGTCCCTGCTCTTTATCAAAATATACGACGGCTACTCTCATTACTTCTCCCTTATCCGGATCAGTCCTGAGGGATGACCAGTTCGGATCCCTTGTCGCTTGCGGGAAGTACAGTATCGCTTTCCCACCAGTTGCCGTCGGTAGTCTGCTCATTCAGAATCCGGGACTCGCCGATAACGCTGTCATTGTTGCTTGACTTGAGAAAAAGGGCAACCGTCAGGGACAGGACAAGAAAGAGGACACCCAGGATACGGGTAATCTTAACGAGAACGTTGGAAGAGGACGCACCGAATGCGGTATTGCTGCCGCCGCCGAAAATTCCTCCGAGCGAGTCTCCCTGCTCGTCCTGAATCAGAACGAAGAATGCCAGAAGAATGGCATCGAAGACATAAAGAACAAATAAAATTACACCAAGTACACCCATTATAACTCCTAAAAATACCCCCGGGCGAGGGTATTTTCTTAAAATGTAAATAGCGGGACCACCCCCCTTGAGATGTCCCGCCTGTTTTTTTCTTATTTATCGAAATTGGCAAGAGCACCGAAGGAAGGCGCCGTCAGGGAAGCTCCCCCGATAAGTCCGCCGTCGATATTCTCCATGGCCATAAGTTCCTTCACGTTATCGGGCTTAACCGATCCGCCGTACTGGATATTGGTAGCCTGGGCTGTCTCTTCATCGAAGATCTGAGCCAGCTTCTTGCGGCAGGATGCGTGAATCGCTTCCGCATCTGCGGGAGTAGCCGTTTTACCGGTTCCGATAGCCCAGACCGGTTCATAGGCGATCATGACATTTGCCATATCCGCCTTGGAAAGTCCGGCAAGACCCTTCTCCAGCTGTTCGTAACAGACTGTTTCCGCTTTGCCCGCTTCCCTCTCTTCAAGAAGCTCGCCAATACACAGATCAACCTTGAGGCCGTTGGCCAGGGCCAGTTTGACCTTCTCGTTGATCATTTCATCGGTCTCACCGTATATATGTCTTCTTTCGGAATGTCCCAGAATAACAACTTCCACGCCCAGATCCTTGAGCATAAGGACCGAAGTCTCACCGGTGTGGGCTCCCTCGGTAACGGTGGCCATATTCTGAGCGGCCAGAATGATATTGGAACCCTTGATAACTTCCGCTACAGCGGGGATACAGACAAAGGAAGGGGCTACCATAACCTTGCTGCTGCTGTCTTTCACCAGGGGCAGAATCTCTTTAGCCAGAGCCGCTGCCTCGCTGGGGGTTTTATTCATTTTCCAGTTTCCTGCGATTAAATATTCTCTCATCATTTACCTCACTAAAAAATGCAGCCCCCGTGACGGAGCTGCAGTATTGTACCACAATATAATAATACTGGCTAGGAGGCATTTGGATTTATTAAAAACAATCCGGACAGCCCCCATTAACGTATTTCCTATTTCCTAAGAGCCACAACTCCGGGAAGGGCCTTTCCTTCCAGATACTCCAGAGATGCGCCGCCTCCTGTAGAGACATGATCGATTCTGTCGCCCAGGTTGAACTTATTCACCGCGGCCACCGAATCGCCTCCGCCCACAACGGTAACGCCGGGACATTCGGCAACGAAATTGGCCACTTCCTCGGTACCCTTGGCGAAGGCGTCAAACTCGAAAACACCCATGGGGCCGTTCCAGACAACAGTCCTGGCTACGGCGATCTTGGCTTTTATCGCGGCGATAGTCTTGGGGCCCACGTCCATGGCAAGCTTGCCCTCGGGAACATCAACGGAATCCACCGCTTCGGGAACGGCATTTTCGCTGAACTCGGAAGCCACCACATGATCCATGGGCAGGATTACCGTGGTGCCCTGGGCTTCGGCTTTTTTGAGAAAGGAAGCAGCAGTATCCAGGAACTCCTCTTCGAAGAGAGACTTTCCGATGGACTTTCCCTGGGTTTTAAGGAAGGTATAGGCCATACCGCCGCCGATAACGAAGGTATCGCATTTATCCAGAAGGGATTCGAGTACGCTGATTTTGGAGGAAACCTTGGCCCCGCCGATAATGGCGACCATGGGTTTTTCCGGGTTTTCCAGTACCTTGTCAAAGAATTCGCACTCTTTCTCCATGAGGAAACCGGCGCAGGAGGGAAGATATTTCGTCACGCCCTCTGTAGAGGCATGGGCTCTATGGGCAGCGCCGAAGGCATCGTTCACATAAACATCCGCCAGGGAAGCCAGTTTCTCGGCGAAGGCGGGATCGTTCTTGGTCTCTTCCTTGTAGTAGCGGGTATTCTCCAGGAGGAGGATCTGGCCGGACTTCAGACTGTCCGCCATGGCTTTCACCTCGTCGCCGATAACGTCGGGAGCCATTTTCACTTCCGCTCCGGTAATCTCGGCCAGATGGGGAACCAACTGGGACAGGCTCAGTTCGGGTTCTTTCTCCGTACTGGGACGGCCCAGGTGGCTCATGACGATAAGGGAAGCGCCCTCCTGCTCCAGAACATATTTAAGGGTGGGAAGAGCTCTCTGCATCCGGGTGTCGTCTGTGATTTTCCCTTCCTTGAGGGGAACGTTGAAATCCACTCTAACCAGAACTTTCTTGTTCTTCAGATCAAGGTCTTTAACCGTTTTTACAGCCATTTCATCTCCTTCATACCCCTCTTATGGCGGGGCTCATACCGCATTACAGTATTTTTTTATCTTTATTGATAAAGTATAATTAATAAAAGGGGCCGGTCAAGGGGAAGGTCTTTAATTAAGCCTCAGGAGCTGACTTTTCAGTTCCTCGTCAACCCTGTTGGCAGGAGCCGCCTGATCCGTTCCGGCAGCCGACGCATTTCCCGTTCCATCCCCCTCTTTCGGGGGAAGAAAGTAGAGTTCATCCCCGGTGCTTATAAGATCAAAGAGAGAGTACCGGTTGATTTCTCCCAGGGAGATCTCCTCATCCACCTGAGTGATGGTCACTTCTCCCAAAAGGTCATCCTTCAGGTAATCGATCCCATCCCCTCCCGATATGAGATCAACGGTCCCCTTTTTGAAGAGCAGGGCCTTGGAATCAACCGCGGCGCTCTGAAATCGCCCCAGCCCCAGGATGAGACGGTTCCCTTCCAGGCTTATGACCTTCGCCCGGGGAATGAAGGAGGATTCTAAATCTCCGGCCATTTTCTCCATGGTCTGGGCTATGCGGTTTTTACCGGTTCTCATGACCCGGTACTCCCCCACTTTCGCTCCGGTCGTGGTAAGATAGAGCTCGGCAAGACAAAGAAAAGTTCTTTCCGTCTCTGAATAGTCGAGTATGACGAAATAATCCGACCCCTGGGACCGGGCATCGGAAAAGGCCTGGGAAAAGGTTCTTATCCTCGTACGGAGCGAGGGATCAAGGGAAGAGTATCGGAGCATCATAAATTTCAGATAATCGGAGAGGACCTGTTCCGATCCGGTATGGACCAGACGGTCCGAATAACGGGTATAGAGGGATAGGGTGTAGGGAAATCCCTCAAGGTTGTACTGATCCACACCCCACTGATCGCCCAGGTCTTTCTCCTTACGGTGTTCCAGCAGGGTCAGCCTCTCCTGAAAGGACGCATCGTCGTACCCGCTCGCCTTCATGGCCTGCAGAGTGTTCAGATATTTGCCCGGATACCCCAGAAGCTTGAGTATCCTGCCGTAGGACTGCCAGCCCTCCCAGTCGTAGGGATCGATCCAGCGGCTTCGGCGGTACTCCCCGTATGCCTTCCCGTAGTAGAGGGAACTCTCAAAATCCTGTCCCCTGGTTCTGTGGTAGGCGGAAAGTTCGTTCCTCTGATCGGCGGAAGTGGTGGGATTATTGATAAGGAACTGCTCCATGGTAATCCGGACAATTTCATTCTCCGGATCCAGTTTAAGAGCCTTATCGAGGAGTTTGAGGGCCGCCTGGTCCATATTCATTTCGATATAACACTGGGACAGCATATACAGGAGGGTTATGTCCCGGGGATTTTTAGAAAGGGCGTTAATAAGGGGATCCACAGCCTGGGACCATTTCTCCTCTTCCATGAAAGCCTGCCCCAGAAGCCGGAAGGGACTGGACCGGTCAGGGGCAATCCGAGCCCCGTTCTGAGCGAAATAGGAGGCCCGTTCCACATCCCCCGTGCGAAGATAGTGCTCCGCCAGGGCGATATGCACCTCCGGATCCCGGGAGTGGTAGGTCAGGGCCAGGTTCAGATATTTCTCCGCTTCCTCCCCATTCCCCTCCCGGTCGTAGAGCAGGGCCAGTGAAAGCAGGGCCCTGCGGCTCTCCGGCGCCAGGATGAGACTTTTACGGTACTGATCCTCACCCTGCCGGTCGTCGCCCCGCAGAAGGGCTATCTCAGCCAGCCCCAGATTCGCTTCCAGATTGTTTGGCTCCTTGGTAAGAACGGAGCGGAAGAGTTCTTCCGCCTGAGTCAGATCCTCCCGTCCCACCAGAATCCGTGCCTTCATATTGATGAGACTGATATCGTTCTTACCGTATAGGGCGGCTTTTTCTATATAATTGTAAGCCTCTTCGTACTCTTCGATTCGGAAATAGGCATCCGCCAGAGCCAGGATGACATCCAGATAGGCCGGATTGAGGCGGAGGGCTTCCTGCAGGGAGTCGATGGCGCCGTAATAGTCCTGACGTCTCAGTGCGCTCTGTCCCTGCCTGTACAGGTCGATAGCTTCCCGGTCCTGGGAGAACAGGGGCAGGGAAATGAGCAATAAAGCTGCAGCAAATACCGGTCTAACTCTCTTCACTCCCGCCCGTTCCGTCCTGTTCTATCTTGATCTTCTTGATTTTATGACCGTCCACCGACTGGATGATGAAGCTGTAGTTCTCCCAGACGATTTTCTCGTTGCGCACGGGGATTTTACCGAAGAGGCTGAAAACGAATCCCCCCAGGGTATCGTAATCCTCAGTGGGAAGGGACCAGCCCATCTCATCGTTTACATCCTCCATATTCAGCCGGGCATCGCAGAGCCAGCTGTTATCGGATGTCTGAACGATCTCCTCGTCCTCGTTATCAAACTCATCCTGGATATCGCCGACGATCTCCTCGATGATATCCTCCATGAAGACCATGCCCGATGTTCCGCCGTACTCGTCCACGGCCACGGCGATATGCACTTTCCGCTCCTTGAGCTCCCTCAGCAGAACATCCAGTTTCATGCTCTCCGGCACGAAATAGGCCTTTCTCATGATCTGGGGAATGGATATTTCGTTTCCCCTTATGATATGTATCAGCAGATCCTTGACATAGAGGATTCCGGTCACGTCGTCTATGGTATCTTTATAAATGGGAAAACGGGAGTGGCCCGTCTCCAGAATGCGGGCGATTAATTCGTCGTAGGAAAGATCCTCCGGAATAAAAACAACGTCGATACGGGGAACCATGATCTCTTTGGCGGATGTATCGGATAGCTCGACGATCCCCCGGATCATCTCTTTTTCCGCTCCGTTCAAATCATCCAGGGCTTCCTGATCGACCACATCCGTATCCCGGGCCGACCTTTTTCTAGTCCAAAAAAGTTTCATTTTCCTCCGCAAATCCTATGTCTTTATATTTTTTCAGGAGAGTTTCCTGCTCCTTGAGCATACCCGTAGTCCAATCATACCCCTCATGGGTCATTCCTTTCAAGTGCAGAATGCCGTGAAGTATAACTCTCTTAAGCTCTTCTTCATAGGGAATTCCCAGTTCACGGCTGTTCTCTTTTACCTTTTCCAGGGAAACCACAATATCCCCTACGCTCCGGTGTCCTGTGGGATCGGGAAAGAAAACATCCTCTTCCTCCCCCTCTTCCATGACGAAGGTAAGCACATCGGTGGGTCCCTCCTTTCCCCGGTATTCCCGGTTGAGGCCGGCTATGCGGTCGTTTCCGCACAGGGTCAGGGACATTTCCCAGTTCGGTTCTCCCAGCTCATTCACCAGGATTTCCAGATAGGCATAAAGGGCCTTTTCATAGGAGATAGTCACATCTTCCTCTATGACCAGATCGATTTCGGGCTTCACCGGGTCTCCTCCTGATTCTGATCGGGATATTCGATACGGGAATGAAAATGCCCGATGAGAACATGGATAAAACTCTCTTTTATCTTCTCGAGCTCGTTCAGGGTCAGCCCCGAATCGTTCAGTTCTCCGGTCTGGAGCCGGTTCATAATCAGATCCCAGACAAATTTCTCCAGTTTCGCCCGGCTCGGCTTCTTCAGGGTGCGGGATGCCGCTTCTATGGTGTCGGCCAGCATTACCACGGCGGCTTCCTTGCTCTGGGGACGGGGCCCGTAGTGGCAGAAGTCATCCTTGTTCAGTGAGGACTTTCCCTTCTCCTTGACCTCTTTCTCGGCCTTGTCGAAGAAATACCTGATCACGCTGGTGCCGTGGTGCTGACCGATAATGCCTATGACTTCCTCGGGTAGATTCATCTCCCTGGCCTTTTCCACCCCCAGCTTCACATGAGCCTTGATAACAGCGGCGGAGAGATTGGCCTTGAGTTCGTCGTGCTTGTTGCCCCCGTCCTTCTGGTTCTCGATGAAGTATTCCGGCTGGTCCATCTTGCCGATATCGTGGTAATAAGCTCCCACCCGGGCCAGGAGCGAATTGCACCCGATTGCTTCGCAGGCCGGTTCCGCCATGTAAGCCACATTAATGGAGTGGACATAGGTTCCCGGAGCCTGAATGAAGAGTCTTTTGAGGATGGGTTCGTTCAGATTGGCCAGCTCCGCCAGACGGTAGGCGGTGCAGGAGTTGGCAAAATGTTCAAACAGGGGGAGCAGGGAGAGGACGAGAAGGGCGTAGGTGATCCCCCCGAAGAATCCCAGCACCCCGTCCAGAGCCGTGTGGGAGAGAGAAACCCTGCCCATGATATCGAAATAGAGGATGACCGCCAGGTTGACCGTTCCCAGCCAGATACCCGATTTGAGTATGTCGATTCTTTTCTCCCCCCCGGTAAGAACCAGGGTTCCCGTTATGCCGGTAATAAGGGAGTAGATGAGGACATAGGCATCCCGTCCGCTTATGAAAAAGGCCAGCAGGGAGAGGAGAAAGGCATAAACCATACCCCCCCGACGGGAAATGACCAGCTGCGAAATGAGAAGAGTGAACAGACCGGTGGGAATAAGCAGAGCCTGAAATCTGACGGCTTCGATTAGGATTATCCGCTCGAAGAGGATAAGGGTAAACACGAAAAAGGGAAAGGACCAGAGAATAATGAGGAGATTTTTCGTGCTGACAATTTCGATGGCAAGATGGCAGATGAGCAGAACCGCCAGGAGAAAGATACCGCTCAGATAAGTCAGGGACCTGATCATAGGCTCGATTTTGAAACGGCCAGTCTGATCCCGGTAGGCCTGGAGTTTCTGCATGACCGTGGAGGTGACCACCTCGCCCAGCCCGACGATTTTCTCGCCCTCCTGAACGTCCACATAAACCGGTTCTATCCCGGCGAGGACCTGTTCCCTTTTCTGGGAAGTCATCTTCTCGTTGAAGTAGCAGTTCTCCTTGAGGAAAAAATTCACCATAGCCGTGGTAATGGTCAGCTCCCCGTTCTCCAGCCCCCTTTCCCGGAGGATTCCCTCCAGGGTGTCCGGCAGGTTTTCCGCCGTGATAAGAGATTCGGCGGGGAGAGTTGTTCTGATGCCGTCCCCTTCGGTTCCCACCACATCAACCACGCCGGAAGGGAAAGAGGGGTCATCCCCATATCCGAGCAGATTGAAATAGCCCCTGTTGAGCAGGTTGGAGCATACCTCATCGGTAACGCGAAAAATATCCCGGTAGAGCCCATCCTTCTGCAAAAATGAGATCTGGTCGGCGCTCAGGGGAAAACCCAGGGCCATAAAGGAGACGGTGCCCGCCCCTTCCGCGGTAAGAGAGTCGAACTGCTCTCCGAAGGACTGGATATCATCGAGCACTTCCCGGGTGATGCCCTCCTGTCGGACAAAAATCCCGTTCACCGTGGCCATGCGCAGAGCGGTCAGCCTGTCCGTACCGTCCTGATCCACATAGCGGAATGCCCGGGTGGAATAAATATCATCTTCGGCGATGTCACCTACCTGCAGGCTCACATCGTTCCGTATCTGTTTGAGATAGATATAGTTGTCTCCCAGCAGGATCATGGCCAGGGAACTGAAAAAGACCCAGAGGACGGTTTTACGGACAAGCGGTTTATCCCAGAGGGGGCCCATTCCGGCGCAGAGGATCTTTTTAAAACTGTTTTCCGACTCCTCGGGACTAATTTTCTTCCGATTCATAGGCAACAATAATCTGTTTTACCAGGGGGCTCCTGATGACGTGGGTTCTGTCGAAATAGGTAAAACCGATCTCATCTATATCCTTTAGGATCCGGCAGGCATGAATCAGGCCGGATTTCTTGCGGGAAGGCAGGTCGATCTGGGTCACGTCTCCTGTCACGATGGCCTTACTCCCCTCGCCGAGGCGGGTCAGGAACATCTTCATCTGGGACTGGGTGGTATTCTGGGCTTCGTCGAGCACAATAAAGCAGTTCTTGAGACTGCGCCCTCTCATGTAGGCGAGGGGTGAGACTTCAAAGAGATTGTTCTCATTCATCCTCACGAGCAGCTCATTGGGAAGAAGATCCTCCATGGCGTCGTAGAGAGGCCTGAGATAGGGATTCAGCTTCTGCTCCAGGTCTCCGGGAAGAAAGCCCAGGCTCTCCCCCGCTTCGACCACGGGCCGGGTCAGAATGATCTTGCGCTTTTTCTTGGTCAGCACTTCCTTCAAAGCCTGGGCGATGGCCAGGTAGGTCTTTCCCGTTCCCGCGGGACCCACGGCGAAGACCATATCCTTCTCCTCCATCATGCGGATGAGGGATGCCTGTTTGTCATTATAAGGATAGAGTTCGCTGTCCGAACCGGGAATTTTAATGCGGCAGCTGGAGAAATCCGCCTTTTCCAGACCATCGTCAGGGTGAAGGCTTTTATAAAGGGAGCGGATGAATCCCGCATCCGGGTTCATCGTACGGGAGTGATCGGCCATCTGCTCTATCAGATCCTTGAAAAGAGGAAATATATTCTTGTCCGGTGATTCGAGAAAGATTTCGTTCCCCCGTGAGAAAACACGGGAATTCAGAAGGCCGCTCACCTCTTTGAGATTGGCATCGTTGGGTCCGCAGACCCGACCCAATACCTGAGGGTCTTCGATAACCAGCATGAGCCTGTTATTCAATAATTACTCCTGAGGCTTTCAGCCACCCTGCAATTCTAGACGTCACCCCCGCGATTTGTCAAGGGAAAGACCGGTAAGGCCGATACTATTATTGCATGACCGGTTTGATAAAAAAGATGATTATTCTTTCTGTTTTCCTTCTGATACTCCTTTCCGGAGCAGCGGGCCGGGAGAAGAAAAACCTTCACCGGGCCCTGATTCTGGGAGATTCTCACGCCCATGCCCTGGAAGATCTGGCCAGGGACGACTCCCCCTCATCCTCATGGGTTTTCGATGTGAAGGGTGTCTCCTCTTCCGGTCTGGCCCGGCGGGATTTCTTCGACTGGCTCAGCTATGCCGGTACGGAAGAATGCAGCGGTTACGACGCCTACGTCATCATCCTGGGCACCAATGACGGACAGAACAGCAGTACCACGAAAGACTTTGCCTTCGGCTCCCTGGAGTGGGAATACCTCTATTCGGCCCGGGTGGAATATCTTCTAGCCCAACTGGAAAACAAGGGCCCCGTCCTGTGGGTGACACCTCCCCCGCCCGCTTCGCAGGAACTGCGCAGAAAGACGGAGTACCTTCAGGCCCTCATAGAAGAAGTCTGCCGCAGCATGGGGGCGGCCTTACTGGATTCCGGTCTTCTCCTGGGATATGGGGATTATCTGCGGGAGGACGGGATTCATCTCACCCGGGAAGGGTCGGAGCGTCTTCTCCAGGGGATTGAAGCGGGGGTGCACCAACTTTTTAAGGAATAAGCTTGATGATACGGCCCAAGCGATCTATAATTCCCCCGGATGCTGTTCCCCACCCTCGAATTCGGTATTTTCTTTTTTCTACTCTTCCCCCTTTACTGGCTGACAAAAGGGAACAGGTCTTTTCGAAAGGCTCTGCTAATCCTGAGCAGCTACGTTTTTTACGGATTCTGGGACATCCGTTTTGTTCCCCTTCTCTTCCTTTCCTCTTTTATAAACTGGCTGACGGGGCTGGGAGGCAGGAGAAAAGCCGTTCTCATTCTGGGACTGACCGCCAATTTGGGCCTGCTCTTTTTCTTTAAGTACACCGATTTTCTGATCCGCTCCCTGAACAACCTCCTCCTTGGCGGAGGGAATGCTCCACTGTTGAAACCTCTGGGCATTATCCTGCCCGTGGGCATCTCCTTCTTTACCTTTCAGGGGATAAGCTACATCGTGGATGTTTACCGGGGTGATACGGAAAGAAGAGACTCCTTTGCGGATATTCTTCTCTATATTTCCTTCTTTCCCCAGCTCGTAGCGGGACCTATTCTTCGGTCCGATGTTTTCCTTCCCCAGATAGACAGGACTCCCGATCCCCATTCCGTGGACATCGGTTTTTCCCTGAGAAAGATTTTCGGAGGCCTTTTTAAAAAGATTGTCATTGCCAACTATCTGGCCTCTCTCCTGGTGGATCCGGTATTTCTCCGCCCCGGGGATTACGGCTCCTGGGAACTTCTCTTCGCGGCCTACGCCTACGGAATCCAGATTTTTTGCGATTTCAGCGCCTACAGCGACATAGCCATCGGCGTGGCCAATCTCCTGGGGTTCCATTTTCCCGAAAACTTCAACAAGCCCTACCGTTCCACCTCCCTGCAGGAGTTCTGGAGACGCTGGCACATCTCCCTCTCCTCCTGGCTCCGGGATTATCTCTATATCCCCCTGGGAGGGTCCCGCAAAGGAAAGATCCTGACCTACCGGAATCTCTTTCTCACCATGTTTCTGGGAGGAATCTGGCATGGCGCGGGATGGAATTTCGTACTGTGGGGAACGATTCACGGCCTCTGGCTGATAGGGGAACGGCTGTTGGTTAACGGGAGAAAGCCCGGAATGATCGGCCGTTTCTTAGGGGGAGTCGTCACTTTCCATGTGGTAACCGCGGCGTGGATATTCTTCAGGGCGTCCGATTTCACCCTGGCCGGTGAGTATTTCGCCGGTCTGGCAGCTCTGCGGCCCGGTTTTTCTCTGGTGACTCCCTTTCTCCTGATTCTCATACTTATCGGGATGTCACTCCATTTTATTCCCGAAGAATGGGAGAAACTCTGCGAACGTTCCCTGAACCGATTCTCCGCTCCCGCGGCAGCCATTACGGCGGGAGCCGCTTTTCTGGTACTGCAGATTCTTGCCCCCGAGGGCATGGCGCCTTTTATCTATTTTCAGTTTTAGGAGGCTCTGTGAATCATCCCGTAAAGAAAATGCTGCTGATCATGGTGCTCCTCCTTCCTATTCTTTTCACTTTCGGATCCTACGGTCTTTACTCCTGGTCTCTGACTCTGGACGGAAACGGGGGCTACTATCTCTTCTTCACCCCTCTCAGCCGCCTCTATCGCTGGAATGAGGAGAGGGGATTGAACCGGATAGTGGAGGAAGGGAGAAATCTTTTCGGAGAGCTGAAGGAGTGCCGCTTCGATCGCTTCGAACCGCAGGGGGAGGATTCGGGATTACCAACTTCTGAATCCGGGGAGCTTCCCGAACCGGCTGGGGCCCTTCCCGAAGAACTGCCTCCGGAGCCTCTCTATGAGGGGGATACCCTGGATATTCTGGTCATTGGGGATTCCCTGGCCAATTCGGTGGGCAAGAGACTGGATCCCCTCATGAATGCCTACCCGGATATGACCTGCCGGGTGGAAGGGGTCATCAGCTCTAATCTGATCCGTCTGGATTACTACGACTGGCTGGCAAAAGGTCCCGCCTTCGTCGCAGAGGACTCCCCTGACGTCGTTCTGATCTTTCTCGGGGCCAATACGATGCAGAGCTTCTATCTGGACGGTGCCATTGCTCCCCTTTTCAGTGAAAAATGGAAGACCATCTACAAGGAGAGGGCTTCCACACTTTTATCATCCCTCAAGGTGACGGGGATAGACGTGTACTGGATGCATCTGCCCCCCATGCAGAAGGAGTCCTACCATAGGAATATCACCATCCTGGATGGTCTTATCGATGAGATCTGCCGGGAGAAGGGCGTGGAACGTCTCTCATACAGTGAGCTGATCACCGACGAGAACGGAAGCTATGTCTCTGACAAGGTGGTCGGGGATAAGCAGATTCTTATCCGCTCCGACGGCATTCACTTCACCCTGGACGGGGCTTCCTATATTTCCGATTACCTGATCGGCCTTTTAAGGGAAAGATACGAAATGCCCGAGGCGGTTCCTACACCTCAGGAAACAGCACCCGCAGAATAGCTCCTCCCCCATCCCGGTTTTCCGCCGTCACGCTTCCCCCGTAACCTTCGATAATCTCCCTGACGATGGCCAGGCCCAGCCCGGAGTGGTTGCCCTTCTCTTCCCGGTCCGTATAGAAGCGGTTGAAGACT
>JAFGPQ010000125.1 GCA_016936115.1 Spirochaetales bacterium | reverse complement strand
GTGAGGGTAAGGACCGGTTCGAACTGGTTCCCCGGAAAATCAGGGATACCCGTCCCCCCGCTGTCTGGGCGGGAAACCCCGGAGTCCCCACTCCGGAAAAATTCTTTAAGAAATCCGTTAAAAGCTGGGCTAAGGAACCGGTGGTGGATCTGATCACCTGCGGTTCCCTCATTGATGTGGAGGGGATGCGGGTGGAATCGGCCTCTGCGACCGAGCTGATCGCCTCACGCCGGGAACTGCAGTATCTGAAAGAGGTACGGGAAGAGGTGGGTCGGCCCGGCATGGGAATGCTTGCTGCGGAGAGCAGCGTCACCGAAATCGGGGATCTGGCAGCGACCCATCCGGATCTTCTCAGGCCCTGCGACGCCCATCTGGTCGCCCTGTTCAACGAACTGATGATTGACCGGGGCAACCTGGTGCGGGCGGCAAACTCCCTTTACTACGGCATGACCAACGCCTCCCTGGCCACGGTCATGGTGGGGGGGCTGGCCGGTGACGCCCCCGGGGCTGCTCTTGTTCAGGTGGCCTCCTTCCTGGCGGCCAATGTGGTCTGCCTGGCCGATTACCATCTGTGTCATCCCATTCATATCCGCCATGTGGCCACCTCCACCCGGGGTTGCATGTGGCTTCAGAGCCTGGTCTGTCAGGCCATGGCCAGGAACGCCCCGGCAAATATCGTCTGCGATGTCTACCCCAAAAGCGGCGCCGTGACGAAGGAGCTGCTCTACGAGGTGGCCGCCAACGCCCTGGCCATCACCGTGAGCGGGGGACATCTGGAGGGGGTGGGTTCCGCCGACGGCAGCCTTCCCCACGGCACGGGGCTGGAAGTACGTCTCATGGGCGAGGTGGGACACGCGGCAGCGGCTTCGGGGATGACCCTGGAAGAGGCGGACCGGCTGATCGGCCTGCTGCTGCCGAAATACGAGGAGGTTTTCGAACGGGAGGGGGGCAACCCCGGCCTTCCCTTTGACGAAGCCTACGATCTGGAGACTCTGACTCCCATACCCCGGTGGGAAGGTTTTTATGAAGAAGTGAAGAAGGAGCTGATCCTGATGGGTCTGCCCCTGGAAAAATAGAAAGGGAGAAATGCTATGGGAATCTACACGGTATTCAATGTGGTAATCGTTGTCATCCTGGGACTGGTCGCCCGCTTTGCGGACAAAAAGGTGGTGGATCGGGAGCGGGGGGGCTACTCCACCAGGAACCTGGTGGTCGCCGCCGTTCTGGCCGCCATCGCCGGTGTTATCAACACGGGAATGGGGAACCTCTGGTATCTGGCCAACACATCGCTGGGGCCCCTCGGGGGAGCGCTGATCCAGGGCATGTTCATGTGGGCCTACATCCTGGCCGTGTTCATGGTCAGAAAGCCCGGGGTCGCTCTGGCCTTCGGTGTTATCGAAGCGGCCACGGAAGTCCTCCTGGGCAACGCCGCCGGTATCGGCACTCTGGGCTGGGGCATCTCCCAGGGCCTGGCCATCGAAATTATCATCCTCCTCTGCGCCTACAGTCGCTTCGGCCTGCTGACGGCCATCATGGCGGGTATGGCCTCTTCCCAGTTCGGAACCCTGTGGAGTTCCCTCTTCTACGGCTGGGATCCGGCCTACTCCAGGGACGTCTGGATAGCTGTGCCCATCAATATGGTTTCCGGAGCGGTTTTCTCGGGAGCCCTGGGTTATTTCCTGGCAACCAAGGTGGCTAAAACCGGCCTCGTCCGGTCCGCCGAGTAATTCAAACCATGTCCCGTTCTCTTATCGAATTAAATAATCTGACCTACCGCTTTCGCCGCAAGGACGATCCGGTGCTGGAGGATATCTCCTTCTCCCTGGAGAAGGGGACCTTCAACATCCTGGTCGGGCCGGGGGGAAGCGGCAAATCCACCCTGTGCCGCATTCTGGACGGAAGGATTCCCCACCTGCTCAGGGGCGACCTGACCGGAGATGTCTTCCTGGAGGGGAAATCGGCCCTGGATCTGGAGATGAAGGATATCTCCTGCTGCGTGGGGTCGGTGTTTCAGGATCCGGAGACCATGTTCGCCACACTTACCGTTGAGGACGAGATCGCTTTCGGTCCGGAGAATCTTTTAAGGGTACGGGATAAAATCCGGGAGGACGTGGAAAAACTTCTGGGTCTGACTGGTATAGGAACCTATCGGCACAATCTGGTATGGAACCTTTCCGGGGGACAGATTCAGAAGCTTGGCCTCGCCTCGGTTCTGGCCATGGAGCCGAAGCTGATTATTCTGGACGAACCCACGGCCAACCTGGATCCGGCCTCCACCTCCCAGGTGCATGAGTTGATCCTCTCCCTGAGGGAACAGGGTATGACCGTTCTTCTGGTAACCCGGGAACTGGACGAGTTCCTGGCCGAGGCGGATCAGCTTCTGGTGCTGGACAGGGGAAAACTACTCTACCGGGGGGAACCCTACGGGATTCTTTCCGAACGGGGGAACGATCTGGAGCAGCGGGGCATCTGGCTGCCGGAAACGGTGGAGATAGGCCTGGAACTTCGCCGGCGGGGATACCCGGTGGATCGGATTCCCGTTCGGGTAAGGGAGACCCTGGAGCTGATCCAGCAGTTGAATCTGGTTTCCGAAGGTACGGTCCTTACGGGGAGGGACTCCCCGACCCGGGATGAAACCGCCAGCCCGCTCATTGACGGCCGGGGAATACGGTATTCCTACGGTGGGGGGCTCTACGCCCTGAAAGGGGTGGACATCGCTGTCCGACCCGGAGAGATGCTGGCCATTGTAGGCCGGAACGGGGCGGGCAAGAGTACCCTGGCCAAGCTGCTGATCGGGCTGAACAAATGCCGGGAAGGATCGCTGAACCTTTTCGGGAAGAATTCCCGCCGATGGAAGGTCCCCGATCTGGCCAACCATATCTCCCTGGTATTCCAGAATCCGGAGCATCAGTTTCTCACCGATACCGTGGCCGACGAGATTGACTATAGCCTCCAGTCCAGGGGGGTGAACGATCCGGAGGAGAGGATCCGGGAAAGGGGAAAGATGCTGGGCCAGCTCGGTCTTTCCGAAGAGGCGGAGCGGCACCCCTTCACTCTGAGCGCGGGAAACAAACGGCGCCTGGGGGTGGCCACCATGCTGGTGGGGCATCCGGAAGTGCTCATTGTGGACGAGCCGACATACGGACAGGACCGGGAGATGACCCGCACCCTGATGACCCTGCTCAGGGAGATCCGGGACCGGGGGATTGCCGTTGTCATGATAAGCCATGACATGCGACTCGTTTCTGAATACGCCGACCGGGTCGTTGTCATGAGCGAGGGGCTCAAACACTTCGACGGGAATCCCACGGAGCTCTTTGATAAGGCGGAGATCCTGGAATCGGCCAGCCTGGAACCGACCCTCCTTTTTCAGATTCTCAAGGCTCTGGGAGAGTGGGGGGTGACATGCCGGGGAAATATTCCCCGAACGGAAACTTTTATAAAACTGCTTCTCAAGGAAGGGGAGGTGTCCCTTGGCTGAACATGATCTGAGTTACAAGGACCGGGGGTCCGTCCTGAACCGGGTTTATCCCCTGGTAAAGCTGGTCTGGGTTTTCCTGATCGCAGTGGGGCTTTTCCTCTTTACCCGGCCCCTTTCCGGGATGGTAGTTTTTCTTTTTGTCCTGTTCCTGGCCCTTATACCGGGAAAAATGCGCCCCGGGGAGATACTCAAAAGCGGCCTGATCGTATTCGGCCTGGGTTTTCTGCTCATGATCTTTCATTTTCTCATCGATCCGGGGGAAACGGTCTGGTCCTTCGGATTTCTCCAGGTGAGCGATTACGGGCTGCAGCAGGGACCGGTTTTCTTCTTCCGCCTCTCCGGGGTGGTGCTGGCCAGTTTCATCCTCATCTGGACCACGGACACCCGGGATCTCATGCAGTCCCTGGTAAAGGCGGGCATGCCCTACCGCTACGCCTACACTATCTTCCTGGCCCTGCGCTTCCTACCCCTGATCCAGCGGGAGGTGGAGTCGGTCAAAGCGGCCCATGCTATACGGGGCCGGGCGGCGGGGACCACCCTGAAGCACCGGATAATCCTATGGCAGCGCTATGTCTTTACCATACTCATCAACGGACTCCGAAAGGCGGAGAACACGGCGGACGCCCTGGAGTGCCGGGCCTTCGGCTACGCTCCGGAGCGGACCTACGTGAAACGGATCGCCTTCCGGAAGAGGGATATGGTCCTGATCCTTTTCACGCTGCTCCTGGAAGCGGGACTGATTGCGGGGGAGAGGCTTTTCTAGAGCGCCCCTTCGATGATACGGGAAAACTCACCGGCGAAAAGGGAGATATTCTCCCTCCGGGAAGCCCCTGTCCGACAGAGGCGGAAGCTACGATCCGGACAGGGTTTGCACGGAGCACGATTATTTTCTGTACGAGGCTGAAAAAACCCGGATCCGAAGTATTATCAGAGAGAAGTAAAACCTCCTACCAGCGGAAGGTGATCTCCGTCTTCCCCCTCATGTTATGGATTCCCGTGAAGTTATCGCTCCGGCTGGCGGCGAAGATTACCGGAATGGATTGGCCGTTTACAAATTTATGATCCCTTTCATCTCCCGAATCCAGGGGAATACGAAAGGTTATAACCGTACCCGCAGAGCTTTCCGAGCCGCTGACTGCGGTCACATTGTCACTGCCCCCGCCCCGGGTATCTGGGGTGTGGGAGGTGCGCCGGTTACCGTAATCGTCCCGGATGAAGACCTCACCCTTGTCCACGTAGCCTATGATGAAATCGGCTCCCTCCATGATCGATGTGGGATTGAACCCCACGGCGACCCACCCCTTTTCGGACGAGCGGAGCGTTCCCGTAAGGTCTGTTCCGTCAATGGACCATTCGAATGTGATTCCCGATACGGTTACGCTTTCCCCAGCCAGGGGCAGTGCGGTTGCCGCCAGAGAGACCAGAATTAATGCTATATGTCTTTTCATAATTACCACCTTTCACAATAAATATATTTCAATATACTACTGGAAAGGTAGGAAAGGAAGTTTTTTGTGCCAAACTTCGGAATTTATTTCGAAGAAACCCTCTCCGCCCGGTTCAGCAGGAACACTCCGCCCAGAGCCAGAAAGGTTCCTAATGCGTCGGAAGGCCCCGCCGGCTCCCCCAGGACCAGGGCGCCCAGGACGGTGGCCGTGACCGGGGTCGCGTAAAGCCATCCCGAAGCGAAGACCGGACCCGCCTCCCGGACCAGGACAAGGGTCGCCGTATGGCCGATGATCGATCCGCCGATGATAAGGTAGAGCAGGGCGGGAAGGGCGTCCGGGGAAAAGGCGATCTCCTCGAAAAGGAGAGCTGCCCCGAGAAGAATCAGTCCGCCGAAGAGAGCCTGGAGGGCGCTGATGGCCACCGTATCCTCCTTTGACGTAAACAACAGGGGATACAGAGCGTTGCCTCCGGCGTAGAGTATGACGCTGGCCAGGGCCATGATCAGGTAAAAAGGCTCGGACCGGGAGGCGGGAGCCGCCATGAGGAGGATGCCCGCCGAGCCCATAAGAAAGGCGGTCACGTGGCGCAGATTCAGTCTCTTTCCCAGCAGCAGGGCGGCGAAAAGGGCTGTAAGAAGGGGACCCGCCCCGTCCAGCCGGGCCATCAGCCCCGAATCCACCCGGGTCTGGGCAATGAACATGCAGCCGAAAGTTCCCGCCGTCAGAAAAAGGGAGAGAAGAGCCGAACGTCCGGCCAGCGGTATCAACTGGGCAAAAGACGTCTTTCCTGCTGAAAGCAGAAAGGACAGCATGGCAACTCCGGCGGTCAGAAAACGGATAGCCGCGAAAAAGAGGGGGGACGCCCCCCGATCAATGCCGATGCTGATGGCCAGAAATGTACTGCCGAAGATCAGACAGACCAGCAGAAATAGACCGTATATGTGTTTTTGCGACATGGCAACACCTCCGGGAAAAGGGTAACACCACATAAGGATAGGGGTACAGAGACAGATTGATTCTTGTTTATGGGTACAGTAGTATGGGGATATGAAGAAATACGAGACCCTTTACAAACGCATAAGGGAGAAGATCGTTGCGGGGATCCTGGAAGGAGGTCAGAAAATGCCCTCCGTACGGGAGGAAGCGGCACTGTCCCGGGTTTCG
This sequence comes from Spirochaetales bacterium, assembly GCA_016936115.1. GTDB lineage: Bacteria > Spirochaetota > Spirochaetia > DSM-2461 > DSM-2461 > SZUA-368. Next base: position 23,468 of record JAFGPQ010000125.1, on the reverse strand, counting down.
GTTAATACGGTCATCAAGTCCTATGAACTGCTTATGGATGAGGGATTCATCCGCTCCCGGGAGCGGGGCGGTTTCTTCGTGCGCCGGAGAGACGAAATCCAGGGAAACGGGGGAATCGGCATGGCCGGGCCTTCTCCGGAGATCTGCCTGGCCAGGGCCCGGGAGACCGGCGAGAGGCTGGATCAGCTTTACGAGCATTTGCTTCACATCGATGCCAGTTTCGCCTGCGCCGCCCCGGACCTGGATATTCTTCCCGTGCGGGAGCTGAAGAGAATAGGAAACGGCCTGAATACGTCCTGGATGGAATACGGTTTCATCGAAGGGGATCTGCCTCTGCGCCGGCGCATTGCCTGGGACAGAGAGGATTGGGACGGCCCCACAAAGGCCGAAGACATTGTGATTACCAACGGCGCCACGGAAGGGCTCTCTCTGATCCTCCGTACGCTTCTGGAACCGGGGGACCGGGTCATTCTGGAATCGCCCACCTACATGAATTACTTCCGTCAGCTCGCTCCCTATAATGCCCGGATCTGCGAGATTCCCCTGGGTGAGGAAGGAATCGACCTGAATCTGCTTGAGGAGGAACTTCGGAAGAGTCCGGTCAAGATGATCCTGGTTCAACCCAATGTGCAGAATCCCACGGGAATCACCATGCCCGACAGGGCCAAGAAAGCCCTTGTTTCCCTGGCGGAGCGGTACGGCGTTTATCTGGTTCAGGATGACGTCTACGGGGATCTGTTCTTCGGCGCAGTCAGACCGGCGAACCTCTCCTCCTTCTCCGACAGTCCCTATCTTCTTCAGGTGTCCTCTTACTCCAAATCCCTTTCCCCGGGACTGCGTATCGGATGGATCCGATCCCCCCGCTTTGCTTCCCGGCTGACCGAGGAGAAACTGCGCCTTACCATGGATTCTCCCCGTTACTCCCAGGCTCTGCTTGCGGAATATATCGGTTCCCGGGACCACCGGAGGCATCTGCAGTCTATCGGAAAAGCGCTGGAACAGAGGCTGGATGAGCACATGGACAGGCTTTCCGAGTTGCTCCCCGAAGGATGCTTCCTGAGGAAGCCTTCCGGGGGATGCCTTCTGTGGATTCACTTTCCCCGGGGCACCGACGGGGTGGGAGTCTTCGAGCGGGCTGCCGGGAAGGGGCTTATAGCCGCACCGGGAGCGCTTTTTTCGGTGAGCTCCCAGTATGACCACTGCCTGAGACTGAACGGGGGCATGAAACTGACCGAAGACCGGTCCCGCGCCCTTTCCCTCCTTTCCGACAGTCTGTAGGGAGGAGCCCCTTTACCAATTTCCTGTTCTGTCATAAACTTATCCCGTCGACTGGCGTTCTGTTACATGGAATAAACCATGCGGGAGACTCCGATAACCTATCGTACGCCTGGGTAGGGAATATCAGGAGGTATGTATGAACCCGATTATTCTCGACGGGAAAAAAACCGCAGCGGAAATCAACGAAAAATTAAGGGAACGATCCCGGAAAATGGCCGAAGAGGGCTTTCCCGTCCCCGTCCTGGCAACCATCCTCGTGGGGGACGACCACTCCTCCCGGGTTTACGTGAAGATGAAAGCCAACGCCTGCAAACGGGCGGGCATCGCCTCCCGCATTATCGAAATGTCGGAAAATTCCACAACCGAAGAGGTGCTTGCCGCCATTGACGGCCTGAACCGGGACGATAAGGTTACGGGTATCCTGCTTCAGCATCCCGTTCCCACCCAGGTGGACGAGGCGGCCTGTTTTAACAGTATCAGTCCTGATAAGGATGTGGACGGGGTCAACAATCTCTCCTTTGCCAGAACGGCCATGGGACAGGAGACCTTTAAAAGTTCCACCCCCCTGGGCATCATGAAACTTCTCAAGGCTTACCATATACCCCTGCAGGGGAAGCATGTGGTCGTTGTAGGCCGAAGCGCCATTCTGGGAAAACCTCTGGCCATGCTGATGCTCAACGAGAACGCCACGGTCACCCTGTGCCACTCCCGTACGCAGAATATAAAGGAACTGACCCGGCAGGCGGATATCCTGTGCGTGGGCATCGGCAAAGCGAAAATGGTGGACAGCCGCTGGATCAAAGAGGGGGCCGTGGTGGTGGATGCGGGTTACAACCCGGGGAACGTGGGGGATACGGATATTGAAGAACTGCACCCCCGCACCTCGGCCTATACTCCCGTTCCCGGGGGAGTGGGACCTATGACGATTATCACTCTGATTGAGCAGACGATCGAAGCGGGGGAGAGGAGAAATTCAGCTGGCTCAGGAACACCCCGCCGATAACCGCCAGGGACGAGAGCAGCTGGGCCTGGTTCAGGGTCTCCCCCAGGAAGATCCGGCCCAGGACCAGGGCTACCACGGGAACCATGTTGATGGATATGGAGGCGGATGAGGCTTTGATCCGGGACTGGGCATCGTTATACAGGAAGTAGGCCCCGAAGGAGCAGGCTACCCCAAGAAACAGGAGTACCGCCAGTTCGGTCCCCGGAGCCCGGGACACGGCGAAATCCTTAAGATGGCCCAGGCCGGGCAGGAAGAAGATCGCCCCGCCCCAGTTCTGGAGCCGGGTCAGGTAGGCGGGACTGTAGCGGCTGTAGAGATCCTTCAAGAGCAGCATATTTCCCGCAGCGCAGACCATGGCCAGCAGTTCCAGGCCGTTTCCCAGGAGCGGATTGGTTCCCGGGGGCACCTCCCCGTTAAAGAGAGTCAGCATAATCACCCCGCCCAGGGAGAGGGCCAGCCCCGCTATCTGGGGAAGGCCCGCTTTTTCCTTAAGGAAAAGTACCGCTCCCACGGTGACGAAGAGGGGAAGGGCTCCCGCGATAACTCCGGCCTGAACCGAGCTGGTGTACTGCAGGGCCGATGTCTCGAAGAAGAAGTAGAAACAGGGCATGAACAGCACCATGGGCAGGAGTTTCTTCCAGTCACCCCGCCGGTATTCGCTTCTTATAAACCGGCGGGGGACGAAAAGAAAGGCTATCGAGGCGATTACCAGGCGAATCAGCATAATCGTCCACAGGGAGTAGCGGTTTACCAGATAGTAGGCTGCCGGATAGGCGCTTCCCCAGAAGAGGACGGCTCCGGCCAGAGACATATAGGCAATGAGATTGTTGCGGTCTTTCATGAAAAGGATTCTAACCCCTATTGCGCCTTTTGTATTGTATAAATGTGCTGTTTTATTGTGCCCCGGCTGTTTCATTTGACAGATAGCGTGGTATACCCTAAAATTCGAATGAGGTATAAATGGCTACGATCACCATTACCTATTTTTTTACTCTGCCAGATAGGAAGATTAAACACGCCGTCACTTTAGATAAGGAGAGCCTGTCCCTCATTCGAAAAGATTCCGGACCGATGCCCTTCTGGGCGGATCTCTCTTTTAAGCGCTGCTCCCATTGTCCCCTTGACGAATCAATTCCCTACTGCCCGGTGGCGCAAAATCTGACCGGTATTGTGGAACTGTTCAGCCAGGTGGCATCCTATGACAATATGGAGGTGATCGTCAAAACACGTGAAAGGTATTACTTTTCCCGGGTTACGGCGCAGAAAGCCTTGAGTTCCCTGATGGGACTGCTCATAGCGGTAAGCCGGTGCCCCTATACTCATTTCTTAAAGCCAATGGCCCGGTTCCATCAGCCCTTTTCAAGCGAAGAGGAGACCACAATCCGGGCCACATCCCTGTACCTTCTGGGTAATTTGCTCAATGATAACAGGACATTTGATTTACAGGAGCTCAAAACCAGTTATAAAAACCTGGAATTGTTGAATCGGGGCATTGCGGAAAGGATGAAAGCGGCATCGGAAGAAGATGCCGCTGCCAATGCCATAGTCAATCTGGATATGTTCGCCAAGGCCATGCCTTTTCATATCGAAGACGCCCTGGAAGAAATTCGCCATATTTTCAAATAATCCCGCTTGACCCCGGTTTATTCGGAATTCAGAACAGCAGTAATGGCCCTGAACAGCTCTTCCCGGTTAAAGGGCTTTCTGATGATGCCGGAAATCCCCTCGCAAAGATCCCCGCTCCGGTAGAATCCGGAAATAAGCAGAATCGGCAATTCGGGATAAAGGCGATTGATCTCACGTTCGACTTCCTCACCCCCCATACCGGGCATGGCCACATCGAGGAGGATAATATCTATCTCCCGGGGATGGCTATTCAGGTATTCCAGACCCGCGCTGCCCGATTCGGCGGAAACGCATCGGACCCCCCGATCCTCCAGTATGCGGGAGGTGGTGATCCTTTTGTTCTTTTCATCGTCAATGATGAGTACGCTGACACCGGGGATAATTCCCCTTACCCTTCGTCTTGGTCGTGAAAAAGGGTTCGAAGACCCGTCCCATCACCTCATCGCTGATTTCGGGGCCCTTATCGCAGATCGCTATATCCACATACTCCCCTTCGGTCAGGGGGAAGGGGGAATCCTGGCAGTACTCCCGGGTCAGCAGCCTTTTCCCGGCGCGTATTTCTATCAGGCCGCCCCGGGGCTGGGCGTCCCGGGCATTGAGAATGAGATTCAGCAGGGCATTCTGGAGCTGGGTGGAATCACCCCTTACGATCAGTTTTTCCGGATCCAGCTCCATCAGCTCCGTCGCCCCCATGACGCCGCCGAGCATGTTGTTCAGATCATGGGCAACCCCGCTTGCCAGCTGGCCGATGGCTTCCTGCTTCTGCAAATGATTCAGCTGCTCCATCAGGGAGTCATAGGATCCCACGTCGGCGAAATTGCCGATATAACCCATGACTTCTCCCTCCCCGTTCCGGACCCGAAGCTCATTGATATCCCTGTAAGTCTTGTAGGAGTAAATGAAAAAGATAAAGAGAATGAAAAAGATGATTTCGCTCAGGTCTTCCAGAGTGTCCGGCTTATCGGTGATACCGCTGTGCTCCAGAAAGTTGAATGCGGTCATGAAGGCAAAGGTAGCCAGAGAGAGGAAAAGGGTCGTCTTCAACCGCCGGGAATCGGGAAGTCGTTTGTGGTTTAGCAAAAGATAGATCATGGCCGCCAGAAGAAACAGAGTGGCTCCCCCGTCCAGCAGAGCAATGGAATTCATCGCTTTCCTCTTATCAGTCTGACCGTTCCCAGGAGCATGAAAAGGGAACCCAGGAAAATCGCGCCCTGTTCCAGCAAGTTAAAGTAGTCGTGTTGTCTCAGGGGGTTGATGATGAATATGATTCCCGCGAAAAAAGCTGTCAGGACAAAAAACTCAGTGGATAGGGAATCCCGAATGGGCTAAACCCTATATTGTAAAAAAGAAATAAATTTTCTTCCTAAATGGAAAAAACGCTCTCCTTGCTGTAACTTAAGGTGAGGAGGATTGCGATTGAAAGCTCTGATCTTTAATCGATACGGCAATACGGACGTATTAAAGATAGATGAGGTGCCCCGGCCCGTGCCGGAGGATAATCAGGTACTTATCCGGGTCAAGGCTGTTTCCCTGAATGACTGGGATCTGGGACTGATCCGCGGGAGGCCCCTGGTCAACCGTTCCATGGCAGGCAATCTCTTCAAACCCCGTGAAAATTTTATCCCAGGCTCCGATGTGGCCGGTCTCGTAGAGGATACGGGTCGGCTGGTTTCCCGGTTCCGCAAAGGGGATGCGGTCTTTGGCGATTTGAGCGGTTCCGAAACCTGGGGCGGTTGCGCCGAATACGTCTGCGCCCGTGAGGATGAGCTGATGTCCATGGGGGAGGGGCTTGCCTTTGAGGATGCGGCCGCTCTGCCCCAGGCGGGCATGCTGGCCCTTCAAGGGCTTATCGAAAAGGGGAACTTCAGGCCCGGACAATCCCTTTTAATAAACGGCGCCGGGGGCGGGGTGGGTACATACGGCCTTCAGATCGCCCGCGCCCTGGGTGCCTCCTATGTGGCCGGGGTGGACCGGACGGAAAAACTGGACGGGATGAAGGATCTGGGCTTCGACAAGGTTCTGGACTATACGAAGGATGAATTCATCAAAGAGGACAGGCAGTATGATCTGATCCTGGATGCGAAGACCTCCTACCCCTACTACAAATACAGGAATCTGCTCAAAAAGGGGGGCCACTATGTGACCGTGGGCGGCAAAACCGGTCTGCTCATGCGGCTCATGATTCTCCGTCCCCTTATATCTCTCTTTTACGGACGATCCTATGAGGTAGTCTTTCTCAAGGCGAACCGGGATCTTGAGTATTTGAGAAAGCTCCATGACACTGGTGATCTGAAAACGATAAGGGACGGATCCTTCTCTTTCAGCACCATTATCGAAGCCTTCGAAAGGTACAGTTCCGGCTGCCATCTGGGAAAAGTCATCGTCTCTTTTTGATTCTGCCGGTTAATGGCGGGCTCTCCCTCTCCGATAAAGAAGAGAAGGGAGGATCCCATGACCGAAGAATTACGTCTCATCCGCTCCATCAGGAATATTCTCATAGTCGCCCTGGGCATACTGCTCATCGCCTTGCTTAAGACCCTCGCCGCCCTCCTCCTGCCTCTGGTTCTGGCGGGAATCCTGGCCCTCATGTGCATCCCCCTGGTACAGAAGCTGCGGGATTTTCATCTGCCCAAAGCGCTGATTCTTCCCGTGGTCGCCCTTCTGGTCTGCTTCTTTCTGGTCCTGGTTATCAATATTTTTCTGAATACCTTCACCAGTATACTCTCAGATCTGGATCAGCTCACATCCATGTTCAGCAATAAAATCGATCTGCTCTCCCGTTGGGCCGCTTCCCGCTTCGGGGTGAGATTCGGCCTGGGAAACGACAGTCTGACCAGCTGGTTCTGGCAATGGATCGGGGGGCTGCAGTGGTCCGGCGCCCTGAAAAGCCTGGCCCTGGGACTGGGGGATTTCGGAAAGGACTTTCTCCTGTTTTTCCTCTATTTCCTCTTTCTTCTGAGCGGCTTGTCCGAGTACAAGAACTTCGAGAAATACGTCATAGCCGATAACAGCAAACTGCAGGCCCATTCGGAGACCCTGCAGAAATCGATCTCCTCCTATATCATGATCAAGTCGGTCATCAGTCTGGTAACCGGGGTCCTGGCTTTTCTCGTCTGTTTGATCTTCGGCCTTCGCTACGCCCTGTTCTGGGGATTCATTGCCTTTCTGTTCAACTACATTCCCTCCATCGGCTCTATCCTCTCCACCCTGCTGCCCTTGCTGATGGCATTCGTTCAGTTCGACAGCGCGGGACGGTTCATCGCCCTGGCCGGGGTGCTGCTTCTGAATCAGATCATCATAGGCAATGTGATCGATCCCATGGTCATGGGGGACCGGATGCGGTTGAATTCCATCACGGTCATCTTCGGTCTGGTGTTCTGGGGATACATCTGGGGCATTCCGGGAATGCTGCTTTCGGTGCCCCTGGACGTGATGATGAAACTGGTGCTGGAACAGTCCGATTCCCTCTCCATTGCCGCCAGAATCATGGGTTCCCCCGAGAAAGAGAGCAAAATAATTCGCAGAACGCGAAAAAGAGAGAAAAAGGTTTCCCATTAGGAGTCTCTTCCCTTACAATAGGGTCATGAGAAGAATGTTTCTGCCTGTCCTGATGGGGACGCTGCTCCTGATCCTTACCTGTACGACCAACGAAGCGCCGGCTCCCGTGGCCGTGGTGAATCAGGACGCCTGGAAGAGTTCCTACCGGGGAGAAACTGTCTACGTGATTACCCAGGGAACGGTGGGCGTGGATGTGGTCACCCTGCTCATGGACAGGATCCCCCAGGCCAACTGGGTCGCCCGCTTTGACTTTGATCCGGATGTTTCCGGGAATTATCTGGTCCTGGACTACCAGTCCGAACGGAGCGGTACCCCCATTGCTCCCGTTATACGAAAAATGTTCTCCTCAATGCCGGTCAGCGGCACCCTGCAGGTTTCCAGTAACCGCATCCGTATGGGATATTTCGAAGCGCCCCTGTATGAAGGATGGAACGGGGAACTGGAAGCGGCCCTGAAAGCCTATGCGGGGCTGATCAAGGGGAGTATGATACAGAAAACCCAGGGACCCTGGTATGCGGACCCCCTTTCGGCCTACGTCAAAACGACCCGGGACCGGAATACGGGAGAAGACTTTCTGACGGCGGTAAACTACTACACGGGAGAGGAGAAAACACTCCTGAGTTATCGCCTGATCACCGGAGCCCGTCAGGGGAGCTCGGTATCCTGGAACCTTACGATCTCCGATCTTTCCGGAAAGATCGAATGGGTCTCCGGACTGGTTTCGGGAGATATCCGGGCCGGTTCAGCCATGACCGGCTTTTACGGAGCCGTTAAGAACGGCCGTCTGGAGTACAGCGGGACATCGTCCCATACCCCCTCCTTTCGCGGGATGAGACTGATGCAGGCGGACCTGGAATTCGCCAATGACCTGATGCTTACCTGGGTGGCGGGCCGTTCCCTGCGGCGGGCCTGGCCCGACAACGGGGGAATCGCCCGCATCGAATCCTCCGGCCCGGGGGAGTGGCTCGTTTCGGGGCAGGATCTTTCGGGGAATCCCATTCTTCTGTTCCGCCTCTTCCTGGACAGCCGCCGGGGCCCGATCATAGAGACCTACCGGAAGATCCGTACCCTGGAACTGCCCCTGATATTCAACGGACGGGAACAGCGCAGCTACACCTTTACGGACCTGCGGGCTGATTTCACACAGGAGATCGATCCCCCCGTTGCCTCACCCCGCACTGTGGCCATCGCCCCTATGGGCAAAGACAGGGGTTTTGCCGATCTGACCGAGGGGCTCTTTTTCTCCCTGACCGTACCGGATCCCCTGCCCGAGGAGTGGACGGCGGAACAGAACCGGGTCATACTCATGTCCAACTATTTGCCCTACGGCAATCTGGAATTCATCAAGGAGCTCATCGCCTTTTATCCCCCCCTGGATATCCTGTCTGTGGATACGGACCTGATTCCCGACGAGAAGGGGGAGTCGGAGTATGCTCTGATTCTGACAACCTCCCCCATGGAGCCGGGCGTCACCTACCAGGTGAGCATCCAGCCCCACCCCTCTCTGTTCGAGAAGGGGTATGTGTGGGAGTTTACCGGGGCGGGGGATTAGTAGGTGATGGTGGCGGATTTTATCTCCGATTCATTACCAGCTTCATCCTTAATCATAGCATAGACATCATAGGTTCCATTTGTTCCTAAATCAATCTCATAGTTCTCACCATCATCCGCAAAATAGGTTGAGTCGTTGGGTTCAACAATAGCAGAGCCATTAGCCTGTACCCAAACTTTCATCTGTGTCCATGCCCTGAAGGTATCAAGAGTCATATAGATGATACCATCCGCTGTTGTAGTTATTTCCAGAGCATCGTTTGGATCTTCGTACAGGTATACTCCATCGAGTCGTGGAGCCACACTATCCAAAGTCACAGTATGACTGATTGCAGTTGATTCATTTCCTGCACTATCACAAATATTCAACCATACTGTAAAAGTTCCATCCTCTGAGAGGTCATATGTTGTTGATGCATTAAAAGAATCATATCCAACAGAATCTCCATCACTTTCCAAGCCAGTCCAGATCTTCATTCCATAAATGCTCAAATTGTCATATCCATCTATTTCTACAGAGAGAGTGGCGTTATTGGTATCTCCCGGATTGGTACTGCCATTGATCGTGAAACCGTTCAATACAGGCACCGTCCTATCCAGAGTCACCGTTGTAGAGCGTATGGTGGAACCATTCCCCAAAGCATCGTAGACCCGGCAGTAAACCGTATAGGAGGTACTGGATGTGGGAAGCTGATAGGTAAACTCCGTCGCGGACATATCAGAATATACCGTTGCGGTGGCTTCGCTTTTGGTATTGTCCCAGATTTTCATTGAACCGGGAGTTTCCCCCGCGTCTATGGTGATGGAGAGATTCCGGTCGTTGGTATAACCGGCGACCTGGGCATCCGGATCCGCTGTGATCGTGAAAGAATTCAGAACGGGCGCCGTATTGTCAAAGGCTACCGTATCCGATGCATTGATGCTGCCGTCATCGCCGAATCCGACATTATCCTTCACCTGCATGTAAACGGTTTTCGTTTCATTGGTGGCGCTTCCCCCAGTGGAAGAATTGGTCAGACTCCATCCGGAGTAGGTATTGGCGCCGTTGTCCGCATCGATCCAGCTTGACCAGCTGCTGTTGTTGTTCGAGAATCTTACCTGGGCTCCCGAACTGGTTTCCGTCAGGTTGTAGGAGAGATTCACCGTTTCCGATGCGGTGGGGTCGCTTCCCAGTATGGAGAAACTTCCGATTGCGGGAGGCGTGTTGTCATAGGAGAGGGTCAGCTGGCTGCTGGCCGTATTACCCGCCCTGTCCCTGAGAGTGACATGGAAGTCATAGGTCCCCTCTGCTGTGAAATCATAGCTGAGCCAGTTCCATGTACCCGGATCATAGGTTGTGAACAGGGCCGATGAACTGTCGTCTCCGATCCACTGGCGAATTTCAAGATTGTCCTCTCCGTAGTGTGTATTGAAGGTGACACTCGCATTCTGGGTATAGGATGTACCCGTTACGTTGTCCTCTATGGTCAGGCTTACCGAAGGAGCGACCCGGTCAAGATGTACCGTTTCGGAAACTACTTCCTCGGAGACATTACCGGCCAGATCGCGGAAGAGGGCATGGACCGTATAACTCCCATCGCTGTTTTCCAGGGCAAAATCAGAGACGGTTGTGCTGTAATCATCCCATTCTGCGGAAGATTCGCTGCTGCCGCCCACTCCGTCTTCATACCAGATCTTCATTTTGCTGACGCCGGAATTATCGGTGACATCGGCAATATTCAGGCTCACATTGCCGGCGGCATTATTTGTCCAGGTTTCCGTTTCTTCGTCATTAACGGCGATAACCGCAGTAGTCGCAACGGGTGCCGTGGCATCGTAAAGATAGGTTCCCATAACGGTTCCTTCAATTCCCGCCGTATTTATTGCTTTGACATGTATCGTATAAAGATCCTGGTCCGTAAGGGTTCTCGTATAGGTCTCCGAAACGGGGGAGCCGCTCTTAACATCCCAGTCGGCGGGCTCTGTTTCCAGAGTGGGATTGTTCGCCGAGGTTATCCAGAATTTCATCCCTGTCACATCCCCGGAAAGGGTAGAGGCGGTAGCTGTGACAGAGAGCGAGGAAGAGGCGGAAGCCGTAGTCCCCGAGTTAATGTCCAGTGAGATATCGGGGGAATCGGAATCGTAGGTTATCTGAGCCTGGGCAGAGGGGGAGGATACGTTCCCCGCGTCATCCCTGACCACCAGATAGACCGTGTATACGGTACTGTCCGCGGGGGGGCTGCCAGAGGGGAACAGTTCAAAATCGGCAACCCTATCCGTAACTGGATACACAGAGTAGTCCGCAGGCATGCTTTGAGTATTGAGCCAAAGCTTCATTCCGTTCACATCATTATCCGCCGACAGGGTCAGGTTGATTGTGTTCTGAGCCGTTACGGCGCCCTCGTCAATGCTAACAGAGGGCTGCGCCACCGAGTTGTCGAAGGTTATGCTGTCCGTCGCTTCGCCCGATTCATTGCCCGCTCCGTCTCTCACTTTCATATGGACTGTGGAAACAGAACCATTGGCATAGGAGGTGAGCGTGTAGGACATATCCGCAGTGGCCGTTCCCGCATTGGGATAGGCTTTGTAAATTGCGGAAGCTTCGTTATCCCCTTCCCAGATCTTGTACATGGTCACATCGGTGGGAACGGTTACCGTCAGAGTGACACTGCTGCTGTTTGTTTTGGAATCGCTGTCGTTGATGACAAAGGAAAGGGTCGGGTCGGTTACATCGTAGATGACCGAAATATCTGACCTGTCCGATTCATTGCCCGCTTCATCGTAAACGCGGATATGGATCTCATAGGTATCGTCTCCCCCGCTGAAGGTATAGGGGATGTCGCCGCTGCTGCTCGTCCAGTCCGTGAGGTTGGCTTCTATGGTAGCGGGCTCGCTGTCCCCTACCCACAGCTTATAAGCGACCACGTCATCCGAGGCGGTCAGGGCCAGTGTGGTATCGCTGTTTCTGGTGATGGTGCCGTCATTGCAGAGGAAGGAAGATACTACGGGATCCGTGGTATCGTAGGTAATCTGACAGCTGGAAGTAAGGGATTCGTTGCCGCTGTCGTCCCGTATCATGGCCCAGTATGTATAGGTCCTTTCCGCTGAAACGGTTAATGTGGCAATATCCTCCAAGCTCTGATAGTAGGAATCGGCAGGTTCGTCCTCTTCAGCACCTTCCCAGATTTTCGCTTCCAGTTCCGAAGTCTCCGCCAGGTTGTCTGAAGCCGTAAGGGAAACCGAGAGGGTCGGGTTATTGGTATTTTCCGGGGAATCGGACCCGTTGATGAGGAATCCGGAAATCTCCGGGACCGTATTGTCGAAACGGATCATCCGCGACATCACCGTAGAGTAGTTGCTGTCTCCCTGCCGCAATCTGACGTTAACCGTGTAATCGTCGTTAGAAATGGGTAGAGTATGGGTGAATTGGTCGGTGGATTTATTGAAGTATCCTTCGCCCGGCATCGTTTCGCTGCTGTCCCATATGGCGATGGATACGGCGTCAGGTGCAGGCAGGACAACGTTGCTCGTAATGATATCCAGGGTTCTCACCCGGGTATTCGTTGCCGATTCCAATGTGGAATTAATGGAGAAATTGAATGTGGGCGAGGCCGTGGTATAAGTCAAAGTCGGGGTCGTGATTTCCAGGGACTCGTTTCCCGCCTTGTCCATGATTTTGGTCCCGAAGTAGTATTCCGCGGCCTCATTTGCGGCAATGGTTACATCGTCCGTTTCACTGAATGTCCTATACTCAGAAGAGCTTTCTGTTTCGCCTTCAGACTTTTTCCATACTTTCATGAGGCGGAAATCCGTCGCTGATTTATTGTAAAACTGTATGGACGTACTCGTGGAAGAGGTACTTGTGTCTCCCGTAGAGCCATTAATCATCAAATCGTAATCCGGCGCCACCCGGTCAAGCTTGACAATGACCGTTACCTGATCGGAGATTTCGCCCTCGGCGTTTCTCAATTTGATATTAACGGGATAACTGTCGTCTACGGTAGCATCCAGATTATAGGGGAAAGCGGCCGTATCGCCTCCGGCGAAATCAATAGATATAAATTCCGTATCAGCCGGCTCGTCTCCCTGCCAGATTTTATATTCACTCCAGTTCTGTTCTACTGCCGTTACGGTCAATTCAAGATTGAGAGTCTTTGTATTCGAATAGATAGTGAGCATGCTGCCGTTGTATTCGGAATACAAATCTACCCCGTCCAGTGTTATCTCGGTGGAATAGGTAGGCACCACTGGTTCCACGACCACCGTAGCATCCTCCGAAATCGGCAGAAACAGACTGTTGGAACAGCCGGACAGCAGCATGGCGAATATCAGCGTCAGCGTAAATGATCTTATTATAAACGTGGAAAACAGCTTCCTTATCATGATTACTCCTCAACCCAGTAAACGATTTTACGGGTTTCACTTTCCGAGGGCTCTATGTCTTTGTTCACGATATAGCTGAAGGGGATGGCCAGATTGATGTCCAGGGCGCTGAGCGTCCGGTAGACCGATTCTGCCGTATCCTGCTCGCCGAGCATCCGGGCGGTCCTCGCTTTTCCCAGAAGGGCGTATTTGTCATTTTTGTCCATTTCCGAGGCGGCTATGTAGTTGATGTAGGCCTTCACATAGTCCTCCTGCAGGTAGAAGATGTTCCCCATGTTCACCGCCGCGGCGGGGTAGTCATAGGAAAGGGGTTCGAACTGGGCCTTCGCCTTGTCCAGAAGGCCGTATCGGGCATAGAGAACTCCCAGGCGGTTCTTCGTTCTCACGTCCCCGGTCCGGTTGATCTTGTCCAAAAGGATTTTTTCTTCCTTGGCGATGCTTTTCTCCACAAAGGCTATCAGTTCCTCTTCGTAGATGTCCGCCACCGGGGGCGCTTCCGTCACGGCGGTCAGGCCGTCCCGCTCCAGGTAGGGATAGGATTCCACCGGCTTGTACCGGGTCCAGGCGTCCCGGACGGAGGTGATGCTCCGGTCTTCGGGGGGGGTGCTGTTCCAGGCGGCGGCGCCGGACATCCAGGCGTCGATAAACCCGGCCAGGTCCGTGGCGGACAGGTCCAGGGGGATCCATATTTTGTTCAGATCTTCGATGTAATCGTTTTTGTCCAGTATGCTGACAGCCTCTTCCCTGGGCAGAATCAGGGCCAGGGCGGCCATGGTCTTCCGGGGCAGCTGTATAATGGCCGATTCGATTCCCGCCGCATCGAGCAGGGCCGCGTAGGCCGTGACCAGATCCTTCTCTTCTCCGGAGCGCAGGGCCAGGGTCTCCACGGGATACTGGAAGTTCTTCTCCACGCTGGTCTGCTCTTCCGCAGTCGTCTTCAAGCCTATCTGCAGGCCGCTCAGGGAGGCGTAAAGTCCCATGGCGGTTCGGAAATTCCGGTCCACCGGGGACATGGTCACTCCGGCAAGCTGATCCGTGACGGATCGGGCGTACTCCTTCAGGGACTCTTCGCCGGGGGTGACGAACAGGGCCGATTTGTCCGGATTATCATCGATGATGCGGTGGGCGTCTTCCAGATAGAATGTCTTTTCCGTCTTAAGGGAACGGTTACGGCCCTTGAGTTTATAGCGGATGGTGATCTCCCCGGTCAGGGAGACTTCGCCCTGATTGGCCAGGGTTTCCGCTTTCAGGGGCAGGGCGATGGGTACGGAAACGGTCTTTCCCGGTTCCACCCGGGCGTAGCGGCCGCAGAGGGCGGACTTTTCCATGTAGTCTTTCTGGTAGAAGTAGATCTCCAGCTCCTCGATGGTCTCCTTCTCTCCGTTGATAAAGGAGAGAAGTCCCGAGGGATAGGTCTGGTAGTTCCGGTAGAGGGCGGGATAGACCGGGGCCAGCTGTATGCCGATGAAACGGGCCTGATCCTCGCTGATAGGGGGCACGGGAGCGAACTTGGCGGTCACCCCGATGGTAAGGCCGGCGAAATTGTTATGAAAATAGCGGTACTCCGCAGAGGGGCCCACGCTCAGGGTGCTGGAAATATTGAAAAGAAAGGAGCCGCCGATTTTGGCGTAGAAATTGGTCAGGGGGGAGGCGTTGGAGTAGGTACCCAGGGCCCCGCCGATTCCCAGATCGCCCCGGGCGTCGAAGAGGTAGTTGCTGTAGCTGTAACCCCCACCGCCGTAGAGGCCGAGCATGGTCATGCTCTTCTCGTTTATCGTACCGATCATATCCGTATCCAGTCCCCCGGTTATATACAGGGGATAACCCGCCAGACCCCAGTTTCCCCGCAGGGAGAGGCTGCCGCCCATGGTGTAGAATTTCTCCGTTCCCCAGGGGGTGATTGTCCGGGTGTCGCTGTCCCCTCCGCTGAAGGGGATATCCAGTCCCGGGGTGACGGAAAGCGATATTCCCTGCTGCGAGTAGAGAGATAGAAATCCCCCCATGAAGAGAAGGGCTATGGGAATAATTCGTTTTAATGGCACCATGGTCTCCGTAATGATCCCTAATATATCCCGGGGGCTTCATAATAACAACAAAAAGCCCATGGTTTATTCATGAATTTTCATATTTTGAACAGAGATAATCCTATTTACAACTCTTTTCGATGTGATGTTTTAACTCATCCAGTCGCTGCGCATGTGCAGGTCCAGGGTGATAATCATTTCCCGGGGGATCTCCTCGGGCGGGGAAAGCCACTCGGGAACGGTGCAGAAGGCAATGGGAATGCCCGTTCTTTCGGAGAGTTCAACGGTCTTTTGCCAGCCCTCAAGGATCTCATCCCGGCCGGTCGCTTTGAGCAGGTGACTGTTGGAAATAAGCCTGTCCACGGTGACTCCCGAGCCCCTTTCCAGGCTTCTGAGCATGGCTTCTCCCCTGGCGGCGTCCGGGGTTTCCGGGCGGTATCCGTTGAAGACGAAATAGTGGGTCAGGGCGTTCTCTTCCCGGAGCCGTCGGAACTCCTCGTCGTAGCGGCCCAGAAGGCGGATCCCCTCCGGGTCTCCTCCCGTATCAAGAATAAGCAGGCCTTTCCCGTCGGAGAGCTGGGCCTGGACTTCCCCGCTCAGCGAGGGGACTCCCGTCTGGGAATCCTCTATGGAACCGCCGATGAGGTGGATTCCCTTGCTTTCCAGGAATTTTTTTCTTTCCCTGCTGCGGAAATAGGGATTTATAATGTCCAGATCGGCGACGGAGACTTTCCGGTCGCTCACCTCGGCTATCATAAGAGACAAATTAATGGCTATTTCCGTTTTCCCGCTGCCGTAATGTCCTGAGAGGACGATGACCCGGGTTTTCTCCTGATACCAGCTATTCATCGAAAAGATCGTCTATCCTGTCTTCGTCTCTGGCGAACAGGACGGTACAGGGTACGAGCTTGGCGGCCCGTTCCGTGTCGTCGTAAAGTTCGTCCCTGCGGCTGCGCACCGAAGAACCCTTGCCCAGAACCAGAAGATCCACTTCGTTCTCTTCTATTTCGTTCTTGATTTCCTGAAAAATAGAGCCGTTCCTTTTGGACAGGGTAATGGGGATTCCCTTGCGGGCGGCCAGCTTTTCCACGTGGTTCAGGTAGCGCACCGAATCGCTTTCCAGGTCGGCCTGATACTCCTCCTGTTCCGATTCGATGAAAATACGGCTTTTCAGAAGATCGTTCAGAGCTCTGGTATTCACCACGTAAAGGGCGCGTAATTCGGCCTGATTCGAAGCTGCCAGGAGGATCGCGTATTGGGCGGCGGTGATTGATTCGTCGCTGCCGTCGATATAGACGAGAATACGGGAAATGGGACTTTTCATCTACCTCCTCCTGATTCCTAGGATTATACCACGATTTTCAAAACTTGTAACCGCGAATTTCCGGCAGGGCCCGGGTCATATACTGTTTATTGAAGAAGCGGTCAGTCATTCCCGCCAGGTAATCTATGATGATCCGCTTTTCCCTTGTTTCGGAGCGGTAATTCCGGCTGATCTTCTCCTGTGCCCAGCGGGATATGTAGGACTGGGGATCCTCCAGGTCCTTCATGTAGCTGTCAAAGAGAAAGCGGAACATGGGAATCAGCTTCTCCTCGTCCCGGCGGTTGGCTTCGTTCAGATAGATCCGCTCGTAGTTGTATTTCCTGAGCTTGATCAGAGCTTCGAACACGGGGGGAGAGAACTCCAGCTCCTCCTTGCCGAAGCTGTTCTCGATAATATCGCTCACCAGGGAGTTGACGATCTGGTCGTTCCGGTCCCCCAGGACCTCGGTCACGTAGGAGGGCAGGTCCGGCCGCTCAATCAGCCCCACGGTAATGGCGTCCTCCACATCCCTGCCGATATAGGCGATGATGTCGCTCAGGCGGACCACGCAGCCCTCCAATGTCATGGGCACAAGGCGGCTCTGGTATTTGGGCACCGTGAAGCAGGAGCGGTAGTCGTCCAGGAATTTTTCAAGGGTTTTCCCCCTCTCCGGGGTATAGTTCTTCGAAAATAGCTCCCCGTTGTGACACAGAATCCCGTCCATGGTCTGCAGGGTCAGGTTCAGACCCCGTCCCTGATTCTCCAGCTCCATCACCGCCCGTATGCTCTGGGCCCCGTGGGAGAAATAGCCTATTCCCTCCTCTTCGCAGATCCTATTCAGGGCTCTCTCCCCCGCATGGCCGTAGGGAACATGGCCCAGGTCATGGCCCAGGGAGATCGCCTCGATAAGGTCTTCGTTCAGACTTAATGACCGGCCGATGGTTCGGGCGATTTTGGCTACCAGCTGCACGTGAAGGACCCGGTGGGTGATGTGGTCGTTGTCCATTCGGGAAAAAACCTGGGTCTTGTCGATATACCGGGTATAGGCCCGGGAGTGGATGATCTTATCCGTATCATGAAAGAAGGGGGGACGCATATTCAGATCGTCGGGAACTTTCAGCCGTTCCGGATAGAGGCGGAATCCGTCCTGGGAGAAACAGGCGCTGGGAGACAATATGGCCTTCTCCCTCTCCCTGTTCTGCCGTACGATGATTTCTGCTCTTTCCCGTGATAAATTTTTCATATTTCAAAGTGTAGCGGTCGGGAAGGCCCCGGTCAACCTTGGGTAAAATAAAAAAAAGCTTGCATTCCCCCTGAAGAAGAGTAATCCTTAAAGCGGGAGGGGGAATTTACGAGACACGGAATTTATGGTATACCACTTTCCGTGAAAGGAGTTTCAGCGATGAAAAGACTGATTTTACTTATGCTTCTGCCGCTTTTTGCATTGCCCCTTTTTGCATCTAACGGAGACACATTCAATATCGGAGGAGTGGTTCCCCTTATTCTGGAACTGACCGTGACCCCCACGGATCCCTTCGATAATCTGACACTGGTCGGGTCTACCGCCCCCATAACCGTGGCTATTGCCTCCATAGGCATTACGACGAACAATTCCGCCGGCTGGGAGCTGTGGATCACTTCGGTCAATGTGGACGCGGGCAATGACTGCGCCCTTTATAACGACGACGGGGACCAGGTGGACTACACCCTGACATACGCCGGCACCAACGGCCTGGCCACAACGGCTGTGGCGGCGAATCCGGGGACGGAGTACGGTTCGGCGGACAATACGGACACGGCGGAACGGTACAGCGATATGGGGACCCTGTCCATCATCTACAACCAGAGCACCAGCTACCCCGCGGGATACTATGCGGACCAGCTGACCGTGGTTCTGCGGGCCAAGTAGGGTGGGATTATCTTTCCGGCGGCTGACGGCTCTTCTGTTCCTGACGGCGCAGATGGGTTTGTCTGCCTTCACCTTCTCTCCCATCTCCCAGGAATTCACGGTGGATGGGAAAAACAGCAGCCGCGTCTTCGCCATTCATAACGACTCTCTGACCGATCGGATTGCCGTTAAGGTGTCCGTTTTCGTTAGAAAAATGGATGAGGAGGGCCGGGAAACCCTGGAGCCCTGTCCCGGAGATTTCCTGATCTATCCTTCCCAGAACATCCTTGCTCCGGGGGAAACCCGTTCGGTGCGTGTGAAATGGCAGGGCGGTCCCGTCTCGGGCAGGGAGAAGGCCTACCGCATTATCGCGGAGCAGCTTCCCGTGGATCTGCAGGAAGAGCAGGTGCCCGAAGAGGGGGGGGGCATACGGTTTACCTTTCGGTACGAAGGGAGCCTCTACGTTATCACCGAAGGGGGCGAGCCCTCTCTGGAGCTTAATTCGATAAAAACCGTTATGAAAGAGGGCTCTTCCTGGCTGGAACTGCAGTTTGACAATCGGGGAAGCCGCCATGTCATCATGGGGGATCTGAACATCACCCTGAACAGCCCCTACAATAACTTCGATACCATTGAATTGGGACCGGACAAGCTGAAGGGTGTTTCCGGGGAGAATATTTTGGCCGGAAACCGCCGGATTTTCCTCATTCCCGAGCCTCCCGAGGTGCAGGGAGAGGATCTTCTCTGGGATTTCTCCTATAAGCCGGTTTATTAGTAACCCTTTACAGCCGAAAATTTAACATATGCTCCGACGTATCGGCATTTTCCTGTTTCCGATTCTCCTCATCGCCCCCCTCCGGGCCCAGGAAGAGGTGCTCATGCCCGTTCCCTTTTACATAGACGGGGTCTATTCGGGGGAGATTCCCTTAAGAATCAACGGGAAAGTCCTGGTGGAACCCCTGCCCCTGCTGGAGGAACTGCGCCCCCTGCTCGAGGAGAACCAGCTGAATGCGACCCTGACCCGTTGGAACGAGGGGGACTGGGTGCCCTACGAAACCCTGTCCGGGACCCTTATCAATGCGGTTTTCGACGAATCCCAGCTGATTTTTTCCGTAACCATTCCCCCCGAAGCCCGGCGTCCGGGGGATGTGAACCTGGTCCAGGCGAAGAAGGCTCCCCCGGGGGCCCTGGCGAAACCGGCCCTCCTGTCAGGCGTATTGAACGGGGAAGGCTGGGGCCGTTTCGATTATGAAGACAGCCTTTTCAGCTATCAGTTCCAGCCCGAACTGGCGGTTAACTACGGCGGATACGTTCTCGAAGCCCGGGGCAGTCTGCGCTCCGCCGGGGACCCCCTCTCCCTGGATGCGCTGCGCCTGGTCCGGGATTTTCCCGATTCCCTGATTAGGGCCGAAGCGGGGACTCTGACCTATGACGCGGGAGGCTTCCGCCCCGCCGAGATGATCGGCTTCTCCTTCTACCGGGACACCTCCCTGGACTACAACTATCTGCCCCGCCCCGAACTGGGGCAAACCATTTTCTTTCCCGAATCGGTGGATGTTGAGATCCTTATCAACGGCCGGTCCGTCAGGAAAACCTACGTGCCCGCCGGGACATGGACGATTAAGAATTTTCCCCTGACCCAGGGGCCGAACGAAGTAGAGATCCGCTGGACCGACAGCGAGGGAGAACATAAGGAGAGTTTCTTTCAGATCTACGATACGGGCCTTTTAAAGCCCGATGAGACCGACTGGGGCGTCTCGGTGGGGACCGACAGCTGGACTACCGTCAATCCGGCTCTTCTCTTTCATGTCTCCCGGGGGGTGAGCGGTACTTTCACCGCCGGGGCCAGTTCCTACTACGACTGGAACCGGGGTTTTTTTGCGGTGAACGCCCCCTTTCTCCTGGCCACCACGGCGGGCACCTTTCGCCTTACACCGGATATGGACTTTTCCCTGGAAGGGGAGTACGCTGTCAGCCTGAATCTGAATCACTCCTTTTCCGAAAGGCGGGAGGGACGGCGCCGGCAGAGTTTCGGGACATCTCTGGGGTACCGGATGGAATCCTATGTCCAGCAGTCCCAGCGAGTGTCCCTGCGGGGCTACTATGTGTACCAGCCCCAGAGGAGTCTGACTATCACCCCCTCCTGCAGCTGGTCCTATGAAATGGTCCGGCAGGAACAGGCCCTGAATCTATCCGCCCGGGTCCGGACCGGCGGGGATGACGGGAGTTCCATTTCCGCCGATCTGGGCATCGTCTATGAGAAGGGGGTGTGGGCTCCCCGGGCGGCCATCGTCTATTCCGCCTCCTTTCCCGATGTGCAGCAGAATTTCTATGCCCGGGGCGATCTGAGCGCCGAGAAGATGACCGTCTCCTGGAACCGGTACAGCGGTAATGCAGAGGCTACAGACTATACCCTGGGGGTTTCCTCCATCATTCCCGCCAATAACCAGGACCGGTTCACCCTCTCGGCGAACGGGGGATATCTCCATCCCTACTTCAATCTGAACCTCTCCCAGGGATTCAATGCCTTCCTGGCCACGGAGGAAGTGAGCAACGCCACATCCCTCTCCTTCGGCACGGCCCTGGTCTATGCCGACGGGGTTCTGGGGTTTTCCCGGCCGGTCCGGGGCAGCTTCGTCATCTTTGACTCAGAGATCGGTCCCCTTTCGGTGAATCCCACCTCCCGGGGGTCTCTGCTTGAGGTGGACGGGGAGGATCCCACAGTTCTCACCTCCCTCTCCTCCTACCGGTACACCACATTCCGCATGATGCCCGAGACTCTGCCCATCGGGGCGGACATCAATGACTACACCACGTCGGTCTTTCCCTCCTACCGGCGGGGGACTCTGATCCGGGCCACGGAGAAGATCACCATGTACGCCGGGGGAGTCCTGACCGACGGGGAAGGGCGGCCCCAGGTATATGGGGTAGGTGAAATAAGCCCCGACGGGGGAGATGTCTCCGGCTTTCTCGACGGGGAGTGGCCCCGGGAGTTCTTTAGCGACGAGAGGGGGTATTTCGAGTGCTACGGCCTGATTCCGGGGCCCTACCGCTTGACTATCAAGGGAAAAGACCTGACATTTAAGATAGACGTAACGGTTCACGAAAGCGGATTCTGTGATCTGGGGGAGGTGAAACCTGAAAACTGATAGGATTCTCCTGCTGTTCCTGTTCCTCCCCCTGGCCCTGAGCGCCCAGAATTACTTCCGCTTCTACGCTCCCCCGGGCGGGGTGTACCTGAACGCCTCCTTCGAGAGGAGCGAAACGGTTCAGGTTCAGATCACCCTGGAGCATGAGGGTACGGCGATCCCCGCCTGGTTCATGACCCTGTCCTCCGGCGATTCGGGCAGCTATGCCTCCCGGGTGACGGCCCAGGGAAGCTATACCCTGGATTATCAGGTCTACAAGGAGGCTCCCCCCTCGTCTGCCGTCATTATGGCTCCTCCCCAGGCTCTCACTGTGGATAATGTGATCACCTCTTCCGACTTCTCCGCCGATGCGGCTTCGGTGGAGCGGGTGACCTATTCCCTGTACTTTTTCCTGGATGCGGGACAGTTCTCCGCCAGCGGGGAGTATTCGGACACGGTCGCCCTCTCCCTGTACGAAGGGGATTACGGTAACAGCGGCACACATGCCCTGGTCGATACGGTGGATGTGCTGGTGGTGGGACGGATGGCGGAGCTGACCGATATCTACGTGGACCGGGAGCCGGACAACCGGTCCCTGAATCTGACCGCCACTATATCGGATAAGCGCATTGCCTTTGTTCACGAGCGGAGCAACTCTCCCCTGGGCTACGAGGTAACCCTGCGGAGTGCGAATCTGGCGGCTGACGGCTCCGCCACGGTTCCCTTTATGGAACAGGATGCGGGGGAGGACCGGCTGGACTACTCCCTGTCCTACAACGGAACGGCTCTAACCGGCTGGTCCGGAGGCAGTGTACTTATCACCGACTCCTCGGGCATCACTTCTCCCGAATGGCTGACCAGGGAGCTGACCCTTTCCTATGCGGGGGATCCCACCCTGGCCCACGGGGAGTATGAAGATATTCTTACCTTGATTATTTCGGCGAAGTGAGGTTCTCTTCCAGTACCAGATCGTAGAGTATCTTCCGGGTGGCCAATTTTTTTCCGTTCGCCAGGATCATCTCCTTCTGCCTGACCGACGCGGTGACGGTCACCCTCTGCTGTTCGAAGGGCAGCAGCAGGGCGGCGCTCTTTTCGTCGAGCCGCCAATCCTGACCCTCCTCATCGCTGATAACCAGTTCCGTGAAGGGATCGTTTCCGATGCGCCGGACGTTTCCCCGCAGGGTAATCCTGTCGTCGCCCTGGCCTGAAGCGGGCAGGGAAAGGGCTGTGCAGAGCAGGAGCGCCAGGGACAGGGCCTCCTTCTGGCGGGTTGTCACGGCAGCTCCAGGGTTTCTACCGGTTTCATCCGATAGGGAGGGGGGGCCGACAGGTCTGCCGGGGCTCTGCTCCCCGGGCCTCCCAGAACCGCATCCACCGTATAGGTTTCCCGCAGTTCGGGGGGGGGCGCCCCGTCACCGGCAAAGGCCACGTTGGCCACATAACCCGTTTCGTCCCAGCCGTCCTTATTCGTATTCCCGTTATATACAAGGGCCCTGTCCCCCGTATAGGGGGCTGCGGTTACGACGGTGCCATCGTCGGACAATCCTATATAACGGATGTTGGTTCCCCCTTCGGGCGGGTCGTTCCCCTCTTCCGGTATGGTAGAGAGAATCCCCTCTCCGGGAGAAAAGGGCCACTCCTGGTTGTCGGCGGTCTGAAAGCCGTGGGAGAGCAGGGAAACCTCCCCGTTGTAGTCCCGATAGCCGAAATCCCGGTTCTCCTCTTCCCCGATTCCGCTGTAGTAGTT
>JAFGPQ010000124.1 GCA_016936115.1 Spirochaetales bacterium | reverse complement strand
CCCTGCCTATTTCCTTTGTCGTAAAGAAGGGATCGGATATCTTCCCCAGATTCTCCTCCGGGATCCCTTTTCCGTTATCTGAAAATCTCAGGATGATATGGGAATCGTCCCGGTGGGTTTTGATTATGATTCTTCCCTTCATACCTTCGGTGGCCTGGGCCGCATTTATAAGAAGATTAATGAAGATCTCTCCCAGCTGCACCTTATTACAGATGATTTTGGGAATAAGACCAAACTCCTTTTCCACTTCGCAATGATACTTCAATTCATTCCATACGAGGCTGAGAGTTTTTTCTATCTCCTGATTGATGTCGAAGGGAGAGAACTCATCCTCCCCGGGATGGACAAACTCCCTGAGACTGGAAACGATTCTTTTCACCCGGTCCGCCCCGTCCAGGGTTTCCTGAATAAGGATGGGAACATCTTCCTCGATGTAGTCGATATTCCCCTCGGCCAGAAGGGTATCCCGCTTTATCCGGCACTCCTCGTTCTTCTCGATGCCCTCTTTCAGCTCATCAATTCCCTCAAATATATCCTTCAGGTACTGCCCCAGGGTTTGCACATTGCTAATGATGTATCCCATGGGGTTATTGATTTCATGGGCGACTCCCGCTGCGAGCAAACCTATCCCGGCCATTTTTTCCGAATGGACAAGCAGATTCTGTGTCTCCTGCAGCTGTTTCTCCGCCTTTATGTGCTCTCTCATATCCCGGCAGATATAGATCGTACCCTGGGCTTTTTTATTCCTGTCCAGAATCAGAGCTGCAGAGAGGAACGCCGGAATGGGGTCATCCGCCTTCGCTTGAGATGTAGTTCCCAATGGCCGATTTTCTTTTTTTCTTTCAGCTCACGAAGAAAGGATTGTTCCCCCTCTTCCGATGAGAACTACAGAATAGTCCTCTCCGGCCGGCCGATAAGCTCCTTCTCGACATAACCGAGCAAGCGGCACTGTTCACGATAGTGATGATGCCGTTGTGATCCACCACAATGAGCAAATCGGCTATGGTGGAGACAATGTTTTTGGCAATTACTTCGATATTCAACTCAAAGAGGCTCCACTTTTGAATAGCCACGCCATATAGAATGAACCCCATCAAATTCCCGAGAAAGGCAAGATTGGGAACGGGTATGTCCAGCATATCCGGAAGTAATCCGCCGAAAAGAACTCCCACAATCATGGAGAGGGACGTTCCCGCGTAATGACGATTATCTGTTTCTGTTTCTTTTTCTTGCGGTTTTTTCTCTGATGATACCCCTGATGCAGATTGACAGCACGGCGATCATCGCAACGGAAGGCCACAGGCGGATTATCGCCAAGAGTCTAGGATTCGATGCGGAATAGCCGAACGCCCAGCCCCAGGAAATCACAATGACTTTGGCCTCAATTTGAGGAAAGAAAAAGGATTAAGTAGAAAAGCCCCATGCTGATGACATAAATAATAATAAGGATTCGGTTCAAACGGGTTTTCCCATTGACTAAATAGAGAAGGAAATGGATCTGGAGAGCCAGAAGGAGAGGCCAGATATTTGTCAATTTCTGAGCTAATCGGGCCGAATCTTCATGTCCGGGAAAAAAGCTGTGATAGTTCCCCAGAATATACTTGGACAGGACAACGCAATAAAGAAAGAAAAGCCTGTGAATGCTGCTGTTCCTATCCTTGGTCAATATATAAAACCGACCAGAATGGCAACGACAAAGGAGAGTATACTCAGTGAGGCAAAAATATTCATTATACCCCCTGTGAAAGAACACGTTTTACATGCGGGAAAGTCCCTTCCTAAGTATAGAATATGTCGCCCGGTTTTTTCAAAAAAAGATTGCTCAGTCCAGGTTGTCCCGGAATACGTTCCAGTCCAGTCCGCGGTCTACATAGACCGCGTTAACACCCAGAGCTTCCGTATCCCGGATATTCCGCATTTCATCATCAAAGAATATCATCCGTTCGAAGGGAACCCCGGACAGGCGGCGAATCCGTGTCAGGTGTGTGACCTTGCCTCCCGGGTAGATTTCCCTGTGAGCGAACAACCGGTCGATTCCCAGAAGCTCCAGCAATTCCCGGGCCCAGGCGGGCTCATCCGTGCGGGAAGCCAGGGCCAGAGACCACCCCTGCTCCCGGCAGTACTCCAGGATTTCCCGTACATCGGGATAGAGGGTGATTTCACTGCCCCGGGAATCGAAAACCCGGGAATCCTTCTTGCGATAGGGAGGACGGGTACAGTCGCACCAGGTCCCCCCGCAGTCCCACAGGGTAAAATCCAGATCGAAAACGATCAGCCGTTCCGCCATGGAATCCTATTTCCCGGAGCCGTAGGGCCCATCGAAAATCTGCGTAGGAACGATTCCCAGACGCTCCGCCGCATAGATTGCGTAGACATGGTTCAGCCAGTTAGGCTTATGGGCATCGGACCCCAGAACGAAACGGAACCGGTCCAGGTGAGGCGTATAATAGGCCATGTAATCCCCCTTCCAGACATAGCGATTATTCACTTCAATATAACAGCCGGTGGGAACCCGGTTCAGATCGGCCCCCATGGCCATGGGGTGGGAAATGATCACCGGCTTTCCCGAATCGGCCAGCTGCTCCGCGCCCCGGTACTCCGAATCCCTGTCCCGGCAGTGGTAGATGTAGTAATCGAAGGGAAGTTCAAGAGCCTGGGGGACCTCGGCTCCCGTATTGATTTCGCAGCCGCACCAGAATCCCCGGCTGTGCAGGTCTTGCCGGTATTCATCGAAAACGGGGGGAAGATACTCGTAATGGTCGCTTATGCCGATGACCCGGGCGTGGGCCAGGGACTCTATCAAATCCGGAGTCTGCTGGGGCTCTATGGCCGGATCGCCGTGAGAGTAAACTGTGTGTATGTGTAAATCCTGATCAATCATATGGTTCAGGATGGTACACCAATATGGATTTCCCGTTAAGAGCCTGTGTTATTAATTGACAAATTCCCTGAGGGCCACTATGCTATGAAAGTACTTTCATAGCATAAGAGGAATCAGTGACACAGGATAATAAAAACGGGGTAATGCTCATTACCTATGCGGACTCCCTGGGCCGTAACCTGGGGGAATTGAAGACCATTCTGGACAGATGGTACGAAGGAGCCCTGGAAGGGATTCACATTCTGCCCTTCTTCCCTTCCTCCGGAGACCGGGGATTCGCTCCGGAATGCTACGACCGGATTCTTCCCCAATTCGGCAGTTGGGATGACGTGGAATCATTGGGGGAGAAGTATACCCTCATGTTCGATTTCATGATTAATCACCTCTCCCCCGCTTCACCCTACTTCAGGGATTATCAGGAGAAGCACGACAAATCGGACTGGAAGGATCTCTTTCTCAAGGTGACCACCGCCTGGGAGGGCCGACGGCCCACGGAAGAGGAAATCGACAAAATCTACAAAAGAAAGGACAAGGCCCCCTTTGAAACGATCACCTTTCAGGACGGGACCACGGAGGATCTGTGGTGCACCTTCTCTCCGGAGCAGATGGACCTGGACGTGAACGCGCCGGTCACCGGAAAATTCATAGAGGAGACCCTGACCGGCCTCATCTCCCGCGGGGCCTCCTTCATCAGGCTGGACGCTTTCGCCTACTGTATCAAGAAACCGGGGACCGACTGTTTTTTCGTCAAACCGGAGATATGGAACCTGCTCCACAAAATCGAGAAGTCCGCCGCAGGAAAGGGGGCTCAGATCCTGCCCGAAATCCACGAGCACTACTCCATTCAGATGGATCTGGCTTCCCGGGATTTCTGGGTCTACGACTTCGCCCTGCCCATGCTGGTGCTTCATACCCTCTCCTCGGGAAATTCCGTCAGGCTCAGGCATTGGCTGACCATCTGCCCCCGTAAGCAGTTCACCACCCTGGACACCCATGACGGAATCGGTATCGTTGACGTGAAAGATCTGCTATCCGATGAGGAAGTGAACAACGCCATGGAAGCCCTCTACAGCAGCGGGGCCAACGTCAAGAAGAAGTACAGCTCCGCCGAATACAACAATCTGGATATCTATCAGATCAACTGCACTTACTACTCCGCCCTGGGCAACGACGACGCCAAATATCTCCTGGCCCGGGCGATCCAGTTTTTCGCTCCCGGCATCCCCCAGGTTTACTATGTGGGCCTTCTGGCAGGAGAGAACGATATCGAACTGCTCGAGAAAACGAAGCAGGGCCGGGACATCAACCGCCATTACTTCTCCCTGGAGGAAGTGGCGCAGAATCAGGAAAGGCCCGTGATAAGGGAGCTGAACCGGCTCATGAGATTCCGGAACAGCCATCCCGCCTTCTCCGGCGCCTGTCTCCTGCCCGAGTGCGGTGAAGACAAACTGATAATCCGCCGGGAGGAGGGATCGGAATTCGCCCAGCTTGAGGCGGACTTGAACAGCTCACGCTTTACTGTTACCTTTACCGGTAAAGAGGGAGAAATCTCCCGGCTGTGAGGATAGTAATATGGCAATTTTTCTCTGTAATTTCAGCTCCGAATATCTGCAGGGCCACACCCAGGTCAATATCATCATTCCCCCTGTCGCCGAAGACGGGGGAAACGGCATCAACAAGGCGGTTTACGCCGATAACCGGGAATATCCTGTTCTGTATCTTCTCCACGGCTATACGGGGGACGAAAGCAGCTGGATTCGGGGATCCGGTATAGAGAGATATGCCGAAGAGCACGGCATGGCCGTGGTCATGCCCGACTGCGGGAACAGCTTCTACACCGATTTCGGCGGGGGTAACGACTACTTCAGCTATGTGACGAAGGAGCTGATCCCTTTTATAGAAAAAATGTTTCCCGTGAGCCGAAAAAGAGAGGACCGCCATGTTTGCGGTTTCTCCATGGGGGGCTATGGAGCCATGAAGATCGGCCTGAGCCGGCCGGATCTTTTCGCCTCGGCGGCCACCCTTTCCGGAGCTCTGGACATCAATGAGATTGTTGAGGACGAAGCGGGAACGGGACTGGATTTTTCCACCATCTTCGGGGATTCAGCTGCCCTGCAGGGAAGCGTTCACGACCTGTACCATTTGCTGGGGCAGAACCGGGAAGAGCTGGAGAAGATGAGATTTTACCAGGCCTGCGGCACGGAGGATTTCCTCTATGAAATGAACGGGAAATTTCGGCAGTTCATGGACATCTCCGGGCTGGACTTCCGTTACGAAGAGGGCCCGGGGGGTCACGAGTGGAATTTCTGGGACCGGTACGTGCAGAACGTCCTCACCTGGATACAGGAATAGGGGTTGTCATCCATGAGAGTCGTCTAT
>JAFGPQ010000123.1 GCA_016936115.1 Spirochaetales bacterium | reverse complement strand
GGGATGGACCGATCCGACCCGTCCGGCGAATACGATGGCGGCCAGACCGGCGAGAAGACCGGAATAGGCGTAGATGGCGATGAGGTTCCGGCCCACGTTCACCCCGGAGACTTCCGCCGCCTTGATGTTACCGCCGATGGCGTATACGCTTTTTCCGAAGCGGGTCATATCCAGGAGGACGTAACTTACCCCAATCATAAGGAAGTAGATCAGAACGGGGATGGGGAGCCAGCCGAAGAGCTTGCCGCCCAGGACCGTCAGGGAGTCGGTGAGAGTACTGACGGGCTTGCCGTCCGAGTAGATCAGGGCCATACCGCGGGCCACGGTCATCATACCCAGGGTGGCGATGAAGGCGGGGATATTCGTTTTGGCGATAAGGGCGCCGGAAATCCCACCGCAAAGGGCTCCCACGGCCAGGGCGGCCAGGATGGGGACGATCACGGGCATAACAGGCAGATTGGGAAAGAATTTTCCCGTGGCATCGGCGGTCTGGGCCAGGGACGCGGCGATGACGCCGGAGAGGGCCAGAACAGATCCGACGGAAAGGTCGATTCCCTTGGAAATGATGACGAAGGTGAGTCCCAGAGCCATGATTCCGAAGATGGAAGTCTGGGTCAGAACATTAAAGAGGTTGGAGCGGCTCAGGAAGGCCGGTTCCAGGATACTGATACCTATAATCATGATGAACAGAACGAAGACGATCCCGTACTTCTGAAGAATCTGCTGGGTCTTCTGGCTCCGCTCTTTTTTACTCAGCTGGGCTTTTTCCGCAACGGTTGACATTATTTACTCCTCTCCTACTGCCTTACCCGTGGCGTAGGACATTAATTGTTCTTGGGTAAGATCGGGCGTGTTGTCGACGACAGCCGTGACACGGCCCTCGTGCATGACCATAATCCGGTCACTCATGCCCATGACTTCCGGCAGCTCGGAGGAAATCATCACAATGGATTTCCCCTCACCCGCCAGACGGGTTATCAGCCTGTGAATTTCCGATTTCGCTCCCACGTCGATACCTCTTGTAGGCTCATCGAGAAAGAGAATGTCCGGATTGGTCATTAGCCACCGGGCCACCAGTACCTTCTGCTGGTTTCCTCCGGAGAGGTTCTGCACCTTCTGCATCAGGTTGGGGGTCTTGACCTGTATCTTTCTGACGTAATCGTCGCAATCATCCTTTAGGGTCTTGTACCGGATCAGGCCCACTTTGTTCAGATACTTGGGTATGTTCGTGATCGCCATGTTCAGCCGTACGGAGAGCATGGGGAAAATCCCCGAATGGCGGCGGTCCTCTGTCAGCAGAGCCATATGTTTGGCAATGGCGTCCCGGGGAGAGTTGATGGAAACCTCTTCCCCATCTATCAGGATTTCTCCAGATACCTTGGACCGGATACCGAAGATCGTCTCGATAACCTCTGTCCTTCCCGAACCTATTAGGCCGGCCACACCCAGAATCTCCCCTCTTTTTACGGTAAAGGAGACGTCCTTGAAAAGTCTCTGGTGGGTCAGACTGCGGACTTCCAGTTTGACCTCTCCGATTTCGCAGGGCACTTTGGGGAACATCTCATCCACATCGCGGCCCACCATCATATTGATGAGTTTGTCCACGGTCAGCTTGTCCGTGTCCTCCACTCCGATATAGGTCCCGTCACGGTAGACCGTTATCCGGTCGGTGATTTCATAAACCTCGTCCAGTTTATGGGAAATGTATATGATGCTCTTACCCTGCGCCTTAAGCTTGCGCATGATGGTAAAAAGCTGCTTGACTTCCTTATCTGTCAATGCGGATGTGGGCTCGTCCATGATGATCAGTTTAGAATCATAGGAGATAGCCTTGGCAATCTCGATCATCTGCATTTTGGCTACGGTCAGCTGTGCCATTTCGGTCCGGGGATCCTCATTCAGATCAATCTCCTTGAGGACCTCGACGCTCATGTCATACATTTTTTTGTGGTCCACAAAACCGAATTTGTTCAAAGGCTCTCTTCCAAGCCAGATATTCTCCATGATCGGTCTGTGAAGAATAGGGCTCAATTCCTGATGTATCATGGAAATGCCCATATTAAGAGCCTGTGACGTATCGTAGTTCTCCCGAACTTTGCCGTCGTAGGTTATCGTTCCCGATGTGGGATCGTGTACGCCGGCCAGACAGTTCATCAGAGTCGATTTGCCAGCTCCGTTTTCTCCCATCAGCGCATGGATCTCTCCCTGTTTCACCTTAAGTTCAACACCCTTGAGAGCCTTTACTCCAGGGAAGTTTTTTACGATATCCTGCATTTGCAGGAGATAGTTTTCCTCAGCCATGTTTTCTCCGATAACCGGAGCGGGAGAATCCCCGCTCCGGTGGTAAGGCGGATTCGCATCTATCCTATGATTCCCCGGAGGGAATCCCTATGCGATATCCATTGATTTTACTGGTAGTCGGCCAGATTTTCCGGGGTAATAAGAACGAAGGGAATCCATACGAGGGGAACAACCTGCTCGCCCTTGAGTACTTTGTGGATCAGTTCGGCGGAACCCTTACCCTGACCTACAGCGTCCTGAAGCACAGTCGCAGCCAGGGACCCGTTTCCTACGGCAACCTTGGCGTCGGGAATGGCGTCAACACCCATGACGGGGATGTCGGTCCGGCCGGCGGCCTTGAGGGCTTCAACAGCACCGAGAGCCATTTCATCGTTGTTGGCACAGATACCCTTGAGATCGGCACCGTATGCGGTAAGCCAGTTCTCGGTAATGGTCATACCCTGGTCTCTCTGCCAGTTACCGGTCTCCTTGGCAAGAATCTTGATGCCGGGGAACTTGGATTTGGCGGTAACTTCATTACCTTCGGTTCTCTTGAGGGCGCCTTCGTTATCGAGCTTACCCATGAGAATGGCCACACCGCCCTCTCCGTTCAGGAGTTCGCCCATGTATTCCATCTGCTGGGTACCGGCGATGATTTCCTGGGAACCCACGTAGTATACGTTTGCGGGGAGTTCCTTCTCGGCATAGGGGTTTCTGTTGACGAAACAGAGAGGAACATTGGATTCGGCGGCAGCCTTGACGATGGGGGTCATGGCGCTGGTGTCAACGGGAACCACGATAAGCGCATCGATCTTCTGAGCGAGAAGAGTGTTTACCAGATCCTGCTGGCGGATAACATCTTCCTGAGCGTCCTGGAGAACAAGCTCCACATTGGCTACGCCGGCGAAATACTCTTTTGCCGCATCCATAACATAAGTCTGGAAGGTGTCGTTAAAGTTGTTACAGACGTAACCGACTTTAAAAGTGTCCTTTCCTCCCTTGTCGCCAGCCCCGTTGGCAAAGAGCGCCAGGGCGGAAATAGCTGCTACTGCGAATACGAGCAATACCTTTTTCATACAATAACCTCCAAATATGTTTGCACAACTTAAATGCAAACGTTTACAATAGTGATATTATCATCCCTGTTTCATGAATCTGTCAACAAAAAAGTGAAAAAAAAGTTACAAGAAATATTTAAAACATTATATAGAAACGATATAAATATATATCATATTGTCTGAAAATTGCCGCTTAAGCGAAAACAAGGAATTTTGTATCTCTCTTTATATATCGATAAAAAAAGAACCATTATACAAACGTTTTCAAAAGAAATAGAGGGATAAAAAACGGAACCAGTCCGGAGGTTGCGATTGGATAAGGTACCGGACTGGTTCCGAAGCGATTGAATTGTATAAAACTATTTTTACTTTTTCTTACTGATCCACAGGGAGGCGTCGGCGAAGATTCCCGGCGTCTTGTCGCGGGTTGTTTCGGCCTCCCCGTTTCCTCTCCTGCGGCGTCGGTCTTTACGGCGCTCCCGTTTTTCCCGTATCTTTCTTACATTCGTCATAGTGGCATATTCCCGTGCTTCTTCGCAGGACGGTCCTCCCGCTTGTCCGCTATCATTTCCAATGACCTGATAAGCTCCCTCCTGGCCGCTTCCGGGGCGATCACGTCATCCACAATTCCCAAAGACGCCGAGGAGAAGGGGTTCATGAACTTCCTCTGGTACTCATGCATCTTGATTTCCTTGATCAGGTTGTGATCCTTGGCGGCCTGGATCTCGTTCCTGAAGATAATATTGGCCGCCCCCGAAGCTCCCATGACGGCGATTTCCGCTATGGGAAGGGTCAGGACCCGGTCGTAACCCAGAGCCCGGGAAGCCATGCCTATGTAGGCGCCCCCGTAGGCCTTGCGCAGAACCAGAGCGATCTTGGGAACCGTGGCCTCCGCTATGGCGTAGAGCAGCTTGGCCCCGTGCCGGATGATTCCCCCGTACTCCTGTTCCGTACCGGGCATGTAGCCGGGCACGTCCACCAGGGAGATCACCGGGATAGAGAAGGAGTCGCAGAACCGGACGAACCGGGCCGCCTTGTCCGAGGAATCCCTGTCCAGGGCTCCGGCGTACACCTTGGGCTGGTTGCCGATGATCCCCACCGACCGTCCCGCCAGGCGGGCGAATCCCACCACCATGCTCTGGGCGAAGTTCTTGTGGACTTCCAGGAAACTCTCCTTATCAAACAGCAGGGCAATGGCGTCCCGGATGTCATAGGCCTTGGTAGACTCTCCGGGGATCAGGTGAAGAAGATCCCCCGTATCCCTGTTGGGGTCGTCGGTGCACTCTGTCCGCGGCGGCTGCTCCCTGTTGGAGGGGGGCAGGAAGGAGAGCAGCTTCTGAACCAGAGTAAAGCACTCCTCCTCGCTGGCGCAGTGAAAATGCACGTTACCGCTCTTGCTGGCATGGGCGTAGGCCCCTCCCAGATCCTCATGGGTCACTTCCTCGCCGGTTACCGCCTTGATCACGTCCGGCCCGGTAATGTACATGTGGCTGGTCTTGTCTATCATAAAGACAAAGTCGGTCAGCGCCGGGGAGTAAGCCGCTCCCCCCGCGCAGGGGCCCATGATCAGGCTCAACTGGGGTATCACCCCGGAGGCCAGTATGTTCGCCCGGAAGATGCTCCCGTACCCTTCCAGGGACATGACCCCCTCCTGGATACGGGCCCCGCCGGAATCGTTGATCTGGATGAAGGGCTTTCCCGTTTTCAGGGCCATCCGCTGGGTGGCCACGATCTTGTTGGCGTGCTGCTCACCCAGGGACCCCCCCAGAACGGTGAAGTCCTGGGAAGAGAGCCATATCTGACGCCCCCCGAGGAGGGCGCTTCCCGTAATGACCCCGTCGCCGGAAATCTTCTTGCTGTCCATGCCGAAGTCGTCTATACGGCTCAGCTCGTAGGGATGGTTTTCCACAAAACTGCCCTCGTCTGTGAGCAGCTGAATCCTCTCCCGGGCCGTATGCTTCCCTTTGGCTTTCTGCCTGGCCTGGCGGTCTTCCCCGCCTCCGGCCAGCATGGACTGGCGCATCT
>JAFGPQ010000013.1 GCA_016936115.1 Spirochaetales bacterium | reverse complement strand
GTAAAAGCCGGTTTTCTGTCCCGTAGCCAGATCCACCCCGTAATTGAGGCCGTTCTCCCGAATGGCGTAATCCCGGGGCATCTCTTCACCCCAGAGCAGCCCTTCCGCCGGAGCGAGACCCTCCCGCTTGCGCATATCCTCGTCGCTCTTCTCTATGATCCCCCGGGGCTTGATCTCTTCGGCAAGCAGAGTGACAATTTCATCCTTCAGCCGGTCCATGCCCGCAGTGAGAAACTGGACGCTCAGATAATCCCGATACAGATCGGCCACCAGGCCGGGAAGCCCGTCCGCTTCGCCGAAAATGAGACGGCAGGAGTCGGTTACATCGGGATTGGTCCGCAGGGGGGAGCGCAGGGAGACGGCCCGGCGGATTTTCTCCCGCCAGAAGTCACGGTCCGGTTCGCCCATGGGATCCCAGGAAAAAATGCGCAGGCAGATCTGGGAACTCCCGCTGTAAAAGGCCAGGGCTGCGGACTTGCCGGCGCCGGTACAGACCTGAACGATCTCTCCGTTTTGCGCCTTAGCCGGTTTTATCGCGCTCTTGAAAATCCAGGGGTGTTTGTTTTTAAGGGATTTCTCCCGGGATTCCTTCAGATAAATCTTTGTCATAGTGTTTCCTTTCTACTCCTTGTCCCGGATAGGCACGGCAATCAGGGCGACGAGGGAGATCCCCGCCAGAATCAGCAGCCCGTAACCCAGACCGAATCCATCCACCACTTTGCCCAGCACAGGGGCCAGGACGGCGACGAGCAGGGTTTTGAGCTGACTCTCCCCGGAAAGTCCCGTGGCCATGACCGATCCCTTGATTTTGCCGCTCAGGTAGCCCAGCATGTAGGGACGGCGCACATTCTCTAAAAGATAGAGAATCACGAAAAGTATCACCGCCGCCAGAGGGCTTCCCAGAATCAGGGAGAGGGCGATGCCCCCGATGATCAGGAACTGGGCCAGGAAGGTGATATTCAGCCCCCGGGCAATCCCGGGAATCAGGTCGTTCAGGCGGGAGGAGTGGCGGGCGGCCTGGCTCGTCCCCAGATAAAGCAGAAAGTAGAGTCCCCCGGAGACCACGGCCACCCGCTGGTGATCCTCGTATCCGATCATCAGGGGAAGGGTCAGGGCCAGTCCCTTGAGAATAGGCTGCACGTAATCCTTGACCGCCTTGAAAAAACCGTCGAAAAGGCTGGAATTGATAAGGGCCCGGCGGACCTGCCGATCTGTGAAGAGGCGCAGGAAATCCTTTACCGTATCCCCGATCCGCCGTTTCTCATCCTTTGCGGCGGACTCCCCTTCTTCGGGGGAGAAATCCAGTTCCCGGGGGTAGGTCATGATCAGAACCATACCAAGCAGATAGGGGGCGATGCTGTAGAGAAAGACCGACCGGTAATCCCCGGTAAAGAAGACCATAAGCCCCGCGGTAAGGGCCATTACGGCGGAACCGATCTGGGACCAGCTGCGGGTATGACCGTAGTAGGCCACCTTGTGGTTCATCAGGTTATTCAGCTTCAGATACTCCAGAATCATGGCCTTATGTGTTCCGGAACGGAAGCTCTCCCCGAAAGCGAAAAAGACCATGGCAGCGATGAACACGGGAAAGGTGGGGAACAGATAGAAAAGGGCGAAACTGATGATGTAGCTGATAAAGGCCAGGACCATGGCGGTGCGCCGTCCTATCGTATCGGCGATGACCCCCGTGGGGATCTCTGTCACATTGGTCATGATCTCCCGCACCGAATAGAGCACCCCTATCTCAAAGAAGCTGATCCCCCGCTCCCGAAAGAAGAGCACCAGAAAGGGATCGAAGAACTGCAGATTCTTGAGAAACCCGTAGGCGCAGAACTTCCTGTACATACCGTCCCTGGTAAATTCCTGTTTGCTGCTCACCTTTTCTATGCCTCCAGTCCGATATGGTCGAGAAATCTTTTTGTCGAGGTATTGAGAATCAGCTCCTCCGGATAGGCCAATTCCTTGAGCAGGCGGTGGGCCTCGGGGAAATTCCCCACCGCATCGGAGAAGTGGGCGTCGCTGCCTATGACGATGGGCGCTTCGACGGAGAGGCACTCCTCGAATATCCGCCGTATGAACACATCACCCCCGGGACGGGAACTGGTCGGTTTGAGGGAGCTGTTGTTGATCTCGAGCAGTGTCCCGGTGGCCTTGGAGGCGGCGACCACCTCTTTTACATCGAAGTTATACCGGGCATCTCCCGGATGGCCGATAATGTGAATGCGGGGATTATCCATGGCCCGGACAAGGGTCCGCGTATTTTCCCCTACCGTCCCGAAGGCGATGCAGGGGGGATGCAAACTGGCGATGACCAGTTCCATTTGCTCCAGAACCTCCTCGTCCAGATCCACCGAACCGTTATAATCGATGATATTCGTCTCGGCCCCCTTGAGGACCCGGACCCCCGCTATCATACGGGGCAGGATGCGCATATTATAGAAATGAAAGATATGGGGGCCCCCGGGCATGGCCGGGGTATGATCGGTCATGGCGATGAGTTCCAGCCCCCGGGCGCAGGCGGCCCGGGCGTTCTCTTCCAGGCTGCTGTAGGCGTGTCCGCTGGAGACGGTATGGGTGTGAATGTCCAGTTTGTATTCCATGGGAATATTCTAGATGGTTCGGAGTCGGGATACAAGTGGCGTGCTGCGGGAAAAGTTATCCCTTTTCTCCTTTTTTCCTTTACCACATATGGATTTCTTTCATCGATTATGCTAGAAATGGGAAAACTTTACGAATTGAGGTAAGAGATGTTAAAGACCGGTTTTATCGGATGGCGCGGTATGGTGGGTTCCGTTCTCATGGGGCGCATGCTGGAAGAGAAGGATTTCGACGGTATGGAGTCCCACTTTTTCACAACCAGTCAGACAGGCATGAAGGGCCCCGGATACGGTACCGGCCCGGAAGAGCTTAAAGACGCCAGAGATATAACCCTTCTGAAACAGATGGATGTGATCGTCACCTGCCAGGGCGGCGATTACACTTCCGAAATATATCCCGGACTGCGCCGGGAAGGCTGGAAGGGCTACTGGATCGACGCCGCCTCCACCCTGCGCATGGCCGACGAATCGGTGATCATTCTGGATCCGGTGAACCGTCA
The DNA here is from genome assembly GCA_016936115.1 of Spirochaetales bacterium. Lineage (GTDB taxonomy): Bacteria > Spirochaetota > Spirochaetia > DSM-2461 > DSM-2461 > SZUA-368. The sequence continues at coordinate 721 of JAFGPQ010000013.1, read as the reverse complement.
TGTGATAGACGAGGCTCTGGCCAAGGGTACGAAAACCTTCGTGGGGGGCAACTGTACGGTGAGCCTCATGCTCATGGGTATCGGCGGTCTCTTTCGCGAGGGGGCCGTGGAGTGGCTCAGTTCCATGACCTATCAGTCCGCCTCCGGGGCGGGGGCCAAGAATATGCGGGAGCTGGTGAAGCAGATGCAGGTCATCGGCAACGCCCCTGAGGAACTGGACAACCTGGGTTCGGCCATTCTGGACATCGACCGGCAGGTGGCCGATGTGATCCGTTCCGACGCCATGCCCACGGCCAATTTCGGAGCGCCCCTGGCGGGGAGCCTGATCCCCTGGATAGACAAGGCCGTGGCCGACGGGCAGACCAAGGAGGAGTGGAAGGGCTTCGCCGAGACCAACAAAATTCTGCAGACGGCCAACCCCATTCCCATCGACGGTCTCTGCGTGCGGGTGGGGGCCATGCGCTGCCACAGCCAGGCCCTGACCATCAAACTGACGAAGGACTACCCCCTGGACGAGCTGGAAGGGATGATCAAGAGCTCTACCCCCTGGGCCCGGTTCGTTCCCAACGACAGGGAGATCACCCTGAAAGAGCTGACCCCCGCCTTCGTATCGGGAACCATGACCGTTCCCGTGGGCCGGGTTCACAAAATGAAAATGGGTCCCGACTATCTGACCGCCTTTACCGTGGGGGACCAGCTCCTGTGGGGGGCCGCGGAACCG
>JAFGPQ010000122.1 GCA_016936115.1 Spirochaetales bacterium | reverse complement strand
GTATCCTCAAAAAGCATAACGTGGAGATCATCGGCGCGAGCGCCGAGTCGATCAACAAGGCGGAGGACCGGGGCGAGTTCAAGAAGGTCATCGAGTCTCTGGGACTGGACTCTCCCACCTCCATCGTGGCCCACTCCCTGGAGGACGCTCTGGGAATGGCCGAGCAGGTGGGATATCCCCTGGTTATCCGCCCCAGCTTTACCCTGGGAGGAATGGGCGGCGCCATAGCCCAGGATCAGCCCAGCCTGGAGAAAATCCTGGAGAAGGCTTTTCTGGAGAGCCCCACCCACGAAGCGCTTATCGAAGAGTCCCTCATCGGATGGAAAGAGTTCGAAATGGAGGTCATGCGCGATAAGAGGGACAACGCCATTATCGTCTGTTCTATCGAAAATATCGATCCCATGGGAGTCCATACGGGAGACAGTATCACCATTGCTCCCACCCAGACCCTGTCCGACCGGGAATATCAGGCCATGCGCAAGGCCTCCATTGATATCCTCCGGGCCATCGGCGTGGACTGCGGCGGATCGAACGTGCAGTTCGCCCTGAATCCGGAAGACGGCCGGATGATTGTTATTGAGATGAATCCCCGGGTTTCCCGTTCTTCCGCCCTGGCCAGTAAGGCCACCGGTTTTCCCATAGCCCGCTGTTCGGCAAAACTGGCCGTGGGCTACACCCTGGACGAAGTGGTCAACGAGATCACCGGGGTCACCGCCAGCTGTTTCGAGCCGGCCCTGGACTACTGTGCCGTGAAGGTGCCCCGTTTCGAAATGGAAAAGTTCCCCACCGGCTACACCGCCCTGGGAACACAGATGAAGTCCGTGGGGGAATCCCTGGCCATGGGACGTACCGCCATAGAGGCAATCAATAAGGCGATCCGCGCGGCGGAAGCGGGCTTCGACGGTTTGACCGAATTGACCCGTTACAGTGCGGATGAGCTGGAGAATATTCTCTCCACCGCCCATCCCCACCGCTTCCTGGCCGCCTTCACCGTTCTTAAAAGGGATGGGGAAGAGGTGCTGGAGGAACTGGCCGAGCGAACCGGTTTCGATAAGTGGTTCCTTTATATTCTGGTGGAGCAGGTGCGCTTCGAGAAGCGCCTGCGCCGGGCCGAGCTGAACGATGATCTTTATATCGAAGCGAAGAGAATGGGCCTTTCCGACGAGAGAATCGCCACTATCAGCGGGTTTTCCCTGCAGGAAGTGACCGAGCAGTTCCGCTCAAAGCACTCCCCCTGCTATCATCTGGTCGACACCTGCGCCGGCGAGTTTCAGGCGGAGACTCCCTACTTCTACTCCACCTGGGGGGAAGTGGACGAGGGTGAGCCGATCGGGGAGAAGGAGAAGGCGGTCATCATCGTGGCCTCCGGACCGAACCGAATCGGGCAGGGACTGGAATTCGACACCTGCTGTACCCTGGCGTCCCTCATGTACCGCAAGCACGGCTATAAAACGATCATGGTCAACTCCAACCCGGAGACCGTATCCACCGACTTCAATATCTCCAGCCGGCTTTATCTGGAGCCTCTTACTTCTGAACACGTGATCGACGTGATCAGAAAGGAGAAGGTGAAGGACGTGGTGGTTCAGCTGGGTGGGCAGACCCCCCTGAACATGGTCAAGGATCTGGAAGCCGCCGGAGCCCGCGTGGTGGGAACCAGCGTGGAAAACATCGATATGACCGAGGACAGGCGCCTTTTTTCCGACGCGGTAGCCCGTCTGGGACTCCGGCAGCCGGAAAACCGCAGCGCCCGGAATGAGCGGGAAGTGCGGGCCTGCGCCAAAGAGATCGGTTTCCCCGTGCTCCTGCGCCCCTCCTTTGTTCTGGGCGGACGGAGCATGTTCATCGCTTACGAGGACCGGGAGCTGGATGAGTTCCTGAGCCGGGGCATCACCATATCCGACGCCCGTCCCGTTCTGGTGGATCAGTTCCTGGAGGACGCCTTCGAGTACGACCTGGATGCGGTCTGTGACGGACACAACGTTTACGTGGGTGGCATCATGCAGCATATCGAAGCCGCCGGTATCCATTCGGGGGACTCGGCCTGCGTTTACCCCCCCTATAAATCTCAGCCCGAGATCGAAGAGGAGATGAAGGACGCCGCCGTTAAAATGGCCCGGGAGTTCCAGGTCAAGGGTCTCATGAATATACAGTTCGCCGTCAAAGGGGGCAAGCTTTATATTATCGAAGTGAATCCCCGGGGTTCCCGGACGGTTCCCTTCATTTCAAAGTCCACCGGAGTCAACCTGGTCGATGCGGCGGTCCGCGTCTGGCTGGGAGAGGATCTGGTCGCCCAGGGACTGGTGAAGAAGGAAGAGGGCGTGGCCATCGGCTCCTGCGTGACCGGCTGGTCCGTGAAGGAAGCGGTCTTCAGCTTCGACCGTTTCGCCGGTCTCGACCCCATCCTGGGGCCGGAGATGAAGTCCACCGGAGAAGCCATCGGCACGGGAAGCACCTTCGGGGAAGCCTTTGCCAAGGTGGAAGCCGCCGTGGGGGCTAAGCTGCCCACCCAGGGGCGTGTTTTCGTATCTGTCAACAAGAGGGACCGGGAGACCATCCTGCCTGTGATCCGGGATTTTCAGAATCTGGGATTCCAGATCTGCGCCACCCGGGGTACGGCGGATTTCCTCTTTCAGAAGGGAATCTTCTGCGAAGTCATCCTCAAGGTGCACGAGGGCCATCCCAACGTGGTGGACCACATGCAGGCGGGTCGGGTCAATCTGCTGATCAACACCCCCATGGGGCAGTTCTCCCAGATCGACGATTCCTACTTGAGAGCGGAAGCGGTGAGAAGGAAGATCCCCTATACCACCACCACCAGTTCCGCGGCGGCGGCGGTCAAGGCGATCGAGTACCTGAAAACCGGCGAAGTCGCGGTAAAGCCCCTGCCCGAAGGAAATTACGAGTTGTAACATATGGTGACGTCTCAATTCGACAGACTGGTAGCGTCTCTTTCCACGGAAGAAAGGAAGGAGATGCTGCGCAAGATCGAAGAGACCTTTTCCCTATCCGCCGAACCCCTTTCCCTTCCCGAACCGGAAGAGAAAGAGGCGGACGTCGACCCCATCGAGTATTACTACAAGTCCGATTTCCTCACCCGAATCATCGTCTTTCTCATCAGTCTCTTTACGGGAAAGGAGAAGGGCGATGTGGTCATGCAGACCTTCATCAACCGGCTGAAGAGGAAGATCGGACGGGATTACGCCACCTATTTTCGCATGGAGAAAAAGCAGGGCCTGCCCCCGTTCTACCATCTCCTGGTGAATATGAACAATGCCTTTGAGGTATACCGGGAACCCCTTTTCATTGCCATGAAGGAGAAGGAGGATTTCTTTATCTTCCTTACCAACCGGGTTCTGGGAAAAAAGGAAGAGGAGATTTACCGGGAGACCGATCCCTATCATATTGAAAGGGAGCATCCCGAGTATACGGTGAACCAGATCCACCGGGAGATCGAAGAGAATTACGAACGGATTATCAAGAGCATCGACGATGAGAAACGGCGCCGTCTCATTCTTTATTCCCTCGTGGCAAGGCAGCTCCATTCCCTGGCCCAGTTCGATTTCGCCCGGCTTCTGAAACCCTTTTCGGTGAATCTGGAGGGGGAGGTGGGCTATGTGGAGCTGGATAAGATTAAGAATATTCTCCTCACACTGAATGATATTCTCTCCTCACTGAAGAATCCTCCGGACATCACTCTGCTCGAGGCGATCTTTCTTTACGAATACCGAACGGAACTGGCGGAGGGAACCGTACAGAATCTGGAGGAAAAACTGCACACCCATCTGGGAGCCGCCGTGGAGGGATTGAACTGCATCCGGGATTTCAACAAGAAGATCCCCCTCACGTCCCTGCTGAAAGTGCTGACCCAGAACCTCAACTACCAGCCCCAGCCCATAACCGGGGGAGACGGGGCGCTGCATCACTACAAGGCCTACCTGAAAGCGGCCATGGCCGATAAATTCCGCTATTTCATCAATGATAAGAAGAAGCGGGACCTGATAAAGAACCTGAGCTCCACCTGGAGCCTCAACTATATCGAGCCCCTCATGGGGTACCGGGGAACGTTCTTCTCGGAGCAGCTGAACTTCACCTACGAGTCCTCTCTGACCGTACTGGCCGTCTTTATCAATAAAATCATTCAGGAGAAGTACTTCAGTCCCCTGAATATGGTACAGATAAACGGGGATTTCTACCGCAGGGACAACCGGGCCGAGTTCACCCGGACCTATGAGCGGATCCAGCAGCTTCCCTCCCGGGTCAGGAACTTTTCCCTCTCCTTCCTTGTGGACGGCAGTTTTTATACCCGACTTCACGGTGCGATCAAGGAAGATCTTGCCCAGAAGGGTTCTAATGAAAATCTCAAAGGGGTCATGCAGGCGGCGGACCGGGAAGCCAGGGACCTGATCAAGGATTCCATGGACGTGTTCTCCTCCCTTTCCAGCCTCCTCAAGGGCATCATCATGGGAACGGGTGGCGCCTACGACACCCTGTCCAACTACTCCGAACTGGGGGGAACCCGCAACCGGGAGTTCAAGAACGATCTGATCTCCCTGGAATTCCTGGTTTCCCATTTTCACCGGACCCTCCTGGATATTGTTTCTATCGAGGAAAAAGGGGCCGACGGAAATTGACCGTTTGCCTAATAATCTGATATATTATCCGGACTTATCAACGAGACGAAAATAACAGGAAGGATTAGCTATGGCCGATTGGAATCAGGAATGGATAGATAAAATTGCGCAGACACTCCGGGAAACGGCCCGGGAGAAGAATATTGAACTGGGCGACGTCGAATCCAGACTGAAGGGGGGGAAACCGCCCAAAGCCGATATGGGGGACATCGCTTTTCCCCTGTTTCCCTTCGCCAAGGAGTTCCGTTCCGCCCCTCCCCAACTGGCGGCGGAAGTGGCCGGCCGCATCGGCACCACTCCCCTGGGACGGGCCCAGGCCATGGGACCCTACGTAAATATCTTCCTGGAAAGGGATCAGATCGTTTCGGATACCCTGAAGAGCGTTCTGGAGAAGGGCGGTAACTGGGGTCATAACGAATCCCTGTCCGGTCGCAAGATCATGATCGAATTCTCCAGCCCCAATACGAACAAGCCCCTGCACCTGGGGCATCTGAGGAATGACGCCCTGGGTGAAAGCTCCGCCCGCATCCTCAAGGCCAACGGGGCGGATGTGCAGAAGGTTATCCTGGTAAACGACCGGGGCGTGCACATCTGTAAATCCATGCTGGCCTATCGGAAATTCGGACGGGGGGAGACCCCCGAATCAAGCGGCATCAAGGGCGACCGTCTGGTGGGGGACTACTATGTGAAGTTCGCCCAGTGGGCCAAGGAGGATCCCAGCGCCGAAGCTCAGGCTCAGGAGATGCTTCTGAAATGGGAAGCGGAAGATAAGGATGTGCGGGATCTCTGGAAGACCATGAACAAATGGACCTTGGAGGGAATCGGCAAAACCTACGAGAAAACCAATATCTCCTTTGACAAATACTATTATGAGAGTCGGCTCTACAAAATGGGCCGGGATATCATTCTCAAGGGCCTGGAAGAGGGTGTTTTCTATAAGGCGGAAGACGGCAGCACCCGGGTGGACATGTCCGAAATCGGGCTTGATACCAAGGTCCTGCTCCGGAGCGACGGTACCAGCGTTTACATCACCCAGGATATCGGTACGGCCATTTCCCGCCACGGGGACTGGCCCTTCGATCAGCTCATATACGTGGTGGGCAGCGAACAGGACTACCACTTCCAGGTTCTCTTTTATATCCTCAAGAAACTCGGCTTTGATTGGGCCGAATCCCTGTATCACCTCTCCTACGGTATGGTGAACCTGCCCGAAGGGAAGATGAAGTCCCGGGAAGGGACCGTTGTGGATGCGGACGATCTGGTGGCGAACCTCTCCGAACTGGCCCTGGAGGAGATTAAATCCAAGGGACGGGAAGAGGAAGTGGACGACGCTCAGGCCACGGCGGATGCGGTTTCCCTGGCGGCGCTGCATTACTATCTGCTTCAGGTTTCCCCCAAGAAGGACATGATCTTCAATCCGAAGGAGTCCCTCTCTTTCAACGGCAACACCGGGCCCTATCTTCAGTACATGGCCGCCCGTATCTGCAGTATGGAAAGGAAGGCGAAGGATATGGGCTGGGATACCACCCTGACCGGGGTGGACGGCACTCTCCTGGGGAATGACGAGGAGTGGGAGCTGACCAATATTCTGGCGGACTTTCCCCGCACCGTGGAACAGGCCGGCCGGGATCACAATCCCTCCCTTGTCGCGGCGGCCCTCTATAATGGGGCTAAAGTATTCTCCCGCTACTACCATGACAATCCCATTCTGAACAATGAGAACCCCGCCGTAGCGAAGGCCAGGCTGCAGCTCTCTCTGGCCGTCCTGCAAATGCTCAAGAGCGGATTCGAACTGATCAACATCCCCTTTCTTGCAAAAATGTAATCTCCTCTTTATGGATTATTAGGGAAGGATTTAGTATATTGGGTTATCATCGGCTGACAGGGAGATACGCATGTTTTTCATAGGACCCGTTCTGGGGGGATTTATCGGTTTATTAGTGGGCGGTCTTATCGGTCTTCCCTTTCTGGGAATGATCATAGGCGCCTTTCTGGGGTCCTCCTCCCGGGGCGCCTATAATTTTCATAAACGGGGTACCTTCTTCGGTAACGATTTCGGCGGTCAGGAGAGGGCCAGCCAGGCCTTCTTCGAAAGCGTATTCTCCATGCTGGGAAAGATCGCCAGCGCCGACGGGGTGGTCTCCGCCAGCGAAGAGAGGGTGGTCAGGGAATTCATGAATCAGCAGCTGGGCCTGAATCCCCAGAGTCAGCAGGCGGCTCTTTCCTATTTCAACAGCGCCTGCCGGGACAAGACCCGGGATTTCGATTACTGGGCCCGGAATCTGTATAATCATTACCACAGCCGGCCGGCCATCCTGGAACTGGCCTACAATCTGGTACAGCAGGTTGCCGCGGCGGACGGGAAAATTACGGACCAGGAAAAGGCCATGCTCGAGTCGGCCGCCGGTATTTTCAAGATCAGCGCCGGTTCCTACCAGAGCCGCAGCTCCTACGGCAGCTCTTCCTATTCAGGTGGCGGGCAGTCCTCTAACAGGGGGTATTCCGCAGCGGGCGGGGAACTGGCCGGCGCTTACAGCAGCCTGGGCCTGACCCCCGACGCCAGCGACGAGGACGTGAAAAAGTCCTATCGCAAGAAAGTCGCCGAATTCCATCCGGACAAGATTGCCGCCAAGGGACTTCCCGCAGAATTCACCCAGTTCGCCACCGAGAAATTCCAGGAAATCCAGGCATCCTACGAAAAGATTAAAAAGGCCCGCAGCTTCTGATGGAAGAGAGGGAGCGCGTCGACCGGGTTTTCACGGGGGAGGGGGAGATCCGGCCCTTCGAATTCAATGAAAACGTGGCCCATGTCTTTGACGATATGGCCGAGCGGAGCATTCCCTGGTACAGGGAAGTGCAGCGCATGATCACCACCCTGGGGCTGACCTTCTACCGCCAGGGGTCGAATATCTACGATCTGGGCTGTTCCACGGGAACCACCATGGCCCTGCTCTCCCAGGCCTTTAAGGAGCGGCAAATCGAGGATTACCGCATCATCGGCATAGATAATTCGGAGCCCATGTGTCACGAGGCCCGGGAGAAACTCCGGCCCTACGCGCAGGGGGATGTTACCGTCCAATGTGCCGATCTGGAAGAGACGGCTATAGAGAACGCCTCCGTGGTGATTATGAACTACACCCTGCAGTTCGTGGATCCCCTCTCCCGGGAGGATCTGATCAAAAAGATATATAAAGGATTGAATCATAACGGCGTGCTGATTGTAAGCGACAAAACCTTGCAAAGTCACACCGATACGAGTAGAATTTTCATAGATAACTACTACCATATGAAAAGGCAAAACGGCTATAGTGAGATGGAGATCGCCCGGAAGCGGGAAGCTCTGGAAAACGTTCTGATCCCCTATCGGGTGGAAGAGGAGCGGGATCTGTTCCTCAAGAGCGGGTTCGAAGGGGTGGATCTCTTTTTTACCTGGTTCAATTTCAGTTCTTTCATTTGTTTGAAAAAAGGATAGAAGATGTTTAGTTACAAAGATTCCGGTGTGGATAAGGAAGAGGGCTACCGGGCGGTAGACATGATCAAAGAGGCGGTAAACCGAACCCACAGCACGGGAGTTCTCGCCGGTCTGGGAAGTTTCGGATCCCTGTTTGAGCTGCCTTCGCACATCAAGAACCCCGTTCTCGTTTCCGGAACCGACGGGGTGGGAACCAAACTGGAAATCGCCTTTGCGGTGAAGAACTACGATACGGTGGGGCAGGACTGCTTTGCCATGTGCGCCAACGATATCCTCTGCCACGGTGCCAAGCCCCTGTTCTTTCTGGATTATCTGGCCTGCGGCAAACTGGACGCGGAGGTCTCCTCCCGTCTGGTCATGGGTATTGCCTCGGCCTGCGAGGAGGCGGGCTGCGCCCTGGTCGGGGGCGAGACAGCGGAAATGCCCGGTTTCTACAAGGATGGTGATTACGACATGGCCGGTTTCTGCGTGGGCGTGGTGGACAAGGAGAAAATCATCAACGGATCCGCCATCGACAGGGGCGACGCTATCCTGGGGCTTCCTTCCAACGGCCTTCACAGCAACGGCTTCAGTCTGACCCGCAAGGTGCTGCCCGATTACTTCGAAGAATTCAACGGAGCCCCCCTGCATGAGGAACTGCTCAAACCCACAAAGGTCTATGTCTCCCAGGTACTGGAACTGCTGGGTGGCTTCAATATCCACGGGATGGCCCATATCACCGGGGGCGGCCTGATCGAGAACGTGCCCCGTATCATACCGGAAGGTCTCTGCGCTCAGATCAACAAGACCTCCTTTCCCCGTCCCGCCATCTTCAATCTGATCGCCTCCAGGGGGGTACCGGAAGAGGAGATGTGGGGTACCTACAACATGGGAATCGGCTACGCTATCGTTCTGCCCAAAGAGCAGGTTCAGCCGGTACAGCAGGTGCTGGAATCGGCGGGAGAGAAGTCCTACCTTATCGGAGAGATCGTCAAGGGCAAGGATAAGATATGCCTCGTATAGCCGTTTTCGTATCGGGGGGAGGGAGCAATCTCCAGGCCCTGATCGATTCGGAAGTACGGCAACATATCGTTCTCGTTATCGCCGACCGTCCCGCCGCGGCCCTGCAGCGGGCCCGGGATGCGGGTATTATCGATACCATTGAATTCAGCCGCAAAGCCCTGGGAAAACAGCGCCTGTCCGAAGAGATTCAGAAAGCGGTGGAAGCCTACCGCATCGACCTGATCGTGCTGGCCGGTTATCTTTCCATCTTCACCGAGGAGTTCAGCGCCGCCTGGCGGGGAAAGATGATCAATATCCATCCCGCCCTGCTGCCCAGGTTCGGCGGAAAAGGCATGTACGGACACCATGTCCACGAGGCGGTTATTGCCGCCGGCGAGACCGAGTCGGGCTGTACGGTTCACTTCGTGGGCGAAGGGGTGGACAAGGGCGAGATCATTCTGCAGGCCCGGGTTCCCGTTTTCGAAGGGGATACGGTGGAAAGCCTGGCGGCGCGGGTGCTGGAAGAGGAGCATAAAGCGCTGCCCGAGGCGGTGCTTCGGGTGATGAGCGAAAGCCGATAGGCTTCTTTCCTGATGATAACCCCCATCCGGATCTTCCGGTCGGGGGTTTTGTTTGTCTGTGGAGAGAGGCCCTGAAAGGAGGGGCTCTTTTTTTTGAAAAAGAGAACCAGGTTCAGGGAAAAGGAGCCGCTCTTTTCGTCTAAAGGAGTACCTGAAATCGTTATAAATGAGAGGCTCTTTTGGTAATTTATATGAAGATATTTGCAAAAGAGCATAATAATTGGTAAATATGATTGAAAATATCCAAAGGGGAAACCAATTAGATATGGGTTCCTCCGGACTGATTGTTCAGGTTGAGTCTTTTGTGGTGATTAAAAACATTGAATCCCTTGGAAAAACGGGGTATAGTATAAGTTGTTCAGGAAACGAACAATTAATATGAGAATAACTAAGACCGAAGAAACCATAATCAGGGATACCATTACTCTAAATGGATAGGGAAAAGGAAACCATCATACTAGAACAGTTGTCGCAGAACAAAGACCCTATCAAACAGCGAGAGCTGGCCGAAATAGCCGGGCTATCCCTGGGCATGACCAACGGCCTCTTGAAGCGGATGGCGGACAAGGGTTTTTTGATGATGGAGAAGGTGAATTCCCGCAATATCAAGTATATCCTTACGCCCCAGGGGCATCGGGAGCTGAACCGGCGCATAAAGAACTATATGAAGGGCACCATAAAGAACGTGGTTTATTACCGCCAAGCCGTGGAAGATTTGGTGAAGAGGACGGCCGATATAGGATACCGGGGAATCACCCTTGTGGGCCAGAGCGATCTTGATTTCATTCTGGAGTGGGCCTGCCACCGTTACGGTATGGACTTTGTCAGGGATAAGCCGGGAGAGGGTTTTTTTACGGTTTATTCTGAGAGGGAAAGCCGGGAAATGGTAAAAGACAGCCATGAGGGCGAATTGGATCGGAATTTATTTGCTTATTTAGTTAATTCAGGGGGAGAAAATTTATGAAAATAGCCGTAGTGGGAACAGGATACGTAGGGCTGGTTTCGGGTGCCTGTTTTGCCGAAGTGGGTAATCGGGTTGCCTGTGTGGATATCGACCAGAAGAAAATAGACCGGTTGAAAAAGGGTGATATTCCCATCTATGAACCGGGCCTGGAGGATATGGTCCTGCGCTGCCACAAGAGGGGAGACCTGGAGTTTACCACCGATCTCTCTCTGGCCATGGAAAATTCCGAGGTAGTGTTCATTGCCGTGGGAACTCCTATGGGGGACGACGGGAGCGCCGATTTATCCTATGTCCTGGGCGTGGCTTCCCAGATAGGGCAGACCATGACTAAAGAGGTCATTGTGGTGGATAAGTCTACCGTGCCTGTGGGGACGGCGGACAGAGTGCATGAGGCTGTACAGAAGGAGCTGGACAAGAGGGGAGTCGCCATTCCCTTTCAGGTCGTTTCCAATCCGGAATTTTTGAAAGAGGGTAATGCGGTACGGGATTTCATGTCACCGGACCGGGTGGTTATCGGTTCCGATTCCCAGGAAGCCCTGAAGAAGATCCATGCCCTGTACGGTTCCTTCTCCTTTAATCATGACCGGGTCATATCCATGGATGTCAGATCCGCGGAAATGACGAAGTACGCCGCCAACTGCATGCTGGCCACGAAGATATCCTTTATTAACGAAATCGCTAATATCTGCGAGCTGGTCGGGGCGGACGCCAACAAGGTGAGGCTGGGGATCGGTTCGGACAGCCGGATCGGATACTCCTTCATCTACCCCGGGGCCGGTTACGGGGGATCCTGCTTTCCCAAGGATGTGAACGCCCTGATCAAGACCGCCCGTGACTACGGATACACCGGCCGCATTCTGGAATCGGTAGAAGCGGTGAACCGGGACCAGAAGAAGCTTATCCCCGCCAAGGTGGTCAAGCGATTTGGCGAGGATTTGACAGGTATGATATTTGCCGTCTGGGGATTAACGTTTAAACCGAATACGGACGATATGAGAGAAGCCCCTTCTATTACCTTGATAAAGGAGCTGACATCGCGCGGCGCTACGGTTCAGGCCTACGATCCGGAAGGGCGGGAGCAGTCGGAGGGATTCTACTTGAAGGATGTGCCCCGGTTGAGCTATTATGAGAGCAAGTACGATGCTCTGAAAGGGGCGGAAGCGATGATTCTGCTCACAGAGTGGAAGGAGTTCCGGTCTCCCGATTTTTTTGAAATGGGGAAACTGCTCAAGAACAAAGTGATTATTGACGGCCGGAATCAGTATGACGGGGAGACCATGAAAGCGGAGGGGTGGGAATACTCCTTTGTGGGCGAACCGGGGGAAAGGTAAATTATGAAAGCAATTATTCTGGCGGGGGGATCGGGCACCCGTCTCTATCCGGCGACGAAATCGGTCTGCAAGCAGCTTTTGCCTATTTACGACAAGCCCATGATTTATTACCCCCTGTCCACGCTGATGCTGGCGGGAATACGGGAAATCCTTATTATATCCACTCCCCAGGATACGCCCCGGTTCGAGGAACTTCTGGGTGACGGCTCGGATATCGGCATTTCCCTCTTCTATGCGGTGCAAGAAGCGCCGAAGGGGCTGGCGGAGGCCTTTGTTATCGGGAAGGATTTCATTGGGGATGATTCGGTCGCTCTTGTTCTGGGTGACAACCTGTTCTTCGGTTCCAATTTCAGCAGCCTGGTCACGAAAGCGGCCCAGCAGGAGGAGGGGGCCACTGTGTTCGGATACTATGTGGAAGATCCCGAACGTTACGGTGTGGTGGAGTTCGATAAATCGGGTAGGGTGCTTTCCCTGGAGGAAAAACCGGCCGCTCCTAAATCCCGTTACGCCGTGGTGGGCCTTTACTTTTATGATAACGAGGTCGTTGATATCGCCTGCAATCTGAAACCGTCCCCCCGGGGGGAACTGGAAATCACCGATGTGAATAAGGAATACCTGAGACGGGGCAAGCTGAAGGTGGAACTGATGGGACGGGGCTACGCCTGGCTGGATACGGGGACCCACGGCTCTCTTCTGGACGCTTCCAACTTCGTAGAAGCCATTGAAACCAGGCAGGGCCTGAAAATCGCCTGTATCGAGGAGATCGCCTACCAGCAGGGTTTCATTGATGAAGCCCAGTTGAGAATTCTGGCGGAACGGTACATCAAGTCGGGTTACGGCGCCTATCTCAATAAAATCGTCAACAGGAAAGTATATTAAACATGGCTCCCTTACTCTATCTTGATCCCGGCACGGGAAGTCTGCTGCTCTATGCTCTTTTCGGTATTGGCGCTACGGTAGCCTTCAGCCTCAAGGGGCTCTGGTATAAAATTGTCACTCTTTTCGGTTCCTCCACCGTGAAAAGCCACGACCTGCCCGACTTTGTCTTCCACTCCGAGGGGGGCAAGTACTGGCAAGTGTTCCAGCCCGTGATCAGAGCCCTGGACGCCAGGGGCGTGGCCTGCGCCTATGTGACGCCGGACGGGGATGATCCCGCTTTCAACGCCGGGCTGACCCATTTACAGGTGATCCATCCGGGAAACGAGATGACCACCATTGCTTACATGAACCATATCAAAACAAAGGTGGTGGTTTCCACCACACCCCATCTGGATGTCTACATGCTTAAGAAATCCCGCCATGCCGATGTGTATGCCCACTTGTTTCATGCCCCCACCGATATCTCTTTTTACGAGAAGTATGCCTTTGACTATTATGACGCTCTGCTGACAGTGGGGCCTTTTCAGGAACCCCATGTCCGCATACTGGAAGAGAAGCGGGGGACGGTTCCCAAAAAGCTCTATCCCGTGGGAAACTGCTACTTCGATTACCAGCGGGAACAGCTGGAGGAGCTGCGGCGACAGGCCCGGCCGGAGCGAAAAGAAGTCCCGGTCGTGCTTTATGCTCCTACCTGGGGGCCGCGCAGTTCCCTGGTCAAGTATGGAAGCGGCCTTATGAAAAACCTGGTCGGGGAGGGAATTCGTGTGATTTTTCGTCCCCATCCCCAGTCCTGGATCTCCCATAGGGAGCTGATGGATGAGATTCAGGATGATCTAAGGGATAGGCCGGAAATCTCTTGGGACACGAATAAGACGAGTATGGAGAGCATGGAGGCGTCGGACCTTATGATTACCGATGTGTCGGGGGTGCTTTTTGATTACGCCTTTCTCTTTGCCAAACCTATCGTCCTCATGAACGCCGATGTTCCCAAGGGGGGATTCGAGGCGGAGGATCTTCCCGATGATTGGGATGTCCCCACCTGCCGGGCTCTCTCCCGGGTGGTGGAAGAGGGGGAAGCGGACCACATCGGCGCCTTAGTCCGGGAGTCTCTGGCGGACCGGAACTCCCTCTCCGAAAGGATACGGGATTTCCGGGACAATCAGATTTACCGGTTCGGCTCAGCGGGGGAAGCGGCTTGCGACGCCCTGCTCTCTCTGAGGGAGGGGCTGGGAGAATGAATTTTCTGCATCTTGTGTTTATAAAACCCATTCAGCTTCTTTTGGAGTGGGCCTTTCTCACCTCCTATGGGCTGACCGGCAATTACGGTATCGCCTTAGTGATTATGAGCCTGATCATTACCATGGTCACCATGCCTCTCTACTATATCGCCGAGCGGTGGAAACGGGCGGAGAAAGCGGTCCAGGATAACATGGCGGCGGACCTGAAATCCATTAAGGAAAATTATACGGGGCAGAAGCGCTACTATCTGACCCAGGCCTGTTATCGTCTTCACGGGTACAATCCCCTCTATTCCATACGGGTCTCCTTCGGCATCCTCATCCAGGTGCCCTTCTTTCTGGCGGCCTACGGCTATCTTTCCCACTATACCGGTTATGCGGGGGTCTCCTTTCTGGGGATAGGCGATCTGGGCCGGCCCGATACCCTTCTCTTCGGTCAGGCTCTGCTGCCCTTCGTCATGACCGCGGTCAATCTGGCCACGTCCTGGATGTATAGCCGGGAGAAGAAGTTTTCCGATCAGCTGCAACTGGTGTTAATGGCTCTGGCCTTTCTGATCCTTTTATACGACCGCCCGGCGGCGCTTCTTATTTACTGGACCATGAATAACGTCTTCGGCATCTTCAAGACTCTGGTCTTTATGAAGATATTCCCCCCCCTGCCTCAGAAAGAGGGGGAGGGGGAGAATTTCCGTGACTGGATATCCCGGATAATCGCTGGTATGGGGGCGGGGAAAATCTTCCTGATCATGGCAGGTCTCTATATTTTCCAGAGCGCCTGGCATGACAAACAGGAAGCCACCTTTGAATACCTGGTCCCCCTTTTCGGACTGGCTGCCGCTGCGGCTTCACTCTGGGCTCTTAAAAAACTGATGATCAACCGTCACAGGGGCGGTTGGCGCAGTAACCGAGTTTTCATTGTGATTGTAATTCTTTTGTGGATACTGCAGATCACCGCTGCGACCTTCTGGGTACTGCGGCTGAATACCACCTTCATTTCCCAGAATACCATGAAGCGCTTTATCGTCATTCTGCAGGATCTGATTATCCTGGCCTCCCTGCTTTTTCTTCTGCCGGAGGAGCGGAAGGTGAACCGCGCTCTGGAGCGGATTCCCCGACAGGGGGCGATTTTCTTCGCGGGGCTGGGGTTTCTGGGGCTCTTTTATTTCATAGCTTCCCCCCTGCTCATTTACGCCTCCTCCCCGGCGGACGTTCATGCTACCGCCGGGACTCTGTTCGCCAGAGGATTGCTGTCTCTGGCGGTGCTTATGCTGATCGGCGCTGCGGTTTTCTTTCTGCTTAAGCGGAACAGGCGGATTATTGCCGTACAAGGTGCCGTGGCCGCCGTTTTGATGCTGGTTTTCTATTATTACATACTCCCCAGTGATTACGGCGTTTTTAACGGGCTCTCTTTGGAACGGTATGATATCTTCTATCAGCAGTCCATTATGTATTACTTTCTTGATCTCATTGTCCTTTGGGGGGCTATCCGTCTTTCCGAATGGATCCTCAAGGGGGCGAACCGGACCATCCTTATCGTACTGATTCTACTTAGCGCGAGCCTGGCGGGACAGGCGGTTTATGAAACTGTTACCATAGACAGGAGTCTGCTAACTCATAGAACGGCAGGGGAAGAAGACTCTCTGCCTGCCGATTATAAAAGAATTCACTCCTATAG
Source organism: Spirochaetales bacterium (assembly GCA_016936115.1). Lineage (GTDB taxonomy): Bacteria > Spirochaetota > Spirochaetia > DSM-2461 > DSM-2461 > SZUA-368. The sequence goes on along the minus strand of JAFGPQ010000122.1, from coordinate 1,149 downwards.
CCGGGATAATACCAACATCGTCTACTTTGTAGCGGATATGTTTGTCGGGGGCTATATCAAGGACATCGTTCGGGAGCATCCGGATATAGGGGAAGCTCTGGAGGGATTCGTCTGGTATCCGAACACCCTGTCCGTCTCCTACCGGACCGTGACCAGCATGCCGAGCATGTTCGGGGGATGGGATTATACGCCGGAAGCCTTTAATAATACTCCGGGCCTGAACAGAGATAAATATGAAGAGGCCTTTAGAAAGCTTGTGGATCCCCTGATAGGCAAAGGTTACGATATATCAGTGGTAAATCCCCAGTTTTTCAGCCCCGAGGGGTTATATCCCGGGGGTGAAGTCGTCTCCGATAGGAGCGAGGAGTACCGGGGGTATTGGGAGAGCCTTCACCCGGATCAGAAGGTGGATACGACCCCTCGCTATAATGCCCTTTTCTCTATGGCAGCCTTTATGAAAGCCGCCCCCTACAGCCAGAGGAAATTTCTTTATGATGACTCGGGGTGGATTTTGCTAAGCACCTCTGGGAAATTCGCCAATATCTGGGACAAGGTACTGAACCAGAGACCCTTTTTACAGCTCCTGCCGGAAATCGGCAATGCCGATTCCCCGGTTCCCGCCTTCAAATACTTCCATTCCGATTTCACCCATTCCCCCTTCGGCGTGGATAGTGACGGAAATATGGTAATTGATTCCTTTCCCGATCCCGGTCAAAATAACTTTGATTACGGAAAGGCCGCCTATTATACTGCCCTGGAGTTTATGAGGCTCTTTGCCGACTATCTTTCCTGGTTGAAGGAAGAGGGAATTTACGATAATACCATAGTCGTTCTGGTATCGGACCACGGGAACGACTTGACCACGGACGATCCCTATATACCGGATAATCTTAAGGATATAGGGCCGAAGGAGTTCTCCCGCAGCCATGCCCTGCTCATGGTCAAGAAAGCCGGCAGCCGAAGCGGTTTTGCCGAGGACGGGCGGTTCATGAGCAACGCCGACGTTCCCGCTATTATTTCCGGAGTCGACGATCCCACGGAAGGGAAGCCCCGGGAAAGGAGTCTTCCCTATTTTCATGTATGGGGAAACTGGAATCAGTACCTGGATTTGGAGAAGGGCGACTATAAGTCTTTTCAAGTTCATGATAC
>JAFGPQ010000121.1 GCA_016936115.1 Spirochaetales bacterium | reverse complement strand
GGGGAGCAGCAGATGCTGGCCATCTCCCGGGCCCTTATGGCTAAACCCCGCCTGCTTCTGCTTGACGAGCCTTCCCTGGGACTTGCCCCTCTCATCGTACGACAGATTTTCGAGATTATTGAAAAAATCAACAAAGAGAATAACACCACCGTTTTCCTTGTGGAACAGAACGCCAACATGGCTCTGAAGATCGCCAATCGGGGTTACGTTATGCAGAACGGCGTGGTAACCATGACCGATGATGCGGATAAGCTCATGGCCAATGAGGAAGTGAAGGCGGCCTATCTGGGGATATAAGTCCCGCTACTCTACATTCTGATACAAACCGGCGGAATTATCCGCCGGTTTTTTTGTGCCCCTTTTTGTTGGACGAACGGTTTCCCGTTTCGTATATTTATCCTATGGTCGAAATCCCCTACAAAAAACTGGTTTTCAAACTGCTGGGTAAAATCTCTCTTTTTGAATCACAGGATGAGGCGGACGAGTTTCTGAGACAGGCTCTCGCCGTCATACTGAATAAAAGCGGGGCATCACGGGGGGAAGCCTATCTATACAACGAGAAAAGCGGAAGAATGGAATTTCGTGTCGGTTTTAATGAGGGAGATCTGTGGGACCGCTGCCGCCTGGACAGCCGGGATGAGAATCATCCTTTTCAGCTCCATAGGGAAGAGCCCCAGGGAGCATTAACCGGCAATTCGATCATCGTATCTTCAATCGAGGAAGATTCTACAGAGTTTCCCTATCGGAAAAAAGCGGTGTTACCCATCTCCCGGGGGCCGGAAAAACTTGGAATATTCGTTATGTACCACCGGGAGGAGAGGGGATTCGGCCGTCTGGATTCGGGAGATCTTAAAGAGGCGCTGGCCCTGTTCGGGGATATGCTGGCCGAAGCCTCCCTTCTCCTTGAAGGAAAGGGTAACCGGACGCCGGGAAACCTGCTGCCCGTACCGCAGATTATCAAGGGCCAGGGAATCTCCCGGGGGATTGTGGAAGGGGAAGCCCTTCCGGTCTGGAATGACCTGGAGCGGGTTGTGAAGAATCTTCCCTCCCGGGGGACTGTGGTGGAGGAGAGAGAGCTGTTTGCTGACACGCTCCGCCTTTCCGGTGAACAGCTGCAGCGGCTTACCGATTCCATCTCCTCAGACGATGAGGATCTGGTATCCCTGATTTTTACCGCCCAGCAGCTCATGCTCAAAGATGTGAGTCTGACAGGGAAAATAGAGGCTCTTATCGATGAGGGGAAATCGGCGGCCCAGTCGGTGGTAGAGGTCATAACGGAGTATGCCCGGATTTTCTCATCCCTTACCGAAGTGCGACTGGCCGAGAAGGCTCAGGACGTAAGGGATCTGGGATTCAGGCTGCTCACAAATATGAGCGGCGCCGGGGACAGGGACTTTTCCTACCAAGGGAAAATCATTATTTCCCGCCATATCTATCCCTCCGACCTTTACCGTCTCTCCGTGGAAGGGGCGGCCGGTGCGGTTCTACAGGGAGCGGCCCCCACGGCTCATATCTCCATTCTGGCCAAGTCTCTGAATCTGCCCGTTCTCATCACCGATGATAAATCCCTGCTCACCCTGGAAGAGGGGACACCCCTGGTTCTGGATGTGGAACGGGGCAAACTCTATATCGATCCCGAGGATGTAACCCGTAGGGCTATACTACATGAGAGCCGAAAGGGCGATATCGGTACTTATACTCTGCATGGACAGACTGCTGACGGGGTGCTTGTGAATGTCATGGCTAATGTGAACATCCTTCGCGATGCCAAGGAGGCGGTTGCCCAGGGAGCCGAAGGAATAGGCCTCTACCGGAGCGAGTTTCCCTTCATAATCAAAAACGACTTTCTCTCCGAGGAGCAGCAGTACCGGATCTATCGGTCCATCGTAAAAAGCCAGCCAAAGCGTCCTGTCACTCTGCGCACCGCTGACATCGGCGGGGATAAGCTGATGCAGGGGCGGGAAGGGGAAGAGGCAAATCCCTTTCTGGGGGTGCGGGGCATACGTTTCTCATTGGCAAACAGGGAGATCTTCCGTGAGCAGCTGCGCGCCATGCTTCGGGCGGGGGAAGGGGCGGATCTGCGGATCATGCTGCCCATGGTGAGTGATGCGGAGGAGATCGTCCGGGCCCGGAAGGAGATCGACGACTGCATCGGGGAACTGAAAGCCCGGGGAGTCCCCCATAACGATTCCCCCAAGGTGGGAGCTATGGTGGAGCTGCCATCGGCGGCCATGTCCGTTACCGATCTGGCCGAAGTGACCGATTTCCTCTCCATCGGCACTAACGACCTGACCATGTATCTCCTGGCCGTGGACAGGACCAATGAGAACCTGAGCCATCTCTACCGGAGCCATCATCCCACGGTTCTTCGTGTCCTGGCCTTCATTGCCTCCCAGGCGAAGAGGAGCGATACGGAGCTTTCTGTCTGCGGCGATATCGCTACGGACCCTATGATGATTCCCTTCCTGGTAGGTCTCGGTATCAGAAAACTGAGCGTTCCCCCCTCCTCTGTGGAAACGGTTAAGCAGATCGTCATGAAGAAAACCCTGTCCGAGTCCCGGGACATTTCCAAAAGAATGCTTAAAATACGAAGTCTGAGAGAGATGGAAGAGTACCGGGAGGGTTTTATCCAGTCCTGAACTTTGAGGTTTTTCTGGGGATTGGTTTCATTTGACAACTCGCATTTTTGGTGTTAATATGGCAACGTTGCCATAAGGAGCTGACGGGGTATGACCCACTTGACCATGACCGATATAGCCCGGGCCGCCGGGGTTTCCCTTACCACAGTGGGGAGAGTTGTCAGAAAATCGGGTTATGTCTCCGAAGAAAAAAGAGTAGCGGTGGAAAGGGTCATCCGGGAGACCGGATATGTTCCCAACCGCATCGCCCGGGGGCTCAAGAGCAACCGTATGAATCTGATCGGCCATATCACTGTCCTGAACCCGAATATGCTCTATGAGCAGATTAGTAAATCCCTGAATGACGCCGCTTCCCGGGAGGGGTTTCAGACCCTGACCTATACGGTGGATTGGGAGAGGGTAAGTCTGGAAATTGTTCTGGATGAGCTGATCGGCCATAGGGTAGACGGGATTGTTATAACCTCCCATCCCCGGCTTGATGAGGAACTACTTCACAAGGTTATCACCCGGGCCATTCCCCTGGTTATGATAGAAAGAACCCTGGCTTTGGAAGGGACAGACCGGATCGTAGTCGCCGATTATGAGGGAGCTTTTCAGGCAGTTGATCATCTTATTTCACGGGGTCACGATAATATTGCCTATGCGGGAAAGATTCCGGATCATGAGGTGGAGAAGAGAAGACTGGAAGGGTATCGTCAGGCCCTGAATAATGCGGGTATTAGCTCCGGAGAATCCCTCGTTTATCTGACTGATAATTATGGCGTGGAAGAGGGGCGTCAGGCCGCTGAAGTGCTGCTGGAGCTCAATCCCCGGCCGACAGCGGTTTTCATGACCTCCGATCTGTTCATCTGCGGTTTTCTGCAGGTGTGTTACGAGAGAAAATTACGTATCCCCGAAGATATCTCCCTTGTGGGCTATGACAATACCCTCTCCATGATGCTTTCACCGCCCATAACATCGATTCGGCTGGAACTGTCCACCCTGGGGGGCAGGGCTATGGATCTTCTGAAAACGAGAAAGGATAATCCCGGTTTGCCCAGTCGGGAAGTTCAGAGCGGAACGGCTCTGGTGGAACGGGAGTCGGTAAAAAGAATAAATTATGAAGGAAGAGGATAGAGGATGACCAAAGAGGAACTGATCGCTTTCATGAATAATAGAAATCAGAATTGCGTTCTTGAGATAATGGATGTGGATAGGGGCGAACGAAAGCCGCTTCACAGCTTCGATCGTGTTATCGAGGCCCCGAACTGGACCGGGGACGGGAAATATCTCATCTACAACAGTCAGGGGCGGATGTACGATTATTGCCTGGAAACGGGAGAGATCCGTGAAATCCAGTCTGGTATGGCGGTCAATTGCAACAACGACCATGTTCTCTCTCCGGACAGCTCCCGTTTGGCGGTCAGCCACTTCGCCGATGAGGATCTGAAGTCCCGCATCTATATTCTGCCCCGAGGGGGCGGCGAACCGGTTCTCATCACCAGTAAAGGACCGAGTTATCTTCACGGATGGTCCCCCGACGGGGCCACTCTCAGCTTTTGCGGCGAAAGAATGGGTGAGTACAATATCTATACCGTCGGCATAGAGAGCCGGGAGGAATTACAGCTGACACGGGGGAACTGGCTCGACGATGGTCCGGAGTACTCACCCTGCGGGCGGCACATCTGGTTCAACTCCTCCCGTACCGGACGGATGCAGGTCTGGCGGATGAACACCGACGGAACCGATCCGGTTCAGATGACCGACCGGATTGAGAACTGCTGGTTCCCTCACTGTTCCCCCGACGGGGAGCGGGTGGTCTACCTGGCTTACGGCGAGGGGGAGGTGGAAGCGAATGAGCATCTGCCCGACAAACAGGTGGAACTGCGAATCATGGATTCCCGGGGCGGTTCGGACCGTTCTCTGGCCCTGTTCAGGGGAGGACAGGGAACCATCAATGTGAATTCCTGGTCACCGGATGGAAAAAGCATAGCCTTTGTGACCTATGAATGAGAAGGAGATAATCATGGATAGAATGAGAACGGCCGTGGTAGGCTGCGGCGTCATCAGCAGGGCTTACCTGAAAAGCATACAGGAGAAGTTTCAGATTCTGGAGATGGTCGGTTTCTGCGATCTGGAGGCGGAAAAGGCGAAGGAAGCCGCCGAAACCTACGGGGGCAGGGTCATGACCCTGGATGAGATC
>JAFGPQ010000120.1 GCA_016936115.1 Spirochaetales bacterium | reverse complement strand
ATCCGCTGGGGGGCGTCGGGAATATAGGGGTTGGGGAACCGGCGCAGGTAGACCTGATCCAGGAAATCCTTCGGGTTGATGATGCCCGGATCGGTCACCACGGGAAGCCCTTCGGTATAGCCGATGAGAGAGATCAGTTTATCGATGGTCTTGTCCTGAACCGCCTTCCAGACCAGGGTGTAGTTAAACAGGGAGCCCACCACGGCGATGGCCGTATGGAGCGGGTTCAGGCAGGTGGTCACCTTCATGGTCTCCACCTTATTGACGGTTTCCCGGTTGGTGAACCAGATGCCGTCGGTCTCATCCAGAGCGATTTTCCCGTTGGGGAAGGCATCCTCCATAAAGAGGTAACGGGTTTCCTCCGCATTCACAAAGGGGGCGATGTAGGTATTCTTCCCGGTGATGACCGGGGCCATATCCTCCCAGCCCTCCTCTTCCAGGACCTTCTGCACATCCTCCGACGGACGGGGGGTGATCCGGTCGATCATGCTCCAGGGGCAGCTGACCAGGGATTCGTTCTTCAGGTAGGCGTTGAATTCAGCCTCCACGAAGCCCCGCTCCTCCCACTCTTCCCCGATGCGGAAGAGGGTGTTCTGCAGCTTTTCCCCGTTGTGGGAGCAGTTGTCCATGCTCACCAGGGCCACGGGCAATTTCCCCGCCTGAAAGCGCTTGTACATGAGCGCCGTGAGAATGGCCATCACGTGGCGGGCCTTCTCCGGTCCCCCGTTCAGGTCGTCCTCGACGAATTTGAGAAGATTCCCCAGGCTGTCCGTCACGGCGTATCCCTTTTCGGTGATGGTGAAGCTCACCATCTTTAAAGAGGGGGCGGTGAAGATCTCTTCCAGCCGGGCTTTGTCGGCGGCATTGGAAAAGTCGCCGGTCAGAGCTTCCCCGATAGAGGCCATGATTTCCTTTTCAAGGCTGCCGTCGGAGGCGGCGGTCACGTTCAGGGTCAGGTTATCGTAGGGCTTGTAGATCTTCTCGATGATCTCGTAATCAAAGGTTTCCACGGCGATGATGCCGGTCTCGGCCTTTCCCGCTTCCAGAAGCTTCTGGTAGTTGGATGCCACGAATCCCCGGAAGATGTTTCCCGCGCCGAAATGAACCCACTCGGGGGTGCTCTTCGTCTTCTCCCGCATGGCGGCGATATCGAAGGCGGGTTTGGCACCGTCCCAGTTTCCGAAGGAGCCCTTTGCCAATTCTGTCGTATTCAGTTTCATTTTCTTTCTCCCTTTCCGAAGGCGTCCCATAATCCCAGAAGGTACATAACGCCCAGGGCCCTGTCGTAGAGTCCGTAACCGGGGCGGCAGGTCTCTTCCTCGCCCCAGATATGCCGCCCGTGATCGGGCCTTAAGTACCCATTATAATCTCTGCGCCGGAGCAATTCCACAAGCCCGGTCAGATCCACATCCCCGTCCTGAGTCCGGTGGCTGCACTCGATAAAGTCCCCGTTCGGATCCCTCTTGAGGTTACGCAGGTGGGCGAAGTGGATCCGGTCATGGAACTCGTCGGCCATGGCCACAAGATCGTTCTCCCCGTTGGCTCCCAAGGAACCGGTGCAGAAGGTGAGCCCGTTGCAGGGGCTGTCCACCAGCTTCAAATAGCGGCGAATATGGTCGGCGCTGCGCACGATGCGGGGAAGCCCGTAGATGGGCCAGGGAGGATCGTCGGGATGAACCGCCATTTTCACGTCGTACTTCTCGCAGGCGGGAATGATCCGTTCCAGAAAGTATCGGCAGTTGGCGGTCAGCTTCTCCTCGTCCACTCCCTTGTAGGCATCGAAAAGCTTCTCTATGGAGGCCAGTCTCTCCGGCTCCCAGCCGGGCATGGTGAAGTCCTTTCCCCCGTCCAGAATCTCCTTGATCAGGATCTTAGGGTCCGACTCGGCCTTGGCCTTCTCGTAGAAGAGAGCGTTCGAACCGTCCCGGGCTTCTTTATAGAGATCGGTGCGCACCCAGTCGAAAACGGGCATGAAGTTATAGCAGATGACCCGTACGCCCGCCTTACCCAGCTTTTCGATGGTGTTGATGTAAATATCGATGTATTTGTCCCGGTCCGGGGAACCGATCTTGATGGAATCGTGGATATTCACGCTTTCCACCACTTCCCCGTTGAATCCGGCCTTTTCAATCAGATCCATGGTCTCTTTGATCCGCTCTTCCGGCCAGACTTCCCCGGCCTGCAGGTCATGGAGGGACCAGACGATGCCCTCCACTCCGGGGATCTGCCTTATCTGTTCCAGTGTAATGCTGTCGTTACCTTCGCCGAACCAGCGCCATGTCATAGTCATATATCCATTATGACCGAAAAATGCGCCCCCGTCCTTGCTTATCAGGACATTAATTAGCATAATTACGACATGGACCGATTTTGGAAATACCGGGATGTTCTCTTCGATTCCAGCTCCCCCCTGGCGCTGACCGAATCCTTTCTGAACAGGGATTACCCCTTGCACAGTCATGATTTCACCGAATTCACCACCATTCTGGGGGGGAGCGGCATCCACCGAATCAACGGGCTGACCCATCATCTGCTCCCGGGGATGACCTTCGTGATCAAACCCGGCGACACCCACGGCTACGGAGAAACTAAGAATTTACGACTTATAAACGTCATCATGTACGGTCAGGATATGATGAACCTTTTAGGGGATCTGAAATCCATGGCCGGGTTCCAGTACCTTTTTGTCATGGAGAAGGGAGGGGATTCCCGGAAACCGGTGAACTACCATCAGCTTTCCACCCCGGAGCTTGCCGAAGCGGAGACTCTTCTGGAGGAGATGAAAGAGGAGTACCGTAACAGGGCTCCCGGCTATCAGGCCAAGCTCAAATCCATTCTGCTCGATCTGGTCGTACGGATCGTCCGAAGCTACGACCGGCCCGACCGCCTGTCCGAGGACTCCACCGCCCGGCTGGGGCAGGCCCTGGCCTACATGGAAAAGGATTTCTACCGGGAGATCACCATTCCGGAAATAGCGGAGAAGGCGAATATCTCCTTAAGGCAGTTCCAGCGGATTTTCTCCCAGCTCTACGGCATTCCCCCCATACAGTATCTTCTGAACCTGAGAATTCAGGCCGCCCGCTCCCAGCTTGTGAATACGGACGCCTCCATCGGAGAGATTGCCGAGTTGTGCGGATTCGGGGACAGCAATTACTTCAGCCGTCAGTTCCGCAAATCCACCGGCCTGTCGCCCCGGGAATTCCGGCGCCAGCGGAACAGGAGCAATCTTCCCGGCCCCCACTATTCCCTGTCAGAAGCTGGTAATAGTGATCCTTCCGGAGGTATACTGAAGCCATGAAACAAATCGAATCGGTATACATTATCGGGGTGGGCGCCCTGGGACTGCTCTATATGCCTCCCCTTCACAAAGCCCTGGGAGACAACTGCCGCTTTCTGGCCGGGGACGACCGCTACGAAGCTCTGAAAAACAGGACATTCACCGTCAACGGAGGGGAATATCGTTTTCCCGTAGCGCGGGAGGGGGATCTGACCGGGAAGGCGGACCTGATTCTGGTAGCGGTGAAGAACATGCATCTGGAAGAGATCGCCCCCTACCTGCGAAAGGCCGCGGGAAAGGATACGATTATTGTCTCCGTGCTGAACGGCATCGACAGCGAGGATTTCCTGGAAAGCTGCTGCCCCGAATCTACCGTTCTGCCCTGTGCCGTTCTGGGCATGGATGCGGTGAAGGAGGGGAACCGGATCAACTTCACCACCACCGGGAAATTCCTGGTAAGCACGAAGGATAACGACAGGAACCATCCCGCCCTGACCGCCTTTACGGATCTTCTCTCCCGGGCGGGACTGGCCTTTCACGTTCCCGGGGACATTCAGCGGGAGCTCTGGTACAAGTGGATGATCAATATCGGCATCAACCAGACATCCGCCGTGACCGGAGCGAAATACGGGGAATTCCAGAAGGAGGAGGATGCCTTCGACCTGATGAAAGAGGCCATGGAAGAGACCATCCGCGTAGCCCGGGCGGCGGGGGTGGACCTGCGGGACGAGGACCATATCGCCTGGCGGAAGATTCTGCACAGTCTGGGAAAGGAGGGGAAGACCTCCATGCTCCAGGACATGGAAGCGGGACGAAAGACCGAGGTGGATTATTTCGCAGGGAAACTCATCTCATTAGGGAAGAAGCTGGGCGTGGAAACTCCGGTGAACCGGGCCCTTTACCGTATTATCAGAACCCGGGAGAATCTCTTCTCCTGATCAGCCCAGGCTGATAACTTCTTCGATCTTCTCTTCCAGGGGTCTTTCGATATCCAGGATAAGCCCGTAATCAGGCTCTTCCAGGGCGGCGAACTGGCTCTTGAGCATATCCGCCTTAAAGTAGTGATCCTTGCGGGAGGCCATGCGGTCGTGAATCGTCTCAAAGGAGCCCTTCAGGTAAACCCATTTGAGCGGTTCGGCCAGGCCCTCTTCAAGAAAGCGGCGATAGGACTCTTTCAGGGCCGAACAGGTTAACACGGCGGAATCCCCCCTTCCCTGAATCTGCTTGATGGAATCCCGAATGGCGGCGAGCCAGGGCCAGCGGTCTTCGTCGGTAAGGGGAATGCCGTTGGACATTTTTTCTATATTCTCCCGGGGATGAAAGCCGTCCGCCTCGTAATAGGGAAGCCCGAGCCTCTGCGCCGATCTCTCTCCCAGGGTGGTTTTGCCGCAGCCGCTCACCCCCATTATCATTATTACCATCTTTCCGCCTCCCGCCTTTTTCTCTGCAGATAAGAGTAATACGCCTTTGTGGAACTGTCAAATATATACTATACTGGGCTCCGATGATTCTGCTTAATCCCCCCGCCGTCAGAGACTGCGAACCTCCCCCCGGACTGGGCCGCCTGGCCGGCGCCCTGAAAGAAGCGGGGGAACCGGTTCACCTGATCGACGGAGCCCGGGAAGGGGTGGAGGATCTTCTCCATCGGATTCCGGGAAAGGCGGCCAAAGCGGACCGGACCCTGGAGATTCTCACCGGCCCCCGGGGCTACGACTCCTTCGACCGGTACAGGAAGAACGTGGCCGACCGGAACCGGCTCCTGAATGCCGGTCTCTCCGAGGAGATACGCCTCACCCCGGCGGATTACCGGGACAGCCGCCGCTCCCCCCTGCGGAGCGAGGATATCCGCCATGCCCTGAACCACCCCGAAGAGAGTCCCTTCTACCCCTGGTTTTCCCGTCGTCTGGAGCCGCTTCTGCGTTCCGGGGATACCCGTCTGGGGATTTCGATAGGCTTCCAGAGCCAGGTCTTGACCGCAGCGGCTCTCATGGGCTATGTCAAAAGAGAGTTTCCCCGGGTGAAAATCGCCCTGGGCGGGGGGATGATCTCCTCCTGGGCCCGCAGCCCGGGCCTGGGTAGGCTGCCCTTTCCCGCGGACGCTCTTATCGCCGGCCGGGGCGAAGAGGAAATAGTCCGATTCTGCGGCCGGGAGTACCGGGGGGACGGGGTCCCCTTTTACGGGGATCTCTACGGAAACCGCTATGTGGCTCCCGTCCCCATCCTGCCCTTCTCCACCGCTGACAGCTGCTCCTGGAAGCGGTGCACCTTCTGCGCCGAAAAGTGGGAGGACTACCCCTATCGGGAAAATCCCGTGAAAGAGAGCCTGAAGCAGCTGCGTGCCCTGACCGAAACCTATGAACCGGGCCTGATACATATGACCGACAGCGAGATAAGCCCGGAGCTGCTGCAGGGGCTCATCGAAAATCCCCCCGGAACCGCCTGGTACGGATTCAGCCGCTTTCTGAAGCAGATGACCGATCCCGCCTGGTGTCGCCGGCTGGCCCGATCCGGCTGCCGCCTGCTCTGCCTGGGCCTGGAATCGGGGGACCAGGGT
>JAFGPQ010000119.1 GCA_016936115.1 Spirochaetales bacterium | reverse complement strand
GTTGCCACAGGTTCGTTTCCGGATGATTTTTCCTCCGGTTTGAAATACAATATTTAAAGGAGTTTTTTGATGAAGAAAACAGTTTCTCTCGCTTGTCTGCTGTTACTGGCGGCGACTGCCCTTTTCGCCAACGGAAAGAGTGACGCCGCTGCCGGCGGCGTCGCCACCCCCGGCGAAATCACGGCCATTTTCGATACCACCTTTCTGAGGCCCGAGTGGGGCATGGACATTTTCCTTGCCAAGTACAAGGAGCTGACCGGTATTGATCTGATAGTTACCCAGCCCGCCCACAACGAGTATTATGAGAAAATCCAGCTGGCCTTCGCTTCCGGCGATATCCCCGACGTGATCGAACTCGATACGCCCCATCTTTCCACCTATGTGGCGGAAGGGGCTATTCAGGATATTACGAAGCAGATCAAGGGATCCGAGAAAATACAGGCCATTCCCGAGCAGTATCTTGAATCGGTCCGCTTCGCCGACGGAAAAATCTATTCCGTGGGATACAACACGGGAGGCGGCTGCATCTCCTATGTGAGAAAGGACTGGCTCGATAAACTGAATCTGGATATTCCCGCCACATGGGACGAATACTATGCCATGCTCCAGGCCTTCGCCACCAGCGATCCCGACGGGAACGGCAAGGACGATACCATCGCCTACGTGGCCCCCGGCGTGAAAGACGATATGTATATGAGAGACATCTTTCAGGACGGTATCGCCGACTTTACCATGAAGAACGGAAAGTGGGTGGACGGTCTGGCCCAGCCCGAATTCGTGGGCGCCATGGAAAGACTGGCTCTCTGCTATCAGGAAGGGCTGATCGATCCGGAAGCTTTCACCAACAAGACTTCCACCTGCCGGGAGAAAACCTACTCCGGCAATGTGGGGGTATTCACCTACTGGTCCGGTACCTGGAACGTAACCCTCGAAGACGGTGTAAAGAACGGTCCCGCCGGCTCCTCCGCCGAGTTCGTTCCCATTCCCGCCATAAAGGGCAGTCACTATAACAACAGACTGGCCGGTCAGCACGCCATTACCGTGGCAGCCAAGAATCCGGATTTCGTTTTCGAGAACGTCATCGAGTATATGCATGACGGAGCGGAAGGACAGATGCTCTTCACATACGGTGTCGAGGGGGTTCACTGGGATCCGGCCACCCACAAATTCCTGCCCGAGCTGGACGATCCCAAAAAGACTTTCCCCAAAGCCTACATCCATCCCGAACTGCAGCCCGCCCCCTGGTCCATCGACAATCCCTTCGAGCTGGAATACCGCATCGAAAACTCCGTGGCCATGCACAGAGCCAGCGCTGTACAGCAGCAGCTTATTCCCATTTCCAAGACCCATATAAAGGTCTCCGGAGATCTGAAGGCCCTGAGAGAAGAGGTTATTTCCAAAATTGCCATCGGCGATATGAAGCCCGTGGAAGGACTGGAATTCTACAAAGCGGAAGCGGAAAAGCTGGGCATGTCCACTATTCTGGCGGAACTGAACAGCAAATAACAATCCGGTAAAACGGATAGTCAATGAACTGGCCGCATTTCGGGGATGCTTTTTTCCCGAAATGCGGCTATTATGGATCATGTCCCGGAAAACGCACAGGAAAAGATCCTTTTTCAAACGCTTTTTATTTTCCTATATCTTTATTCTTATCTTTCCTGTTCTGACGGCCATTCTTTTCTATAACGAAAGCGTGGACTCCGTTTACGAAGAGGCGGTCGCCGCCAACAAGGCGATCATCGGACAGACCACCCTCATTCTGGACGAAAGCCTGGAAGACGCTGTAGCCCTCGTGGCCCGTCTCAATCTGGACGATGATTTCAACTCCCTGGCCTATAGCGAGAGGCCTCTGGACGGTCGGTTCTACTATAAGATGGCCGGGGTGGTGAAGAACCTGAACTCCCATATTCTCACCAGGGCCTTTTTCGCCGGCTATTTTGTCTATCTTCCCGAAAGCGGCCAGGTCCTGGTCAACAATACCTCCTACGAGGGCGGATTCTTCTTCGACCGCATGATCGATTACGGGAATTATACCAAAGAGGACTGGCTCCGCAACCTGAAAGGGGAGAGGCACATGCTTACCTTTCTTCCCGCAGACACATTCCACCTGGAGGGGTATCAGGTAAACCGCATACCCGTTCTCATCCGTTTTCCCATTCACTACAAGCCGGGGACCTACTGCCTGGTGGTGATATTCCTGAATAACGATATTTTCAACGAGTACCTCTCCCGGGTCCAGATCTCCGAAGACGTGAGCATCTACGTCAGCACGCGGGAAGGAGTTCCCATCACACGCCTGGGAGGGTCGGAGGAGGAATTCGCCCTGATCAGTGACGAGGCCGGGTCGGAAGAGGGGGAGCGGATCTCCACCCGGGACGGGCGCAAGCTCATGGTTACTGTCCATTCTGATTATTCCGATCTCACTTATCGGGTGCTGACCCCCGAACCGGTGCTCCTCCACCGGCTCCATTACATCCGGAACATGGCCATGGTGATATCCTCTTTCACCCTGCTCGTGGGGATTCTCCTCTCCCTGTTTTTCTCCAGCAGAAATGCGAAGCCCCTGAGTAAGATTCAGGATGTTCTGAGAAACACCTCTGCCGATGAAGAGGGGGAGATCCGGGATCCCTTCGAGACGCTTCAGAACTCCATATCCTCCCTTGTCAGTGACAACAGCTCCCTGAACGACCGGGTGGCCATGCAGCGGGCCCATTTGCGGGAGATGACCCTATTGCGTATTCTGAACGGTGAGTTCAAGAATCTTCAGGACATCAAAAGGAGCATTGATTTCCTTTCTCTGAACATTGCGGCGGACCTGTACACAGTGGTCTGCATCAATCTCTTTCCCTCCGAGGAGAGCCAATCCATGAATACCGTGGAAGAGGGTCTTCTGGGGCGTCTGCTGCTGGACGAGCTCCTTTTGCAGCATGAATGCTCCTGCCGCATTCATATCATCACTCTGGGAGAATCGGAGTATTCCCTCATTTTCAGCTGGAACGACCAGTCAGCCGATGAGAGCAGGGGCACGACGGAACGGCTTATGAAGGAATCGGTGGAAATATTACGGCGGGAGTACGGTCTGATTCCGGTCTGGGGGGGCGGTACCTTCGTGGATTCTCTGGAACTGATGAGCCAGTCCTACGATAATGCCCGGGACGTGCTGAACCGTATCGACACCGACAGGAGCGGGCAGGGGAGATGGTATATTCCCAGCGAGAGGAATACCACCGATATCCATTATTCCCTTGAAGTGGAAAACCGCATTCTCTATCTGGCCCGGGCGGGGGAGTACGACTCCTTTCTTACTGTTTATAAAAGCAATATAGAGAAGAACAGCCATCTTTTTCATGACAGAAAGCTCCGGGGCTATTACTTCGATCTTTTGAGAAACACCTTCTACCGGATGGACCTGAACAACTCCCTTTTCAGCGAATTATGCCTGAAAATGCAGGGGATAGATGTTTCCCGGGAGGCTGATCTGGTCGTAGAGGAGATCCGGGAGGTCTACAGCGAAATCTGCCGGTTTATCAGTGACAATAAGAAAAGCCGTAACGACAGGCTCAAAGACGAGATACTGGATTATCTCAGGGAGAACTACCGGGATATCAACATCAGCCTGATCTCCGTTTCGTCCCGGTTCAATATGTCCAGCGGGTACCTCTCCCATTTCTTCAAGGAGCAGACCGGTACGAATTTCTCCACCTATCTGGAGGACTTTCGTATCGGCAAGGCCATTGAAATTCTGGAAAGAGAGAACAGGAAGATTCAGGATCTCATAGAGGATGTGGGATACTCCAACGTGTACTCCTTTCGCCGGGCTTTCAAGAAGATTACCGGCTTGAGTCCCAGTCAGTACCGGGACAGATAAAAAAAGGGCCCCTCCCGCGGGGAAGGACCCATCTATATAATCGAGGGGGCTGTCAGTTCAGTGACAGGGTGTAGTCGAATTCGTAACCCCTTCTGTTTACGGTGATATTCAGTTCATCGCTCCTGTTGATGGCGTCGTAGAAATCGCCCATATCCTTCAGGTTCTTTCTATTAACCGATTTGATCACGTCTCCGTTCTGCAGTCCCAGAGCCGCCGCTTTGCTGTCGGCGATCACATTCGCTATGAGCAGGTTCCCCGCATTCCGGTTCAGCCCCATCTGGTCACGCATCTCCGATGTCAGTTCCGATACAATGAAGCCGGGCCACAGGGTTATCTTCGTGCCGTTAGCGGTCTGATCGTTTCTGATACCCAGGGTGACATCCGTATTGTACTCCCGGCCCTTTCTGATATAGGTCACGTTGACCGATGCACCGGGGCTGTCGTTGGCAATGGTGCTGATAAGATCGGTACTGGTTTCGATAGGCTTATTGTCAACCGTGGTAATCAGGTCTCCCGGCTCCAGTCCGCTGTCCATGGCGGGGGAGTTCTGGTAAAGGTTGAAGACGAAGGCTCCCTTTTTGCCGTCCAGATTCATGCTCTGGGCCACGTTGTCCGTCAGGGTGCCCATGTGAACTCCCAGCCAGCCGTATTCCACGTTACCCTTGGTGATGAAGTCGTCTATGGCCTTCTTGGCGTTGTTTATGGGGATGGCGAATCCCAGGCCGATGCTGCCTCCGGACTGGGAGACGATCCAGGTATTGATGCCCACCACTTCGCCGTCCAGGTTCACCAGTGCTCCGCCGGAGTTCCCCTGGTTGATGGCCGCATCGGTCTGAATGTAATCGGTGAATCCCGTGCTGTCCGGTCCTTCCCGGCGGCTCTTCGCGCTGATGATACCCTGGGTAACGGTGGACTCGAATCCCATGGGGTTGCCCACGGCCAGGACCCAGTCGCCCACCTGCAGTTCGTCCGAGTTGCCCAGCTGAGCCACGGGAATCCTTTCATTCGTGTCGAAGGAGACAAGGGCCAGATCCTTATTGGGATCGGTTCCCACCAGTTCCGCATCATAGGAGCGTCCGTCGTAGAGGGATACGCTTATTTTGTCCGCATTGCCCACCACGTGGTTGTTCGTGAGAATGTATACGGTCTTGCCCCTCTGTTCCACGATGACTCCCGAACCCAGTGCCTGCTGTTCGAATTTCTGGGTATTGGGCTGGTTCGGCTGCTGGCCGTTCGGCATGCCGAAGAAGAACTGCTCCATGGAAAACTGTGTGTTCTGTCTTTCCACGTACTGGGTGACATCGATCTCCACCACTACGGGGAGAACATCCGAGGATACCTGCCGGAACGCCTGCTGCAGGGCGTGGGCCGTATCGTACCAGCTGTTGGTCTGACTCCAGGCGGGAGTTGTCAGGGACAGCAATATCAATGAAATAACTATGAAAGCAACTCTATTTTTTTTAACCGTTGACATGGTATTTCCTCCATTGGTTTTTCGTATCTTACACTCTGAATATAAGGGATAAACCTTTCTTTTATCTTTCTGTCCTATTACAAATTTGTAAGCTCTGAAAATTGTATTTTCTCCCGGGGGGAATTATACTTTCAAATATCATAATAAAACAATGGATAGGTAATGAAAGATAATCCGGCCGCCCTTTTGCTGATTGATGACGGATCGGCGGTTATACAAAGATATGAGGACATACTGACGCTGAACGGCTTCGCTGTGAAGAAAACCCATTCCTGCGCCGCCTATCTCGCCGGCGAAGGAAAGGGTGAAAAACTCGGAGTGATTCTCCTGCCGGGCGACCGGTATCCCCAGATCCCCCTTTCGATCCGATCGGCATATTTTTTGATATGCATTCTCAGTTCAGAGGATTGTTCTGAGTGTTCCGATGAGGTGTACGGATGCCTGGATGAGAATTCCAGTGTCCCGGTAATTCTCAGCGCCGTGAAAAAGGGGCTGCGGGATTCCGCCCGAAGGGAGGGAGACGATGCTTCATCCGAAGAATTCACTTACCGGGATATCATCAACGGCATGAACGAATCGGTCTGGGTCATAGATATGGACGGGCCTATCATCAATGTGAATGACAAAGCGGTGGAGCAGCTGGGATACAGCCGGGAAGAACTGATCCGCAGAGGGTTATCCTGCGTGGACCGCAATCTTACGGAAGAACAGGTCCGGAATCTGAGGCAGATGATGGAGGGGGATCAGATTCAGGTCTTTGAAACGGTCCATACCACCCGTGACGGCCGGACCATACCGGTTGAAGTTTCTTCCAGCCTCATACGGTATCACGGGAAGAAATCCATTCTGAGTATCGCCCGTGATATCGGGGACAGAAAGGATACGGAAAAACAGCTAAGGGAGCAGCTGGAAAAGGACGAGCTGGTGGTCAAGGCCATGCATCACCGCATCAAAAACAATCTGGCCACCCTGTCCAATCTCCTCTCCCTGCAGTCCCGGATGAGCACCAACAGGGAAGCGAAGGATGTTCTGCAGGAGGCCCTGGCACGGCTGCAGAGCATAAGCCTTCTCTATAACAAGCTGCTGGAAACGGGAAACTTCAAGGGCCTGTCTATCATCGGTTACTTTCGTGGAATCGTGGATTCCCTTCTGGAAATCTATCCGGAAAAGGGACAGATCGCTGTGAATTGGGATGTGGAGGATATTGTCCTGGAGGAGAAGCAGCTCTTTCCCCTGGGCGTTATCGTGGACGAACTGATTACCAATATCTTCAAATACGGTTTTCCCGGAAACGGCTCGGGGCATATCGGCTTTTCCGTTATCCGAAGGGGGAGCGAAATCCGCATCCGCATCTTCAATAACGGGGTTCCCTTTCCCGCCGAGGCCGACCAGACGACGCAGAAGGGTTTCGGCCTGATGATTGTAAGGCTTCTGTGCAAACAGATCGGCGGGGAGTACCGCATGTATCGGGAAGACGGTACGGTTCAGGAGATAACCTTTCCCCTGATATAAAAAAGGGGGCGCCCCGGGAGAACGGGGACGCCCAAAAAAGAGAGACTATGCTGCCATTAGGATGCTTATTATCTTTCCTAAGGGAGTTTCCTATTTAGCCGGCTTGGCGGCGGCTTTCTTTAACGCGGCCAGCTCCTCGTCCACCCGGGCTTCCTGTTCCAGATCTACGAATTCCCTGTCGAAAGAGCCGGTTTTGGCTTTTCCTGAAATTTCCGCTTCCGCTTCCATCCGTTCGATACGGTTTTCCAGCTGGTCGAACCTGGTCAGCACGTCCGTGCCGGAAACCCGGTCCATTACCTGGCCCACCCGTTTTTTCTCGGCGGCGTGGATGCCTCTCTGAATGAGCAGGCGGTATTTCTGCTGAACCTCTTCCAGCTTTTTTTCCACGATGGCGATCTGGCCTTTGGTCTCTTCCAGAATACGGCCGATATGCTCGTAATCCTTCTCCCGGAAGGCCTTATCGTCTTCACAGCGCTGGCGGGCCTGAATGGCCTCTTTTGCCAGTTCGTCCTTGCCCTTCGCCACGGCCAGCTCGGCCCTTTCCTTCCACTGGGCGATTTTCTCGGTAAGCACTTCTATTTCCCGGGTAAGCATCACCCTCTCGGCCACCTTGTCCGAACAGGATTTTTTCAGGGTGACCAGATTGTCATCCATCTCCCTCATCATCAGGTTGACCATTTTTTCCGGGTCTTCCGCCTTGTCCAGCATGGCATTGAAATTAGCGTTTACTATGTCTTTGAATCTTCTTGCGTTTCCCATTACATCCTCCTTGGAGCCGATCCCTGCCGGCTCTCCTGGTTTGATATTTTCGTGTGCGCCACTAACTGGTATATTGCAAGGGGTGTGCCAAGAGGGGAAAACGGCGGAATTCGCCACCGGAGATCTCATCTTTCTACCGATATGGGATATTTCCTATAGTCGAATGGGGAAATTCCTAATTTTACCAACCTTGCTGGGGTCAGCAGAGGACGGGGGTGCCCAAATGGGATGAAAAAGGCTATAGTAGGACCATCCGGAGGTGGCCTGTGAACCGCGACAGAGTAGAAGAGCTTATGAGAGAACTCCTTATGGAACTGGGGGAGGACCCGGGACGGGAAGGCCTTTTGAATACGCCGGAACGGACCGCCAAATCCTGGGAATTCCTGACAAAGGGCTATTCGGAAACCCTGGAGGAGGTTGTGAACGGGGCCGTCTTCACTTCCGAAGCGAATAACATGGTCATCGTCAAGGATATCGAGGTGTACAGCCTGTGCGAGCACCATTTGCTGCCCTTCTACGGGAAGTGTCACGTGGGCTATATCTCCCGGGACAAGGTGATCGGGGTCAGCAAGGTGGCCCGGATCGCGGAGATGTACTCCCGGCGGCTGCAGATTCAGGAACGGCTGACGGCGCAGATCGCCCGGGCGATCATGGACACGGTGGATCCGGTGGGGGTCGGCGTGGTTATGGAGTGCAAGCATATGTGCATGATGATGCGGGGGGTGGAGAAGCAGAACTCCCTCATGACCACTTCGAGCATGCTGGGGGCCTTTCAGAAAAACCGGGCCACCCGGGAAGAGTTCCTGCAGCTGATCAAGGGATGAGGCCCTACGGGAATTCTCCCAAGACTAAATCCATCATCCTCATGCTGGGCTCGGCTCTTTTCTTCGCTTTTATGACGGCCTTCGTGAAAAAGGCGGGAGATCTGCCCTTTATGGAGAAGGCCCTCTTTCGGAATCTGATTAGTTTCCTCATCGCCTTTTCCGTTCTCCAGGTGAAAAGGCAGACCCTGTGGGGCAAGAGGGAGAACCGCAAGATTCTGATTCTAAGGGGCCTTGTAGGCTCCCTGGGCATTCTGCTCTACTTCTACAGCATAGACAGGCTGATTATCGCCGACGCCTCTATGCTGAACAAGTTGAGCTCCTTCTTTGTTATTGTTTTCGCCCGGATCCTTTTGAAGAACCGGATTCGTCTGTTCCAGTTGACAGCCCTCATCCTGGCCCTGGCCGGTTCGGCCCTGATCATCAAGCCGGGATTCCAGTTCTCCTCCACCGGTCCGGCTGTCATCTGCGCTCTCTCCGCTGTGGCGGCGGGGCTTGCCTATACTCTGGTTAGTTATCTGGGAGGCAGGGAGGACAGTTATACCATCGTTTTCTATTTCTCTCTGATCTCTACGGTCATCTGCCTGCCCGTGCTCCTTGTGAACCCTGTCCTCCCTTCACCGGCTCAGGCCCTTTTTCTGCTGGGGGCGGGCATAACCGCAGCGGGGGGACAGTTCCTTCTGACATCGGCCTACAGATACGCCCCCGCCGGGGAAGTTTCCATCTATCAGTACTCCCAGATCGTCTTCGCGAGCCTCCTGGGGATTGTCTTCTTTTCGGAAAGGCCCGATCTGTACAGCCTCATCGGCTATGGGCTGATATTCGCCGGGGGATATTACATTTTTCACAAGGCAAAAACCCGCAACCCGTAACCCGCGCGCAGCGCGAAGCCCATCACCCCAGCCTGAAAAGCTCCTCCAGATCTTCCCGGGACATCTCCTTGAAAAGGGATTCCTCCGTGGTAATCAGATCGTCCACCAGCTTTCTCTTCCGTTCCTGCATCTCCAGGATTTTTTCCTCTATGGTATCCTTCATGATGAGCCGGAAGGCGGTGACCGGTCGGGTCTGGCCGATGCGGTGGGTCCGGTCGATGGCCTGGGCTTCGGCGGCGGGGTTCCACCAGGGGTCGAAAATGATCACGTAATCCGCCGCGGTGAGGTTGATGCCCGTGCCTCCCGCCTTGAGACTGATGAGGAAGACGCTGCGGTTCGGGTCCTCCTGAAAGGCGTCGATCTCGCTCTGCCTGTCCCTGGTGGAGCCGTCCAGGTAGGAGTATTCGATCTCCTCCTCCTCCAGCCAGGTGCGGATGTGGTCCAGGCTCTTCACGAACTGGGAGAAGATGAGCACCTTGTGGTCTTCGGAGATGATGTCCTTCAGGTGCAGGGTGAGCACATCGAATTTGCGTGAGCTGATATCGGCATACTCCTCGCCCAGCATGGCGGGAAAGAGGACGGCCTGGCGCAGGCGCATCAGGGCCTGGAGGATGTCGAAACGGGCTCCGGCGACACCCTTTTCGTCGGCGAGCTGCAGGATCTCCCCGCGGTATTTTTCCAGAAGGGCCCGGTAGAGGGCGGCTTGGTCCGGGGCCATCTCGGTGTAGCGGACGATCTCTGAACGGGGGGGCAGGTCCTTGAGTACGTCCTCCTTCTTGCGGCGGAGAATGAAGGGATAAACGATTTTACGCAACTGATCCCTTTTCTCACGGTCTTTCTGCTCCTCGATGGGTATAATGAAGCGCTTATGAAAATGGCCCGCCGGCCCGAGCAGTCCCGGATTCAGGAAATCCATCTGGGACCAGAGGTCCATGGTCCGGTTCTCCACGGGGGTTCCGGTCAGGGAGAGGCGGTGTTGGGATTTGAGGATCCGTACGGACTTGAAGGCCTGGGTATCCGCATTTTTAATGTACTGCGCCTCGTCCAGTATAACGTAGCTGTAATCGATATTCTTGAACTGGGGAATGTCGTTCCGCAGGGTTTGATAGCTAACCAGGGTGATCAGGGGCTCTTTCAGTTCCGTGGTGGAGCTGGTCCTGTCCGTGCCGGAGTGGCGCAGGTAGGTGAAATCCGGGGTGAAGCGGCTTATCTCCTTCTCCCAGTTGGGCAGGGTGCTCACGGGAGCTATGATAAGCACTCGGTTCAGTTCTCCCCGGTCGTAGAGATTCTGCAGGTGGGCCAGGGTCTGAACGGTTTTTCCCAGACCCATGTCATCGGCCAGGCAACCGTTGAGCCCCGTTTTATGAAGGAAATGGAGCCAGTTTACCCCGGCCTGCTGATAGTCTCTCAGGGTGCCTTTGAAATTCTCTCCGCAGGGGAAATTCTCGGAAATGTCGAACTCTTCGATCTTCCGTTCCAGTTCCTTGAGGCGTTGCACCGTTTCATGTTCCCGATCCTGAAGGGAGTCGAATATGAGATTGATCAGGCCGATATTGTTCCGGCTGGTTTTGATAATCCCGTTTTTTCCCAGACCCAGGCCGTAAAGGGTTTTGAGCTGTTCTATCTGCTTCTCATCGATGATATACAGACCCTTTTTTCCAGCGGCATAGTTCTGGTCCAGGAGGCTCACGTCCATCTCGACGAGATCCTCTCCCTCTTCGGAGGTTATCACCGCTTCGATGTTCAGCCAGTCGTTGTCCTCCCGGATGCGAAAGGAGACGCCCCCCCGGCCCAGGATGCTCTTCTTATCCCGCTTCCTCTTGAGCAGTATGCCGTAATCCAGAAGGGCCTGGCCGTATTTCGCCAGGAATTCATCCTGTTCCATGGTCAGGGCGAAGTTGTAATAGCGCACGGCCCCGTATATCTTCGTATGCACTTCCGGTCCGAAAGTGAAAAGACAGCGGCTGCAGATCGCCTGCTCGAATACCGTATCCCGCCGGCTGAACTGGATCAGATCGGCGTTTTTATTCAGAATAATGCTCTCATCGGCGTTTCGGAAGGGCAGCAGGAGTCCCTCGTAATCGAAGTAGAGGATGAGGTGGAGCTCGCTGCGCCGTCCCTGGGAAATCTCCAGGATGGGGCTGCTGTTCAGGTCCCGGTACTCAAATTCTGGAAAATCATCACAGATCTGAATTCCCTGGAGCTCAAATCCCTCCAGGATTTCCATGGCTTCCTGCATGGTGAAGAGGTCGCTGTTGCGGAAGCTCTTTATGACTTCCGTGAGTACATGATCCCGGAGCAGAAGATGGATTCTGTCCCCGTCCATGGTGTAGAGGTAGTGGTAGTTCTGAAAGAAATCTCCCCTCAGGGGCAGGGCGCTTTCCTCGGTGCGGGATGCCCCGGGATAAATGACCGGGGTGAAGAGGGGATTGTTCCGGTCAAAGGAATCAAACTGAAATCCGACAGCCCACTCGTCAATGAGATTCAGCCGGAGACGCTGGGGCCGGGAGAAGTCGGGGGTGTAGTAAATCTCGGGGAAGTTCGGATCTTCCCTCAGCTCCAGGAGTTCGGGAAAGAAAATATCCCCTTTGCTCTTGTACAGGCGGTCCAGAATCTTCTGCTCCGTCTCGCCCGGATTGATTTCTCCTTCCCTGTAAAAAAAGAAAGACCGTCCATCATAAAGGGACGGTTCAAAGCTGTAATGGCCGTAGCTCTTTCGAAGCTTCAGGGCCAGTTTCCTGTCTTTCATAATGCAAAAAATACCTCTCCGGATCGTTCCCGAGGGGAAACTGCCCGTTATTCTATATAATTAATATACCACCAATAATGATAATAGTTACCGTGAAAAGATTAATTATTCTTTAATAAACTTGTTAATTTCTGTTCTTCCGGGGTTTAAGAAAAATGTTTACAAAGGGAAATTTCTGAATATAATAAAGTGTCATAAGGGAAGTTTAGTAAATGTACAACATGATTCTGGTGGACGACGAAGCCATTATCCGGGAGGGAATTTCCAGCTGTCTCCCCTGGGGGGAGAACGGATTTAATCTGATCGGCGTATTCGAACAGGGGCAGGAGGCGCTGGATTTCATAGAAGCGAATCAGGTGGACGTGGTCCTTTCCGATATCAATATGCCCCGTATGAACGGCCTGGAGCTGAGCCGGGTCCTGGGAGAGCGGTTTCCCCATATCACGGTCATTCTCCTTACCGGTTACGACGATTTCGAATATGCCCAGGAGGCGATCAAGAACCAGGTGCGGGAGTTCCTTCTCAAGCCGATCACCCGGAACGAGCTTTCACGGGTTCTGGAGACGGTGGAGAAGGAGCTGAACGAGAAGAGAGAACGCCGGCGGATTCAGGATGAGCTGCAGATGAAGCTGGACCAGAGTTTCCCCCTGCTCAGGGAGCGTTTCCTCTACCGTCTCTCCACGGGAAGAATCGGTCGGGAAGCCCTGGGGCTGCGCAAGGATTTTTTCGGCTGGCGCGACCTGGAGGGATTCTACAGGATACTGTTGATTTCCTTTCCCCCGGGTATGAGCGATCTGGACCGGCTCTCTCTTTCGGAATTCCTTAAGGAGAGAACCGACGAGGACGATCGGGTTTTCTTCAATCCCGATGAGGATCTGGTCATTCTTCTGCAGGACCGGACACGGGACGCTCTGGAAACCCGCTCCGACCGGCTTTCGGAGGAGGCGTTCCGCCGGTTCTCCGCGGCCCGGGGACGGCCCCTGTCCATCGGCTTCGGCGATACGGTTGAGGTAAGCACCGAACTGGCCCGCTCCTACGGGGGCGCTGTCAACGGGGTGGAATACTCCCGGATTATGGGGTTAACGCACTTTTCGAAAGCCCGGGACATCGGGAACAGGGAAAAGCCGAGCGCCCCCGAGTTCAACCGTCTTTGCAACCGGATTATTTCCGGTCTCAAGACCGGAGGGAGCCTGGAGGGCCGGGACGCCTTCGAAGAGCTCCTGGGCTACCTGGAAACACGCAATATAACCGAGGACCAGCTCAAGGCGGGTCTGATCAAGCTCTACTACATGATCACTTCCTTCGCCGTGGAGATAGGCCTGCTGGCGCCGGAGGAGGAGATCCTTCCCCTTGAGGGTGAGGCCTTCACCTCCCTGGAGAGGGCCAGGGAGTTCTTTACCGATATGATTGAGCGGCTTGACCGGCAGATAGAAAGGCGGCGGAACGATATTCTCCTGACGCGCATAGACCGGGCCCGGGCTATCATCGAGGAGCGATACGGGGACAGCCGTTTCTCCCTGCAGGATATCTGCGACGAGTTGTATCTCTCCACCAGTCAGTTCAGCCTGCTCTTCAAGGAGGGGACCGGGAAAACCTTTGTGGAATATCTGACTGCCTGCCGGATGAGGGAAGCGAAAAACCTGCTCCTGAGCACCGATCTCAAGGGTTACGAAGTGGCCGAGAAGGTGGGTTACGCCGATCCCCGGTACTTCAGCCTCCTCTTTAAGAAGCAGACCGGTATGACCGCCATGGAGTACCGTCGGAGCCGCAGCCGATGAGAGAAAGAGAACTCTCCCCCCGTCCCTTCGGGACTCTGGACTCCCGCATCTACGCCATTTTCACCCTGCTCATCTTCGCGGCCATCTTTATCATGCAGCTCGTCTCCTTTCGCTTTACCATGAATACGGTCCGCCGTTCCACCCTGGACAACAACCGGGCCATGCTCAAGCAGCTGGTGTTCCAGATGGACTCCTACATCACCAGCATGGAGCAGATCTATCGGGCCGTCTCCGAGGATGAGGACATACAGCTCCTCTTCGGCGACGGGGCCGATCCCCTGGACTCGGGGGACCGGGAGCGGTTGACGGCGGTCGTCCATCAGAGGCTGAACAATTACGCCCGCACCCGGGAGGATATCTCCGACATACTGGTCCTGGGATACAACGGGGAGATCATTCCCAGCGAAGAGGGGGTGCGCATCAACCCCTGGACCACGGTGCGGGACAAAGCCTGGTACACCGGCGCTGCGGAAGCCTTCGACCGGACGGTGGTCTCCTCCTCATACGTGCAGAATCTGATTCAGGACCGCTATTCCTGGGTCATCTCCCTGAGCCGGGCCATCCTCTCCCGGGAGGACCGGCGCATTCTGGGAATACTTCTGGTGGATCTGAAATTCAAGAGGATCAACGAACTCTGTCGCTCCCTGACCGTGGGAAAGCGGGGGTACAACTTCATTCTGGACCGGGAGGGGAACTACGTGTTCCATCCCACCCAGCAGCTGGTCTACTCCAGCATCAAAGAGGAGCCGGTCAAAGAAATCATGGCCCTGGTTGAGAGCCGGAGCGAAGACCCCTATCAGGAGGGGGACCGCTACTTCATGACCCAGACATCGGACATCACCGGATGGCATGTGGTGAGCGTGGTCTACGACAGGGACATCGTGACGGACTGGCAGTCGGTGCAGGGGCTCTACTCTCTACTGGGGCTGGTGATGTTTCTCATCGTCGGCCTGGCCACGAACCGGATTACTTCGGGCATCACCAAACCTATCAAGAAGCTTCAGGGGATCATGCAGTCCGTGGACACGGGGGAGTTCCGTCTTGTGGGGAATATCATGGCCTCCGACGAGATACGTGAGCTGGCCCGGGAGTACGACATCATGGTTACCCGCATCAGGGAGCTGATGGAAGCGAACACCCGGGAACAGGAACTGAAGCGCAAGAGTGACCTGAAGGCCCTTCAGGCGCAGATCAATCCCCACTTTCTGTACAATACTCTGGATTCCATTATCTGGATGGGAGAGATGGGGCAGAGCGAGAAAGTGGTGCAGATGACCTCGGCCCTGTCCAAGCTGTTCCGCATCAGCATCAGCAAGGGCCGGGAGCTGATTCCCATACGGGACGAAATCGAGCATGTGCGCTCCTATCTGACGATTCAGGAGATGCGCTACCGGGATAAATTCACCTACGAGATCGATGTGGACCCGGACTTGTACGAGATGATCACCCTCAAGATCACCCTGCAGCCCCTGGTGGAGAACGCCATCTACCATGGTATAAAGGAGACCGATTACGTAGGGCTGATCACCATAAGCGGCTACCGGGAGGAGGGATCGGTGATACTGGAAGTGCGGGATAACGGGCAGGGAATGAACGAAACCCAGCTGGCCGATCTGATACGGGGCCTGGAAACGCCGCCGGAGGAGCGGTCTATCCGCTCCCGCCAGGGCATGGGGGTGCACAACGTGCACGAGCGCATACGCATCTACTTCGGCAAAGAGTACGGCCTGACCTGCGAGAGCACCGCCGGGGAGGGGACATTGATCCGGGTGCGCATTCCCGCTGCCGAGCAGGAGGTGACGATTTGAATAAGTGGTATCTTCTTCTTCTGAGCCTTATGGCGGCGCTCATCCTGTTTATGGCCCTCTCCTTCATGTACCAGTTCTCCGGGGAAGAGGAGCCCCT
>JAFGPQ010000118.1 GCA_016936115.1 Spirochaetales bacterium | reverse complement strand
GTCTCCCTGAAATCCACCCGGTCGCCCCACCGGGTCGCCACGGCTGCCGCCCGTATATTGGCCAGATTGGTAACAGGGCATATCCCGTTCGTGAAGGAGTGGACTCTCACCCGGCCCGGAGTCCCGTAGAACTCTTCCGGCAGAGGGGTCGGTTCCAGCCACCGGGGCGGTTCGGCGTCCGGGATAAAGGGCTTCCACAGCAGTTCCGTCATGCCCTGCTTCTGGACCCTGCGGTACCCCTGCTTCCGATACCAGGAGGCTTTCATCCAGAAAGGCAGGGACAATCCCCAGGCGGCCAGGCCCTCGGCGCCCCTCGCTCTCACATCCTCTTCGGCCGCCCGGAGAAGGGCCGTACCCATACCCCGGCCTCTCCTGTCTCCGATTCCCTGTTTATGGCCGTGCACCCAGATGCAGTATATGAAGTAGTAATTCCCCTTCGTCAGGGGAACGTATTCCGAAGGCAGGTACTGGATCAAACCGGAAAGAGTGCCGTCCCCATCCTTAACCATGAGGGCCCCCAGCCCCCGATCCTTCATTTTCTCATACCAGAGGCATCTTCCGTTTCCCGCTTCCCTTATCTCTGCGGACCACTCTTCCAGACATACGCAGAAACTGTTCCTGTTCTCTTCGCTAACCGGTAGGACAGAATATTCCATAGGATTCCTCCTGTCATCATTATAAAGGGAAACGGCGGGAAAGACAAAAGATTTCTGAAATATTTATTCTTATACGTAGAAACGACTTTCGAGTAGTTTTTAATTATAAAAATAAACTCCCTAGCAACGTTTTCAGAGCTGTGAGAGGATAGGTCATCATCCAGAACGGCTGAAGAAAAGGGGGTGCCCTTAAATAGCCGCGGACGATTATCAACTTCCAGGGGAGGGTGCTATGAAGAAGCTCATAGACCGTATCTGCAAAAGCAGGCTTGCCCGAAGTAATCGGGGATGTCGCACCATAGGCCGCCATTTGAAGAATGGCTGGCTCTTCGGAATCCGCAGAAAATCCATGTCTGTGGATGTGTACACCGCGGAATTTCTTGAATTCCAGCGGTTTAGAAACATGTAAATCCGGCTCCCGGAGAGTCCTTAAGGGATTCTCCGGGAATTCTCTATTTTTGTCCCAGAATATCCTTTTTCTCCAGAAATTCTTCCTTACTGATTTCACCGGCCACAAAGCGTTCCTGAAGTCTCTCCAGGGCGGATGCCTCTTTTCGGATCCCCCCGGAACGGTTCTTTCTGAAAACCACTATGAGTAGGACTGCCAGAGCGACTAGGATCAGGGCCGTACCGAGATAGCCTCCTCCCCATCCGAAATATCTTCCCATTCCGAAAAATCCTTCGTGAATACCTGCCGGGTAATTGTAGTGCATTACATACTCCTTCGGCCGCATACGGACCGTATCAATGATGTTTACAGAATAGGAGGAAGATATAAAGGAAATATGAATGAACTCTGTTTTATTATCCCCCCGGGCAGGAAGTCCGCCCCCTTGTTCAAGAGCTGCGATTCACCTACAATGGGCCCATGGCCCAGACTCTTCTGTGGTACGACCTGGAGACCTTCGGAACCAATCCCTACTGGGACAGGGTTGCCCAGTTCGCCGCTGTCCGTACCGATGACAACTTCGAACCGGTGGAAGAACCGGTGGTCCTCTACTGCCGCATTCCCCCGGATTATATTCCCGACCCCAAGGCTTGCCTGGTGACGGGTATCACCCCCCAGGAGACCCTGCAGAAAGGGCTCAGCGAGTACGATTTCATCCGGGCTATCGACAGGGAGCTTTCCCGGCCGGGCACCACGGTGGTCGGTTTCAACAGCATCCGCTTTGACGACGAATTCGTAAGAAATCTCTACTACAGGAATTTCATGGATCCCTACCAGCGGGAGTGGGCCAACGGGAACAGCCGATGGGATATCATCGATCTGGTCCGAGTGACCCGGGATCTGAGGCCGGAGGGCATCAACTGGCCTGTAAGCGAAGAGACGGGACGCCCCACCATCCGCCTGGAGAAGCTGACCGAGGCGAACCGCATCGGCCATCAGCACGCCCACGACGCCCTTTCCGACGTGTACGCCACTATCGAAGTGGCCAAACTGATCCAGAGGAAACAGCCCCGCCTGTTCAAATGGGTTTTCGACAAGAGGACCAAGAACTCCCTCAGGCCTCTTATTGAGCTGGAGAACATGACCCCCCTCCTGCATACTTCCGGTATGCTCACCACGGAGAAGGGCTGTACCGCCATAATGGCCCCCCTGGCGGTGGATCCGGCGAACCGGAACTGCCTCTATTTTTATGACCTGCGGGTCGATCCCCAGCCCCTTATAGATCTTCCCGTAGAGGAGATCCGCCGCCGGGTGTTCACCCGTACGGAAGAGCTGGGGGACACCCCCCGAATCCCCCTCAAAGGCATCCACATAAATAAATGTCCCGTTCTTGCCCCTCTGACAACGCTGACCCCCGAGGCGGAGGAGCGACTGGGGCTGGACCGTATTCGGTGCGAAATCCACCGGCAGAAGCTGCTCTCCCACAGGGAGATCATTCAGAAAGTCCGCCAGGTGTTCGAGAAGGAGAGCTCCGATTCATCGGCCCCGCCGGTGAAGGAAGACCCGGACGGGCAGATATATTCGGGGGGATTCTTCCGGGATGACGACAAGGCCTGTTTCGAGCTGGTACACAACACCCTGCCGGAGAATCTCTATAAACTGCAGCCCCCTTTCCGCGACCCCCGCCTGCCGGAGATGCTGCGACGCTTTACGGGAAGGAATTTTCCCGAGACCCTGCCTGCGGACAGGGCCCGGCAGTGGAGGAGCTACTGCGCCGGACGGCTTCTGTTCCCGCCGGTTCAGAATGCCTCCGATTTCGGGGAGTTCCGTAAGCGTCTGGAGAATCTGCGCCAGTCCGAAGAGGTGGACGCCCGGGGAAAAGTCATCATCAAGGCGTTAAGCGACTACGGGGATTTTCTGGAAAAGGAGATTCTGAGTTACCGGGAAGAGTCCCCCCGAGGGTAAGACGGCCCGTCAGGCCAGACCCGCTTCTCCCAGAATGGAGTAGAGATAGTTCTCCTTCAGACTCACATCCACTTCGAAGTGGCCCAGGGCCGAACTGAAGGGAATGGCGATAACCGGATTGTTCCGGGGCCAGGAGATGGAGTGATCCTGCCCCTGCACCACGAAGGGAACGGTAATATCCATTTCGAACTGCTTGATGCTTCCCAGGGCGTTTCCCGCGATGACATTGGTCATCTCCCCGACCATACTGCTGATGATTTCCCTGCTCTCTTCCTCCTGCCCCCCTTCGGGAGACAGGCCGGATCGCTCCAGCAGAGCTTCCACCATGCGCCTGGTCAAGCGCAGCGCCACGACCCCCTCGGCGGAACCGGTGATGCCGATAACCCCGGAGATATCCCACCGGTGGGTATGCAGGCTCTTCAGAAGCACTTTCTGACCTACCCGGGGCTCCTGGCCCAGCATATTATTGAAGAGATTAATTGTGGAATCCAGAAAAGGATTAATATGAGCAGCTTTCATTTCTCACCTTCCTTTTTTTAACAACTTTTTACAATCCCTTTTCCTCTCCGCCGAAGCAGGAAAAGACTGAGATGTTCATTTTACCCCACAAAAAGACATAGGGCTATTACTTTTTTATTTTTTCCGGGGAGCGGATATCAGAAACTTGATGCATAAACATAATTGAACATCATCTTAATTCCCTTTGTAAATTCACCGTCGATATATTCGAAAACAGCTTCCGCACCCAATTCAAAGAGAGCTCCCGTATCGAGATAGTCGGAGATAGATCCGAATCCGAATCCAATATAGGGATAATAAAAAGGGGTTTCAAATAATGTCCCGCTTTGATCGACAAAATAATTCACACCCCCGAAAACAGTTCCGAGAATTGTTGCGGAATCCCGCATATAGAGAGTGTTCCCCATTTGATAGGAAGAATCGAAAATGGCAAATCCCGCATGATATTCCATGGGAATAGTAAGAAAATCTTCACCAAGAGAGAAAAGAGCCTCAACGGACGGGCCGTGAACGAATCCTTTATGCTGTAGCAAAAACTTAATCCTGGGGCCTAAAAAAGCATTGAATTCCATTTCGTTCAGAATGGGCGCGTCCATATATCCCCTATCGAGAAATCCCCCCGATATCCCGGCAGAAAGATACGTCTTGGCAAAGGGACTCACCGCGAAGAGATTAAGGGAGAACAGAAAGAAAATACTAACAAAAATCTTTTTCATGACTACATCCTCCGCTGTTTATTATAGCATAAAAAAGACTAAATGGTAGAAATAGAGAGCCGCTTTCAAAACGGCTCTAGATATTATCCTTTAT
>JAFGPQ010000117.1 GCA_016936115.1 Spirochaetales bacterium | reverse complement strand
ATTACAGCGTCTGGGAATACCCTCAGCTCGGCGACAAAAAGCCCGCCGTCTGGACAAGCGGCCACGTTATGTACATGCCCGCCGAACTTTCCGGTGCTAAACTCAAGGCGACGAAGGATCTGATTACCTATCTTTTCAACAACACCACCAAGTGGGCCACCGCCGGTATGCCCCCGGCCAGCATGCCCGTCAGAAACAGCCTGGATCCCGCCAAGGTACCCATCGCCGTCACCTACGGTAAAAGCTTCGCCCGGCAGGGCCGCTTTGACAATCCCCATATCGCCATTACCGAAATAATAGATAACGGTTATATGCCCGAGCTGGACGCCTGTCTGAATAACCTGAAAACCGTGGACGAGGCTCTTGCCGACGCCGATGCGGCTGTACAGGCTATCCTGGACAGAGGATTCTAATCCCATTTATTACGAGTAACCAAGCAAAACCAACAGGGACGGGGAGGGGTATCCTTTCTGTCCCTGTTTAAGGAATGATTTCTATGAAGATAAGCAAAAGAACCCTGGTAAGGACAAAGGATATCGGCGGGAACTATCTTTTCCTGGTACCCTTCCTCGTTTTTTTCTGCTCCTTTACCATCGGACCCATACTATACTCCCTGTTCATGAGTTTCCATCGCTGGCCGATTCTGGCCAAGAAGCACCCCTTCGTGGGGCTGGCCAATTATCAGGCCCTTATGAAAGACAAAATCTGGTGGCAGGCCATCAGGAATACCATATACTTTGCGACCCTCACGGCGGTAACCACCACCATTTTCTCTTTTCTGATTTCCAACAGTGTGAATAAAATCGAGAAGGGCAGACAGTTCTACCGCTTCATCTTCTATACCCCGGTGGTCCTTTCCGTAGCCGCCATGGGTATCGTTATGGCATGGACATTCAATACCCAGTACGGCATCGTCAATGCGGTACTGGGGGTAATCGGTATTGATCCGGTAAACTGGCTGGGCAGCAGGAGCCTTGTGATTCCCACCCTGAGCGCCGCTTCGGTCTGGTGGGGATTCGGGGGGCCCATGATTATATTTCTGGCCGGTTTTCAGAATCTGCCCCAGAGTTACTATGAAGCCGCCCGGATAGACGGAGCGGGAGACCGGGTTCTCTTTTTTCACATAACCCTGCCTCTGATGACGCCGAGTATCCTCTTCATCATCATCACCCAGTTTATCGCCCATCTGCAGGTCTTCGGCCAATCCTATCTGATCACCGGAGGAGGCCCGGGCCGTGAATCGTACACCACGATCTTTTATCTGTATCAGACGGCCTGGCGCTATTACCGCATGGGTTACGGCGCCACCATCGCCATCGGCCTGGCCATCATTATTTTTACTATCACCCTGGTCCAGTACCTGATCGGTAACAAGCGGACCCGGATCGAGTACTAGGGAGAGGAGAATATGAAAAAAGCAACCCCCAAGACTTACGTGGAACACGGCATTCTCATCCTTGTCGCGCTCGTCTGCGTACTTCCCCTCTTCTTCTGCCTGAAAATATCCCTGGAACCGGAGAAGTTCGCCTACCGGATGCCCACGCTTCAACTCCACGGCTTTACCCTGGAAAACTACACGGAGATCTTCAAAAGACAGGATCTGATGCTGCCCAACTGGTTCGCCAATTCCCTCTTCGTCTCCTTCACCCTTGTCTTTTTCCAGGTAAACGTGGTGAGCATGGCCGCGTATGCCTTCGCCCGGCTCAGAATGCCCGCCAAAGAGATTATTTTCATGGTGCTCCTGTTCACCATGATGATTCCGGGACAGGTCACCATGATTCCCGTTTATATGATCATCAAGAATCTGAACCTGCTCGATAATTACCTGGCCCTGCTCCTGCCGGGGATGGCCAATGTGTTCGGGGTCTTCCTGCTGCGCCAGTTCTTTTCTACCATTCCGGGGGAATTCGAAGAGGCGGCCAAGATTGACGGGGCGGGAAAATTCCGCACCTATTTCACCATCATGCTGCCCCAGGCCAAACCGGGGATCATCGCCCTGTCCATCATGTCCTTTCTGGGCTGCTGGAACGATCTCTTCTGGCCCCTCATCGTGATGAATAAGCTGGAGATGAGGACTCTGCCCGTGGGGCTGACCGTATTGAACGGCACCTACGCCACAGAGCGGGCTCTGGTACTGGCGGGAGCCTTCATCGCTATCCTGCCCGCTCTCATCGTATACGGCATTTTTCAGAAGAAAATCATTGAAGGCACCATGCTTTCCGGCATTGGCGGACGGTAGCCTTCACGAACTATAATAGAATAAAGAGGAACATTATGAACGACAAAAAAGGAATGCTCACGGCTTATCCGCGGCCGGATTTCGCCCGTAAAGAGTGGATCAGCCTGAATGGTCAGTGGGACTTCGCCTTTGACGATGAAGATAAGGGGCTGGGAGAAGGCTGGTCCGGCGGCACCCCTCTGGACCGGAAAATCCAGGTCCCCTATGCCTACCAGAGCGCTCTGAGCGGCATCGGACTGGATGAGGATCATCCCGTGGTGTGGTATGAGAGAAAGGAGGATCTGTCGGCGGATTTTCTTGAGGGCAAAGTACTGCTCCATTTCGGAGCGGTGGACTTCGAAACCCGCCTGTGGATCAACGGAATATACGTGGGGATTCACGAGGGGGGCAACACGGCCTTCCGCTTCGAGGTATCTTCCTATCTGCGGGCGGGGGAAAACCGCATCACCCTGCGCGTGGAAGACCGGAACGACGCCTCCCAGCCCCGGGGCAAGCAGTCCTGGCGGAACGAGCCCTTCGGCTGCTGGTATACGGCGGTCACGGGAATCTGGCAGTCCGTATGGATGGAAAAGACCGGCTCCACCTGGCTGGACCGGGTTTACATCACCCCGGACATCGACCGGAAATGCGCCCGGATGGAGCTGGAATTCGGTTCCTTTGAAGAGGGACTCAGCCTGGACGTGGATCTGAGTTTCGCCGGGGAGGCCTATAAATCCCTGCGCTTCGCTCCCCTGGCAAGGCATGCCGCCCTTACCGTGGATATGGATACCCAGGACGAGCTGGATTCCCGCTATCTCTGGCATCCGGAACAGCCCGGTCTCTTCGATGCGGTGCTGACCCTGAAGCGGGGGGATGAGGTTATCGACCGGGTGGAGACCTACTTTGGTATGCGCAAGATCTCCTGCCGGGAGGGAATGGTTCTGATCAACAACGTGCCCTGTTTTCAGAAGCTGATTCTGGACCAGGGATACTGGGAGGAGAGCCTTCTTACCCCACCGGACGATGAAGCCCTGAAGAGGGATATCGAGCAGGCCATGGCCATGGGATTCAACGGGGCTCGGAAACATCAGAAAATGGAGGATCCCCGATTCTACTACTGGGCGGACAAACTGGGTTTCCTGGTCTGGGGGGAAATGCCCAGCAACTATACCTTCAACCGCCGGGGCACGGAAATCACCATGAAGGAGTGGGGCGATTTCGTCCGCTCGAGATACAATCATCCCTCCATCGTCACATGGGTTCCCGTTAACGAATCCTGGGGCGTCTGGAATGTGGCGGCGGACAGGCGCAAGCAGGACTTCTGCAACGCCCTTTACTCCCAGACCAAATCGATCGATTCCACCCGGCTTGTC
Source organism: Spirochaetales bacterium (assembly GCA_016936115.1). Lineage (GTDB taxonomy): Bacteria > Spirochaetota > Spirochaetia > DSM-2461 > DSM-2461 > SZUA-368. The sequence goes on along the minus strand of JAFGPQ010000117.1, from coordinate 15,600 downwards.
AGCGGAAACGACGGTTGGGAGCAGGCCCAGACCGATATCTGCGCTATTCACGACTATGTCGCCCGGGGAGAGGAATTTCAGAGGAAAATCAAGGATAGGGACAAATACCTGAGGACCCTGTCGGACTGGCGCTTTCTCTTTGCCGAAGGGTACGAGTACAAAGGGCAGCCTGTCATGCTGACCGAATACGGGGGCATCGCCTTTGACGACGGCCAGGAGGGCTGGGGCTATCAGGATAAGGTGAAGGACGAAGAAGGGTTCCTGGAAAGGTTCCGATCCATGGCCGAAGCCATCGCCGGGGCGGGGTGGTTTTCCGGTTTCTGCTACACCCAGCTGACCGATGTCTTTCAGGAGGTGAACGGCCTCTTGCACATGGACAGGAGTTACAAAATCGCCCCTGAAAAGATCCGGGATATTCTGGCTCCCCTCAGGGGCTGGTAAATCTATGAGAAATCCTGTTTTCCCAGCTTTGTTTCTGGCTGCCGCTTTGCTTCTGCTGCTTTCAGGCTGTGCGGGCAGTCCCGGTCCGGACCGGCTTGTCTGGGAGGGGATTGCCGTTCCTTCCCCGGAAGAGCTGTCCCGCATGCGCTGGACCCAGGCCCGGATAGAGAGATGGTACGGAAAACAGGAATGGCCGGTGGGGGCGAATTTCATCCCTTCCACAGCGATAAATATGATAGAGATGTTCCAGGCCGATGACTTTGACGAAGTGACCATCGATCGGGAACTGGCCTGGGCTTCCGAGGCGGGGATGAACTGTATGCGGGTATTCCTTCCCTATCTGCTGTGGAAGGAGGAGGGGGATGCCTTCCTGGACCGCTTCGACCGATATATGGCGATTGCCTGGAGTCACCGCATCCGCACGATTCCGGTACTATTCGATTCGGTGTGGAATCCCCAACCCGTCCTGGGGCCGCAGCCGGAACCGACCCCTGGGGTGCATAATTCCGGGTGGGTTCAATCCCCGGGAATCACCGCCCTTATGGACCCCCTGGAGTATCCCCTGCTGGAAGAGTACGTTCGTACCGTTACGGAGCGATTCGCCCATGACGAGCGGGTGCTTTTCTGGGATCTCTACAACGAGCCGGATAACGGGAACATCCCCGTTTACCATCGGCAGGAGCCCCGGTTCAAGGTGCCCCAGGTTTACCGGCTCCTCTCCCTGACCTTTCTCTGGGCTCGGGAATCCCGCACCGATCAGCCCCTGACCGCGGGGGTCTGGACCGGCGACTGGACAGCCGAATCGACCGATCCCTTCGTGCGGCTGCAGCTGGACTCCTCGGACCTGATCAGCTTTCACATGTACGCCGACGCCGGCGAGACGGAAAGGCGTTTAATGATGCTGGAACCCTACGGCCGGCCCTTGGTCTGTACCGAATACATGGCCCGTACCGCGGGGTCTACCTTCCAGGCCATACTGCCCCTGTTCAAGGAATATGGTGTGGGGGCGGTGAGCTGGGGCCTCGTCTCGGGGAAAAGCCAGACCATCTACCCCTGGGACTCCTGGGACCGTACCTACACCGCAGAACCGGATCCCTGGTTTCACGATGTGTTCCGTGTTGACGGGACGCCCTACGACCGGGAAGAGGTTGAACTTATGCAGCAGCTGACCGGAACGGAATAGGGTTCAACTTTCTTGAGCGAGATACTCCATAATGGCGTTCTGTGTATGTAGTAGAAACTCCTTGGCCTCGTAATCCCTATACAACTCCATTTTCAAGGCTTCAGATGATACTTCCTGATTTCTGGTAACAGGGGGGCAGGGCAAAAAGAATCCCTTCTGATTCATTCTTGTGAGATGGCTTCCCCTTACCTGATAGGGGAGAAACAATTCTTCAATAACCGACATGTCCTGATCACCGGGCCAGCAATCGGTATAGATAACATCGGTATTTCCCGTAATCGAGTTCTCCCATTCCGTTGTCGCCGATATTTCCCCGACAGCGTCCTTATTCAAGGCAATCATTTGATCTTCGGGATATAGATATTGCTCCGGTGCAATCTGAGTCACCTTAATGGGAAGTCGGACTGCGGCTTCAAACCAGCTCATGCAGAGATTTGTCACTTCCCCCACGAAGAGGATATTCAGATCCTCTATCGATCCCCTTTCTCTTCTGATGAATTGGAGGTCTCCCATAATTTCGCAGGGATGATTGATATTCGTTCTGGCATTTATGACGGGCCCCTTGAAATCTTTACTGAATGCGGTCAAATCATTGTGGTTTTGACAGCGTATAACAGCCATATCAAACCAGTTGTTCAGGTAAAAGGCAATATCCTCGAGGGGTTCATGAATTCCTAAATCTCCCGGGATGTGGGAAATCTCAGCTCCCAGGGCCTTAGCTCCGATTTCAAAGGCCACAGGGTTTCTGAATCCCTTACCCCATGACCACAATGCGATCTTCCTGTTTCTGAGGGAGCGGGGCATGGTATTGTCATGCCAGTGTTTATGCAGGGAATCGGCTCGATCAAAAATGTCATAAATCATTTCGGAACTGAAATCGGTAATAGCCAGAAAATCTTTCATAGTCGAAATCGATCCTCCCGTTTCAGATAGATAAGGCATTCGGCGAATTAACCCATCCTCTTTCGGAAAAGGTTTTTCCCTCGGCTATATGGTCCAGGACTTCCCGGATATAGGGAATGATATTATCGGGCAGATTATTCCTGTCGCACCAGAGAAGCTCTTCGCATTTTTCCGGTTCCCGGTTTGTCAGTGTTCCCTCCCAGGAATCGGCTGTGAAAAAGACGTCCATTCGCTGGTTGGAGAAGTCCGGGGAATCGTTACGGTATAGAGTATGCACCACTCTGACATCGTCCGGTTCCAGGATAATTCCCGCTTCCTCCCGGGCTTCCCTTATCAGGCAATCGGTAAAATTTTCTCCCCGTTCCACATGACCGGCAATGAGGGAGTAGAATCCGTCCTGATAACCGGTGTTCTTCCTCTTCAGAAGAAGGATCTTGTTCTCCCTTTCCAGATAGAGATAGGAAGCGGGTATGGCCTTGTTTCTTCCATTCATAGGACTATCCAGTACCAACGGCTTTTGTCGCTCTCCTTCCAGAGGCGCCCCCCGTTGGCTTCGATAACACCACGGGAGCCGTAATTATCCTGATTGCAGGTGATGAGCACACTGTCCAGACCTTTGAGGCGGGATTTTTCCAGAGCCAGGGCCAGCATCTTTTTGCCGTAGCCCTTTCCCCGTTGATCGGGGTGGATCATATAGCCGATATGACCCCCGTGTTCGAGCAGCCCTTCATTCAGATAGTGGCGCAGCTTGATCATACCCAGAATCGTTCCCTCCTCTTCGAGCCAGTAGGTGGTCTGGGGAACCCGGTTTTCCGGCAGGTTTACTGAGTGGGCTCCTTTGACATGGCGCATCAGGTACTCGGGAAACTCATCGAGGGGAACTCCATGACCGTCATTCCCGAAACCGTTTTTCTCCTGTTCCAGTTCCTGCAGGAACCGCCACTCCTTTTCCCCGTCCTGTACGGATAGGGGGCGTAGTGTCAAAGCCACTGCTATACTCCTTCAATAATGAATAGCTTATTATAATGACAGGGGCAGGACTGGTCAAGGAAGAGGGGGACTTACGAGGGGCGCAAAGTTCACTAAGGAAAAGCGCGGGAGAATAGAATACAATTATGAAAGAACTGGAGATAAAGATATATTTCAAAGCATCAAAAACTTTGCGATCCTGGCGGACTCTGCGAGAAAGACATTTTCCCGGATTCCTTATTCTGGACGCGCAAAAAAAGCGGATCCAAGCGGACCCGCTTTTCTGACTTCTTACGCCTTATTTACCGTAGGCCTGACCGCGCATCTCATCAATGTAGTTGGAAGCCACATGGGCTGCCACCGCGCCGTCGGAGCAGGCGGTGATGACCTGGCGGAAAGGGGTGTCCCTCACGTCGCCCACGGCATAGAAGCCGGGGAGAGAGGTCTCCATTTTTCCGTTGGTCTTGATGTAGCCCATCTCATCCTTGTCCACTTCCGGGGCGAACTGGGTCTGGGGAATGGTTCCCACGAAGATGAATACCGCATCCATCTCCTCTTCCCGGATCTCTCCGGTCACCGTATCCTTGAGGACGACCTTGTTTACTTTCATATCGCCCTTAATCTCTTCGCAGACCGTATTGAAATTGACTTCGATATTCTCGTTGTTAAGGACCCGATCGGCTACGGCTTTCTGAGCGCGGAACCGGTCCCTTCTGTGAATAACCTTAACCTTGTCGGAGAGTTTGGAAAGATAGGCCGCCTCATCGCAGGCCGCATCGCCACCGCCCACGACCATTATTTTCTTGCCCTTGAAGAAGGGCCCGTCGCAGGTAGCGCAGTAGGAGACCCCCCGGCCGGCAAACTGCTCTTCCCCGGGAGCCCCAAGATGCCTGTGCTTGGCGCCGGTGGCGAAAATGACAGCGGGAGCCGTCAGTTCTTCCCGTCCCGTCTTAACGATGAAGTTCACATCGTTCTTGGTGATTTCCTTAACGCTGGCCGATTTGAAGGTGGTGCCGAATTTCTCTGCCTGAGCCCGCATATCGTCACTGAACTGGAAGCCGGTGATGCCGTTCGGGAAACCGGGATAATTCTCCAGATCGTCTATGGTCAGGGCCTGACCGCCCGCTGCCATCTCTTCCACGACTACGCACTTAAGGTTCGCCCGGGAACCGTACTGGGCCGCTGCCAGGCCCGCAGGGCCGCCCCCGATGATAATCAAATCCCAATCAGCCATAGTATATTTCTCCTTATCAGATCTATTCATTTGTATTATAAATTAGAAAATACAATAAGCAGCGAGAGAAATCAAGGTATATTAGAGAAAATATATATACGAAGTACGAAAGCGGAAGAGGGAAGTAGGAAAGAGGAAAGAGGAAAGAAAATTGAGAATGAAGAATTGGGGCTGAGGTTGGTGGGGGTAGCGGCTGTTTTTTGTGAAGTCAGCCCCTGAGTTTGCCCGAGTTAGCGGCTGAGTTCGGCTTTTGCCTTACTGGCGGGAGGCTTTTGCTTTACCGGGGAGAGGTTATTGTCTAGGCGGAAAGCGGAAGTAGGAAAGCCTTTGCGAGCTTTGCGTCTTTTGTGTTGCGAGTAATTGGTGATTGGTCAGGGATTGAAAGTGAATGTATGAGTTGAATTATCGGTATCGTAATTATGTGTTGGTGTCACTGCTGATCCAATATAGGCATTAAAATAAATATTACTGTTTTCACTTTCAATGATTTGAGTCCCTCCGGAAGCAGACAGAGTGAAGCCGGTCCAATCCTGGCCAGTACCGGATTGGGGAGTGATATCCACGGTCTCAGAGAGGTTATTCACAAAGGTAAACTCCACTTTCGGGATGGTGCTGAAGGGGGTGCAGGAGGATATGAAAAGAACCGCCATGAAAACGGCTGTGAGTGAAAAGACGCGTTTCATAATGAATTAATATACCACGAAAACATAAAAAAAGTTTTTTTTTATATCTTATTAGCAATTAAATGTGTTAGAATGGCCTACATGGATGTGATGCCGGAGATTCTACAGGGTACAAATGTTCAGGAATTCATCCCGGAACCGGTGGATGATGAGACACTGGAGCGAATACTCGAAGCGGCACGCCTCGCTCCCTCCGCCAAAAACCGCCAGCCCTGGCGTTTCATAGTCATCAAAAAGGAATCCCTGCGGGAGAAATTGAAAGACCACTGCTACAGCGACGACAGAATTACCGATGCGGGCGTGGTAATTATCTGCTGCACTACCAATGTGGATTATAAAATGCCCAACGGTCAGCTCTCCTATCCCATGGATATCGCCATGGCCGCTTCCCATCTCATGTTTCAGGCCCGTCACGAAGGGCTGGGCGCCGCTATTCTGACGACCTATCAGGAACCGGAGATCCGGGCCATGCTGTCCGTTCCCTATTCCATGAGGGTCGTGGCCATCGTTCTGGCGGGAAAAACCGAGGACAAGCGAAAACCCTATAACCGGCTGGAACGCAAGCGGATTATCTCCTTCGATCACTGGTAGATTGCCATTTCTTCTCATTTATATTATTCTGGATTAGTTTTCAGTAAAGAGACTTACCCGGCGATTCGATTATTAAAGGGAAGACACATTCTGGGGAGGAGTATTCCCGTTAATGGCCAGTAAACAGCGTAAAGCAATTTTGGGACTGCCTCTCAAGCTCATTTTCAATGAGACCGGGGTATCCTTTTTTATCAATAACAACAAAAAACTGAACCGCTTTACCACGGCCGACGGGGCGGAGCGTTACGGGGTTATGCTCAAGCAGTTCTCCCCTGCCTCCCTGCAGCACATGATGATGATAGGCTATATCGCCCGTATCGAAGTGAGCCGCAGCGATTTTTCTTCCTGCCGGTCCGACCTGATGGACCTTTCCAAGCTGGTTACCTACGGGTACCTGTATAAAAGCTTCAACGAGGAAGTGAGCCGGGTCATCATGGAGTCGGAAACGATAAAATCCTGGAACCGCAACAATCCGGGGAACAGTATCGATAACAAGACCAGAGTCAATGAAGCGGCTACCAAGGCAATCCTGGAAAACAGCAAGTCCGTCATCGAAGAGACAAAGAAAGCCATTCTTAAAGGGGTTATACGGCGAATCTCCCAGAACGAGTCCCTTCAGGCGGACGAGAAGAATATCCATATCTTCCTTTCTGAGAAATTTCTGGACAATCTTCCCCCCCTTATCTGGTTCATTCTGGTGAAATTCGCCTCCTCCTTTGAATGGGATACGGTTTATATGGATATGCAGAACTCCCTGGAGAAGTATCTGTCCAAATCCCGCATCGCCGAATATCTGGCTCTTATGCACATGGAGCTCTGTCTGAGTGCGGAGAGCCGGAACATGAAGAACTATGTGGAGGAGAAGTACAAGGGAGCCGTTTCCTACGAATCCCTGGTGTATGACCCGGAGAAGCGTGAGAAGCTGGTCCACGCCATGGAAGAGCAGGGGGAACTGATCTCTACGGCCTGGAAAATCGGCAGCAGAACCGACTCCTCCATCGGCACGGAGAAGAAGCTGGAAGTGCTTGTATACAACAAGGGCGCCGAAACCCTGGCCCTGAGGGATAAAATCAACAAAAAGCTGCACTCCTCCGTGAAGGATACCTCCCTGGGGGAATTCTATCAGGCTTCGGACAATCCCACATCTGAAATGGGACTGAATTACCTCTCCTATCTTGTGGAAGAGTGTGAAGAGGCGGGCATTCGGTTCTCCTCCCGGGTCAACGATATGGGGGAAGGGCGAAATTTCCTGGTCCTGACTCTTCAGTTTAGTTAATTGTTTATCATATAACCCTTAATGACGAATTGATAAGCGGTCTCCTCCCGTTCCCATAAACGGCTTATGCGAAGGCCTCCTCTTACCAGAATCGGGAGGGAGAGAAAACCGGCGTCAGCCAGAATCTCCCCGCCGAATGAGCTGCGCACTGCTGAAAAATCCTGTCCCGTCCCCTGTCTGTCATAGAAGAGCTCCCCGCTGATCCGGGGAAGATAAAACAGTCCTCCCAGTGCCGCATCGGGGTAGAGCAGGGGAAAGAGATACTCCGCCTTGACCATCAGCTGTTCCGCTTCCGCTTCGTAATCCCAGCCCCTCACGCCGGGGACAGGGGAGGTGAGAAGATCGGGATTATTCTCATAATAGGCGTAGAGACCGATGCCGTGGGAGTGCCACAGACCGGGCAGGAGAAGATGGCCCGATCCATTGAACTGAATCAGGGGATCGCTCTCCAGGGTATGGAGCAGGGAAATATTCAGGGACTCCTCGAACCGGGGCTGAAGGGATCGGTAGCCTCCCTGACGGCTGTGTTTGAATTCCGCTTCTTCGTAGAACCCCAGATGATCCGCCCCCTTATTGTCGGTCCAGCTTCTAAGATAGAAACTCTCCCCCGTGAGAGTCAGCCCCAGACTGTCCCGCCCCCTGCTGTTTCCCACAGGAAGGGTCGCCCCGAGGGACGCCTGGAAATCCTTGATGGGTACTCCCGATCTCTCCCGCTCGCTCAGGGACAGATCCGTTGAGATCGAGGGTCGGAACCGGTCCAGAGTCGCTCCCAGCCGATAATTCAGAGCCTCCTCGTTCAGATTCCAATAGAGCCCCGTTTCCCAGGTAAGGGTTTGCATGGGGTTCACTGAAATCAGGGTAAAGGGGATTTCCAGTTCGTTTCCCGAGAGTCCCAGGGAGGTGATACCCCACCCCACGGGGCTGAGGAGCTGAACCGGTTCGTAATCCTTCACCTCATATTCCCGGTTATTCCCTTCGCTGAATCCGGCGAGCCGGGGAGAGGGGGAGGGCAGCGGCGCCAGTGCTATATCCCTGATTCCGGTTATTCCGGTCAGGGGCAGGACGGCCACCGTTTCTCCCAGATACCCTTCGCTCCGCAGGTAAAGAAGACGGTTCCCCTCTTCATCCGCCACGGGCCAGTCCGCTCCGTAGGTGCTGTTGGTGATCTGGCTGATACGGCCGTCCCTCAGATAGCAGATCTCCCGTCCCGTTTTCCTGTCCAGGGAGAAGAAAACGCCTCCCCCCCAGGGCTCGGGATGACTCAGATCGTCGGAAGTGAAGGGGGTCAGGGGAGTGAAATCCTTACCGTCGAATCGCCAGATCGCTTCCCCGAAGGCGTTCTGAACCAGAAGTATCAGGTTATCCCCTTCCCAGGAGGGCCAGGAGGCGAAGGTGATTCCATCGGGGAAATCCCTCTCCTGCAGAATCGTTCCCTCCCGGTCCATAATGACAAGGCGGGGGATTCTCTCCCGGGTATATTCCAGAACGGCGATGCGTCCCTTCTCCGACAGGGCGGGATGGTAATAGCGGCCTCCCCGGGTCAGTCTTCTTATCCCCCCTTCTGCGGTTCTCAGGAAAAGGTCCGACTCCTGCCGGGTGGGAAAGGCCGCATCGGTACTGACCGAATCCCAGACGAAGAGTCCCCCCTGCCCATCTAACCGGGTGGCCGGGACGGGCTCGAAGAGCTTCTTCTCGTCTCCGTCATCAAAGCGGTAAAGAGCGGAGGGACGCAGCATATCCGCCTTGAGGGCGTACCACTCACCCTCCGGCCCGAGGGAAATCTGGGCGTAATCCGTATAGATCCGGTTCTGCGGGACAAGCCGCTCCCCCTCTTTCAGGGGGCCTTTTTCGGCGATGAGAGCGGCGGTGTCCTCTTTCAGGTCGATCATCATTTCCCGGTAAGCTTTGCGGGGAGGGAGGCCGGTCAAATCCTTCAGAGCGAAAGTCGTGCCCAGCAGGGGCAGGGGCCACTCGGCCTGAACGGCGAAGAGGGAAGCCGCCGCCTCCGGTCCGTACTCCTCCTCCAGCCAGTTCATGAAGGGATAGCCGAAGGCATGGGGGCTGGGGGTAATGTCCCGGAAGGATCCCAGATGCATTTTGGCGTAGGAGTAGTTCCTCTCCTCATAAGCGAGGGACCGCATCAGCTCCGAGAAAGAGGCCAGTTCCCCCCGTCCCTGCGAGGTGAACTCCGTCTCGGTGACGATCGCATCACCCTCGAACATCCAGGAGGGGGTCATGCCTATGGCCGCACTGTACCAGGTCTCCCCGCCCAGCAGAAAGAGCAGATGGGCCGTGGAGGAGTTGAGATAGTCGAACTGCACCGTATGGCGCCCCTCGTGTACGGCCAGGTGATCGTACCAGTCGGAGGATCCCGCTCCGTAACCCCGGGGAAAGCCGTACCAGACGCTCCGCCGGGGAAAGAGGGTCACGTAGCCGTTGCTGATCATATCCCCCCCGGTCAGGATGATCGGGTAGATATGGAGATGGAGGGGCTGCATGGTCTCCGTAATGAGGGGGTATACCTGTTCGGTCAGAGAGGCGACCCGCACTCCTTCGGCGGTGAGATAGTCCGGGAAAATGATCCGGTTATCTTCCGTATCGATATATTTCCAGTCGATTTGGGGATCATATTGGGCGAAAAGGGAAAAGCATGTCATAAAAAGGAGCGCCGGCAGGGGGAGGAAAGATCTCTTCATGGCCCTATTATAACCCATTCCTTCGTTGACACCATGGGGGGGAGCTGATAAAATTATGCAATTTTGTTCTTTTGCATTATCCATAGGAGGGAAAAATGTCCGACGTTCAAATCGACGTTAACGAAAAGCCGGATCTGAAGCACTGGATCCCGCTCAGTATCCAGCATGTCTTCGCCATGTTCGGCGCCACTATTCTGGTTCCGATTCTCACGGGGCTCAGTCCTACCACCGCCCTGTTCACGGCGGGGCTGGGAACTCTGCTCTACATCCTTATCACGAAAGGGAAAGTGCCCGCCTTTCTGGGGTCTTCCTTTGCCTTCATCGCCCCTCTTATCGCTATCTCCTCATCCGCCGATTTCGGTCTGGCCTACGCCATGGGCGGCGCCTTCGCGGCGGGTATCTTCTACTGTGTCATCGCCTTCATCATAAGCCGCTTCGGCATCGCCTGGATGGACCGGGTGCTGCCCCCCGTGGTTATCGGTTCGGTCATCATGGTCATCGGTCTTAATCTGGCCCCCACCGCCATGGATATGGCCATGACCGGCGGTTCCGGGACCTACAGCCTGGCCTATTTCACCATAGCCCTGGTGACCCTGGCCATTGCGGTGATCTCCTCCATCGTACTCAAGGGTTTCTTCAATGTCATCCCCATCCTCCTTGGTATCGTGGGCGGTTATGTTTTCACCCTGATCATGGGCTCCTTCTTCCCCGCCTTTCATCTTATAGACTACTCCGGCGTCAAGGAAGCGGCCTGGTTCGGTTTCGCTAAATTCGTGGTTCCCAAGTTTCACTGGGTTCCCATTCTTACCTTCCTCATCGTGTCACTGGCCACCATGGCGGAACACCTGGGGGATACCCTGGTCCTGAGCAAGGTCGTGGGAAGGGATTTCTATAAGGATCCCGGTCTTCACAGGACCCTCGCCGGCGACGGCATCGCCACGGCGGTCGCTTCCCTTTTCGGCGGACCTCCCAACACCACCTACGGTGAGAACATCGGGGTCATGGCCATCACCCGGGTATACAGCGTCTGGGTTATCGGAGGCGCCGCGGTTATCGCCCTGGTTCTCTCCTTCATTCAGAAGTTCGGCGCCCTGATCCAGACGATCCCCGTTCCCGTCATGGGCGGCGTGAGCATGATGCTCTTCGGTATCATCGCCTCCGCCGGTATCAGAACGGTGGTGGAAAGCGGCGTGAACTACGGAGAGAAGCGGCACTTGACCATATCCTCCGTTATCCTGGTCGTGGGTATCGGCGGCGGTATGATCCAGTTCCCCCTGGGGGAAGGACTGAGTTTTCAGCTGGGCGGCGTAGCTCTGGCTGCAGTTGTGGGTATCTTCCTGAATCTGGTACTGCCCCGCTCCCTGGATGACATTCCCGAGGAAACCGCGGAAGAGATGATCCAGGACGGACTGAAGAAGTAAAAGTCCCTTTTTCACGGTAAGAACGGCCCCTGCGGAGGATCTCTGCGGGGGCTTTTTCCTATGTGGGGAGAGAGATTTAAATAATGTATTTATAGACACCCCCTGTCGATATTAAAAAAGGAAGCTACTCAGAATGAAATCATTTCTTCCTTTCCGTATCATTCTAACACTCCTCCCGTTCCTCCCCCTCTTTACCCAGGAACTGACCGATAAAACCTTCATAGGCGAACCGGACCATTACATCTCCTTTACCGAGTTTAACGTTACCTATGAGAATTCCCGGGATCCCTCCCTCAATTTCGAAGGATACTACGTCATCGGGAAAGAGGGCCCCTACCGGCTGCTAAAGGTCAACGATCTGCGCTTTATCCTGCTCCAGAGCAAGTATTCCCTGATCCTGTTGAGCCGGACCGAAGGTTTTCCCGATATTACCGGCTCCCTTGTCATGGCAGACGGGGCCTATTATCCCCAGGGGGATCTGCAGACCTGGTCCCGGGTGGAAGTTTCATCGGAAGCGAAGGGAAGGGAAGGGGCCTGTCTGAACACCGCCGAACTGACTCCTCCCTGGGCGGAGGGTGATGTGGGCCCGGGGAAGAACAGCAAAATCCGCCTGTGGTCGAACCGGGACGATATGAAAAGCCTGATTGTCTTCAACGGTTATATTGATCCGGATAAAACCTGGCTCTACAAGTATTACGGCAGGGTAAAGGAGCTGGAGATCGCCCTTCCCGCGGATGGGGTCTCCTTTCATGTTTATCTGGACGACGTACCGGACCCGCAGTTCATCATGCTGCCCGCGGTGAGCGATTACGTGGAACTCATTATCAAAGATGTCTACCCCGGGTCCCTGTACGACGATACCTGCCTGGCGGGCGTATTCAGTAGTTTCTATCGGAACTATTTCTAAGGGAGAGGAATTCAATGACCATAGCCCATCTGACGGACCTTCACCTTGATGACTTTCTGGCCCGCCAATGCGAGGTGGATACCCCAGCAAATCTGAAACGCCTTATGGGGGAGATCGGGAAACATGATATCGATCTTCTTGTCGTCACCGGCGATCTCGGGGAGGAGAGACTGTTCGGGGAACTGAAAAACCTTCTGGCCGCTGCGGGCGTCCCCTGGCATATCATTCCGGGAAACCATGACAGGCTGAAAGATCTGGCAAGGGGAGGGCTGATTGATCCGGATTGCATAAAGGGAGGGGAGTATTACTATTCAGAGGAGATTCGGGGACTTCCCTTCTATTTTATGGATTCCCGTTCGGAGATCCTGGGCACGGCTCAGCTGCAGTGGCTCCGGGGGAAGATGGCTTCAGCCGATGAAAGGGAGATCCTTCTGTTCATCCACCATCCCGTTCTGGACTGCGGAACCGCCATGGATCAGCGGATGGCCCTGAAGGGCAGGGAAGAACTTTCCGCTCTTCTCAGGGAATCCGGCAGGAATGTCCATCTCTTCTGCGGCCATTATCATTTCAACGATATTAAGGAGAAGGGGAAGATCCGGCAGTACGTCACACCCTCCAACATCATGCAGATTCGCGGAGACGAAGGAAACATCAGCATAGATACATTTGATTTCGGATTCCGCCTCATCCATATCGGTGAGAATGTTCAAACGGAAGTTATCATGCTGACTCCCGAATCGGGTCAGAACAGTCCCTGATTTCCTCTATCCATGATATACTGTTGTCATAGAATAGAAAAAAGCGGGAGGATAAGGATGCAGTACAGATCTCTGGGAAATACGGGTGTGGAAATTTCCGCCATAGGATTCGGCGCCATGAGGCTGCCCACGGTCAAAGTAGGCGATAAGGAGCGGTTCGACCATGACAAGGGTGTGGAACTGATTCGACGGTATATCGAACTGGGAGGCAATTACGTGGACACGGCCCCCTACTACTGCGAGAAGGAGAGCGAAATCATCGTGGGGAAGGCTCTCAAGGGACGGCGGGATCAGGTGTACCTGTCCACAAAAAATCCTATCGAGAATGCCTCCGGGGATGATTACCGCAGGCGTCTGGAAACGTCCCTGGAAAAGCTGGACACCGACTACATTGATTTCTACCATATGTGGGGAATCAGCTGGAAAACCTACCGGGAATCCATCGATGTTCCCGGCGGTCCCCTGGACGCAGCCCTCAAAGCGAAGGAGGAGGGGCTTATCCGGCATCTCTCCTTCAGCTTTCACGACGACGCGGCCAATATGCTCAAAATTATCGACACGGGGAATTTCGAAACCCTCCTGTGCCAGTACAATCTGCTGGACCGGAGCAACGAAGAGGGGATCGCCCATGCCCGGTCGAAGGGTTTGGGAGTCATCGTGATGGGGCCCGTGGGAGGCGGCCGCCTGGGTTTTCCCTCGGAAGTGATTCAGGGGCTTCTGCCCGATAAGAAGGTGTCCAATCCGGAACTGGCCATGCGCTTCGTTCTGGCCAATCCGGGGGTGAACTGCGCCCTCTCCGGCATGGGCAGTATGCAGATGGTGGAGGAGAACTGCGCCACCGGCAGCCGCACCGATGAGCTCTCCCCGGCGGAGCTGGAAGCGATTTCCGTCTCCATGGAAGAGAACAAGCGTCTGGCCGATCTGTACTGTACGGGCTGCAATTACTGCATGCCCTGTCCCACGGGAGTGAACATCCCCCTGAATTTCAGTCTGATGAACCATCATCGGATCTACGATCTGACCGAACACGCGAAAGATCAGTACAGCCAGATCGGCAAGGTGGAGTGGCTTAAGGGAAAGCCCGCGTCGGAGTGCATCGAGTGCGGGGAATGCGAATCCAAGTGCCCCCAGAAAATCCCCATCATAAGTCAGCTGAAGGAAACGGCGGAAACCCTGGGCGCCTGAGGCTATTAGAGAAGGAGGCTTCTATGGATCCCGTAGAAGAATATATAGGCAGACAAGCCGAAGCGGTCCGTCCCGTATTGGAAAAGGTCAGGGAGATCATTCTGCGTACCGCTGCGGGGGCAGAGGAGTCGATTTCCTACGCCATGCCCGCCTATAAGCTGTACGGCAGGCCCCTGGTTTACTTCGCGGCTCAGAGAAAGCATCTTGGCTTCTACGCCACCCCGTCGGGACATGAGCGATTCGAAGCCCGTCTGGCCGTTTATGAGCGGGGAAAGGGGTCTGTCCGCTTTCCCTTTGACAAACCGATTCCCTATGATCTGATCGAAGAGATTGTTGCCTTCCGGGTTGAGGAGAACAGGAGGGAATATGGACCTGTATGAGATTCTGGCCGAGGATTACCGGGCGATTTTTCCTTCCTCCCGGGAAAAGCTGGATTTCGCCGAGAGTTTTCTCGAAGGCCGGCCGGGAAACCTGCTGGATATGGGATGCGCCTGCGGGGAGTTTACCTGTCATCTGGCGGCGCCGGGGAGGCATGTCACGGGAATTGATCCGGACGGGGCGATGATCCGGGTGGCCCGGGAAAAAAGCTCCCCTCTCAGGGATGAGGCGGTGCAATTCCGGAATGCGGATATGCTCTCCTTTCTTTCCGAAGCTCCTGCGGAATACTATGACGGGCTGTTCTGCATGGGGAATACCCTGGTTTATCTGGATGGGGAAGAGGAACTGAAACGGCTTCTCGCCCTGTCCCTGCGGGTTCTGAAAGACAGGGGGCTGCTGGTTCTTCAAATCCTGAATTACGGGAACAGGTTGATAGGCCCGGGCTACGTCTTCCCTTCTGCGGAGAGCGAAAGAATCCGTTTTGAACGGTCCTACCGGGCCTCTGAGGAACCGGGGAAACTGGATTTTCTTACCATGGTAAGCGATAAAACCTCCGGGGAGACTCACAGGGACAGGCACAGGCACTATCCTTTTCTCTGCGAGAGTATTGATCAAGCCGCCCGGGAGACAGGGTTTTCCCATGTCTATCTCTACGGCGGCTACGACAGAAAACCGCCGGAGGGGGAGGATTTCTTTCATCTGGCGGTTATTAGGAAAGGATATGATGAGAACGATTCTCTTTGATCTGGACGGCACTCTGACCGATCCGAAGGAAGGGATCACCCGGTCCGTCCAATATGCCCTGTCCCGTTTCGGGATTGAGGTTGCCGACCTGGATAGGCTTGAGCCGTTCATCGGTCCGCCCCTGAAGCACTCCTTTATGGATCTCTACTCCCTCTCCGAAGAGCAGGCTCTGCAGGGAATCGAGTGGTACCGGGAGTACTTCCGGGACAGGGGAATTTTCGAAAACCGGGT
>JAFGPQ010000116.1 GCA_016936115.1 Spirochaetales bacterium | reverse complement strand
GGAGCAGGAAGAGGTCCTGGATATGTCGATCAAAGGAAAGACCACCTTTGACGAACTGTACAGCTGGGGCCTGACCGAGGATCAGGTCCGGGATGCCCTGGGCGGGCTGGACCCGGGTCCCCGGGGAACCGCC
Organism: Spirochaetales bacterium; assembly: GCA_016936115.1. GTDB lineage: Bacteria > Spirochaetota > Spirochaetia > DSM-2461 > DSM-2461 > SZUA-368. The sequence continues at coordinate 3,307 of JAFGPQ010000116.1, read as the reverse complement.
GTCAGAGATTTCTGCCTCGAAGGGGGCATCGAATTCTCCACGGTGAAGACGGCTCTCCAGGGAATGGCGGACAGCCTTTAATCCCCCAGGAGATCGGAAAGGCCGTTAATGGTGTAGGAGGGGACGAGGAAGAGATCCTCCGTCTGGGTGCTGCCGCACAGGTAGCTCCCGTCCCTCTCCTCCCAGACGGTAAAGCCGATCTCTTCACCGCCTACCGAAAGGAGAGCCTTCCAAAGGGGATCTCCCGACGGGGCGGAACCGGAGACGAAACTCCGGCATTTGAGAGTGGCCAGAGAGGCGATTTTCGTTTCCAGACTCTCTTTGCCCCCGAAACTCTCCCCGTTTTTCAGCCAGCTTCCGTCATCCTGACGGGAGAGAACGATTTTCAGGTTTTTCCCCAGGTCAGTCAATTCCAGTATTTCCGCTTTTCCGCTGTCAAAGGTCAGTACCGATTTATCCCGCAGTTCGCCGGGATCGGCGGGGAGCAGGGAGTTCCAGTCACCGGTGATAAGAAGGACCCCCTTCTCTCCGGGCAGCAGGGCATAGGTCCCCTGGGAAGAAGCCTTCCGGCCGAACTGAAAATCGGCGGTACCCCCGGATGTTGTCACTGTCACAGCGGTACGGGAGCCCTCTTCCAGGTCGTAACCGGCATAATAACCGGACTGGGACACCAGATCCGTGGGATGCATCTCTTCCAGGGCTGTAAGGAGATCATTCACCTTTTTACTGTCCGCCCTGCGGGAGGGGGTTCCCAATACCCACTCCCCCTCTTCCTGCCTAAGCTCGGTCTGTTCCTTGCTTCCCCAGGAGATGCGGGTCACCTGCTCTTTGGCGGGGGCCTTCCAATCGGGAAGCTCGTAATGAATGCGATTGCCCGGTTTTATCAGCAAATAGGCCGTTCCGGCCAGAAGTATCAATAGAACTGCGGCTATTTTCTTATTCATGCCTTCTCCTCCGTCAGAAACATCTCCTGAATCTTTTTCTTTCGTCCCATCCAGCGGAGCCACATGAGAATGCCGAAGAGTATCACCAGCAGGGGCAGGACGATAATGTTCATGACCTGAATAGCCCGTTTCGTCCCCGAGGAGAGGGACCGGTCGACGGGATTGTAACTCAGGCCCTTACTGCGCATCAGGGCGTAATCCTCCCGGCCGCTGATTTTGTCTATGCCGTTGAGAACGAAAAAGGAGTTGGCCGTCTGCCCCTGGGCATCCAGGATATTGTCTCCCAGAATGGCGCTGCTTCCCACCAGAAAGATCTGTCCGCCCCGGTTCTCTTTGATCAGACCGGCGGAGGATGCCCCCCCGGTGATAACCCTTGCGGCGGGGGCGCTGTCCTTACCGTCTCCCTGAGCTTCGGGGACCGGCGCCTCGGGAATGTCCCTGCCGTCGAAGTAACTTGTCATGCCGCCGGACATGGCGACGGCCAGGGGATACTGCTTCATCTGGTCCTCGGCAGGAGGCGTAATCATCTGGGGGGTCAGATTGATGTTCTCCTTCATCTCCCAGGCCTTTGCACTGGATGAGAAGAGAACATCCCTCTTGACATCGCCCTCCTGAGCGGGAATCTCCAGGGGAGCCGTATTAAGCATGATCAGACCCTTGAGGTTGCCCATGAAGGGGACCTCCCTGTTCACATTAGCCGGATCGATCTCGGGGGCGAAGTAGAGCTCCGTCTCCGAGTAGCTTCCGTCCTGCTGCTGCCGCCGGGAAACATAGCACTCCTTATCAAGGAGATAACTCTGCTGCAGATTGACTCCGTAATGGGAAAGCAGTTTCTCCAGACCCGTATCCACGGGAGTGTAGGAGGGGGGAGCCCCGTAGAAGGACATCTGCTGATTCACCTCCTGTTTGAAGGGGTCCAGGAAGAGGGCCAGAGAGCCCCCCGCCATGAGGAACTGGTCGATCCGAAAGAGTTCGTATTCGCTGAAGGGCTCGGTCACCCCGGCGATGATAAGTGTCTTGAGACCCTCCGGCAGGGTATCCAGGGTGACCGGCCTCAGGGAGTATTCCGAAGCGAGGAGCTGGGAGAAATTCTGAAGGGCCGCCGCATCCTGCTGATAGTAATTACCGTAGAGGGAGGGGGCCCCGTGATCGGTGAGATATCCCACGGTCTGCTGTACCCCCAGCATGCGATCGGCCATCTGCTGCAGACTTTCGGTACGGGTAGCCGGTTCCTTGAGGCTGTTTCCCAGGAGCCCCCTGCTGATCAGCTCCGTCTTGCTGAAGAGGCTCCCCTTTTCCACGATAAGGGCGGCGTAGAGATCCTCGGTGCCGCCCTCGCCCAGGCTGAGCCGGTTCAGGCCGTAGCGGCTCAGGTCCGTCTTGTCGGAGGAGGGATCCACGTAGGTATACTCCAGTTTGCCCAGGTATTTGCTTTCCAGATCATCAACCACGGTCTTTATCTCATCGGGATAGGTGGAAATGCCCTGGCCCAGCCGGTTCAGGCCGGAGGAGAATACCAGTTTCACCGAGATATTCCCCTCCATGGCGAGCAGGGCGCTGGTTTTGGCAGCGATATTCTGGATGATCCCGGTGATTCCGTACTCCAGATTCGTCTCCTGTCCCAGGTTGGCGATCCTTTCGGACATGTCCCCCTGGAGGACCACCATGCCCATGTACACGTTGACCAGGCTCATTTCATTGTCCCCCACCGCCTGTACGCTGACCGGACGGATGCCGTAGCGGGAGGCCTTGTCCGTGAGGAGTTCCCCCCGGGAATCGGTCTTTTCTCCTTTGCTGTCCATCCTTACGATCTCGTAGTTGAAATTGCGGTTCCCCTTCCGGGCATACTCCTCCATCAAATCCCGAATCTCCTGCTCCAGATTACTGTAGGGCTGGGGCAGATCCTCGGAGAGGAAGAAGCGCAGGGTCAGGGGATCCTTCAGATCGGAGATGACATTGCGGGAAGCGTCGGACAGGGTATAGAGATGATTTGCGGTCAGATCCAGCCGGAAGAACAGGGTCCGGGAGACCAGATTGACCACCAGGACAAGGGCCAGGAAGAGAATAAGATTGATGATGTTCTGCTGTTTTGCTTTCATGGGGGCCTCCTTAATTCTTTTCCCGATGGACGAAATGGGTCAGGTAGAGCGCCGCGGCGGTGACGCTCAGGAAATACAGGATATCCCGGGAATCGATCACCCCCTTGGCGATGCTTTCGAAGTGATAGCTGGAACTGAAGAACTGCAGGAGTCCCGCCAGAAGGGGGGGCACCAGGGCCAGGATGCTGCCCAGAATATAGAGAAAGAAGTTGATGGACACGCTTATGATAAAGGCTACCACCTGATTTCCCGTAAGCGATGAGG
>JAFGPQ010000115.1 GCA_016936115.1 Spirochaetales bacterium | reverse complement strand
GAACAACTTCGACAGAACATCAAAACCGGAGATAGCCCAGGCCCTGGGCCTGAGCCTTCCCACGGTACAGCAGAATATCCGGGAACTCATCCATATGGGACTTGTGAGGGAGGCGGGAACCTTTGATTCCACGGGAGGAAGAAAGGCTCTGGCCGTAACCTCCGTGAAAGAATCCCATTGGGCGCTAGGTATAGATATCACGGGAAATCACCTGGGATTTGTTCTGACCGATCTTTCCGGCAGAACCCTGATTCATGAGCGGATTAAGCTCCGTTTTGAGAATAGCACCGCCTATTACCGGGAGCTGGGCAAACGAATAGACGATTTCCGTGAACAACACGGCCGTCGGTCATCCCGGTTTCTGGGATACGGAATATCCGTTCCGGGAATAATCGACAGGAGCGGCACCACGCTGCTCTACTCCCATGCCCTGGGGCTGCGTGATCTGCCCTGTCGGGAAATAAGCGATTTTCTCGATGGAACGTCGTTTTTTATCAACGATGCCAACGCGGCGGGGTTCGCCGAAACTTATAGGGATGATGAGAGGGACGATGCGGTGTATCTTTTTCTGAGCCGGAGTGTGGGGGGCGCCCTTTTGCAGAACCGCAGACTGCCCGCAGGGAATGACCCCCTGGGAGAAACTATTTATACGGGGGACAACAACCGGAGCAGCGAGTTCGGACATATGACCCTCTATCCCGACGGGATCAGGTGCTACTGCGGAAAATTGGGATGCGCCGATTCCTACTGCTCTTCCCGGGTACTGGCCACAGAGGAGGGGGAGGAGCTGATATCCTTCTTCGAAAGACTGGCCGACGGAGAGAGCCGGGCCGAAGCTGTCTGGGCCGGATACCTGAAGAATCTCGCTATCGTGGTGAACAATCTGAGAATGGTTTATGATACAAAGGTCATTATCGGGGGAGAAGTAGGCCGCTATATCGGTCCCTACATGAAGGATCTGGAGACCCTTGCCGCCCGGAGGAATACCTTTGACGAAGAGGGATCCTACCTGACAGCATGCCGTCACAAGGTGGAATCCTCCGCCCTGGGCGCAGCTCTCATTATGATAGAGAGGTTTATCACAGGCATATGAAACAAAAGAAATCGGTCGCCCTTATCGGCAGCGGCTGGAGGGCTCAGATATTCCTGAGAATCCTTTTATCCCTCCCCGGGACCTACTCCGTAGCGGGAGTTATCTCCCGTTCCGAAGAGAACCGCAGCCTTATCCGCAAGAAGTGGAGCGTTCCCGCCTATGCCCGGCTCGGGGATCTCCTTGAAAAAGGTACCCCGGACTTCATCATCATCGCCGTGGCGAAGGACCCCGCCCCCCGCATCATAGCCGAGACGGTCCGCCTGGGCCTGCCGGTTCTGGCCGAAACGCCTCCCGCGCCGGATCTGGAAACCCTGACAGCCCTGAACCGGGATCTCCCCCCCGGCGCCCGGGTACAGGTGGCTGAGCAGTACCATCTGTATCCCATGCACCGGGCGCGCCTGGCTGTGGCCGCTTCCGGAGTTCTGGGCCCGGTCCATTACGCCCAGATTTCGGTCAGCCACGGTTACCACGGCATCAGCCTGCTGCGCCGGGCCCTGGGCATCGGATTCGAGAACGGCATCATTACCGCCCGCACCGCGGAATTTCCCATGGTCGAAGGACCGGGAAGGATGGGCCCCCCGGAACAGGAGAAAATCATCACCGCCGACCATACCCTGGGGATTCTGTCCTTCGGGAACAAAACGGGACTCTACGATTTCGAACGGAATCAGCACCGCTCCTGGATCCGGTCGTCCCGCTTCCTTTTGCGCGGCGAGCGGGGGGAGATCAACGAGGACCGGGTCCGCTATCTGCGTGATCACCTGACCCCGGTGGAATACGACCTGCAGCGCTTGCAGGCGGGGGAGTACGAGAACGTGGAGGGCTTCTACCTCCGGGGCGTTCTCGGCGAAGGCAAGTGGCTCTTTCGGAATCCCTGGCAGGTCAGTTTCTGCGATGAGGATGTGGCTATCGCCGAAGTTCTGGCGAGAATGGGCCATTATCTTGAGACGGGGGAATCTTTCTACTCCCTGGCCGAGGCCTCCCAGGACCAGTATCTGGCCCTGATGCTGGACAAGGCGGCGGAGACGGGAAAACCGGTGGAGACGGAAACTCAGTGCTGGACGATGGAGGCCTAAAGCCCTCCGAATCCCAGGCCCGGCTTCTCGCTGGGGTAAAGGAACCCCTTCCTCGTAATTACCGTACCAGCGGCGGGGTCGTCTATCAGATCGAAATGGCCGTCCAGATCGGCATAGAGGATGTTTTTACGGCTCAGGGCGAAGTGGAGCCCCGCGGAGATGCCCAGGGCCGACTCGTCCATGCAGCCCACCATGACCTTGATCTTCGCCGACCGGGCCACGCTGTCCACCTGAATCGCGTCAGTGATGCCCCCTACCTTGAGGAGCTTGATGTTCATCATGTCCACCAGCCCTTTGCGGGCCAGCGTGAAGGCATCCATCAGGGAGAGAAGGCTCTCGTCGGCCATGATATTCACCTCGGTCCGGTTGGTGATGTGTCCCAGGGAATCCGTGTCCTCCTTGCCCGTGGGCTGCTCCAGCAGTTCCAGGGGGATATCCTTAATTATGTCCAGAAAGGTCATGGTCTTTTTGATATCGTAGCCCTGATTGGCGTCGAAACGAAGACGCACCCCCTTCCCGAATTCCTCGTAAACCCTGATTACCCTCTCCCCGTCCTCTTCGGGGCTGACGCCCCCCTTGATCTTGAGGATGGCGAACCCCCGGCCCACGAACTCCCGGGCCTGCTCCAGAGTCTCCTGCAGGGGGCAGATGCCGATGGTAATGCTCGTTTCGATGCGGGAGCGGTACCCGCCGATGATCTTCCACACGGGCAGGCCCGCGTAGTTCCCCAGAAGATCCCAGAGGGCCATATCCGCCATGGCCCGCACCCCCGGATAGAGGGGAAAGGCCTTCTTGATCCGGTCCAGATGCTGGGCCCGGCGGAAGGGATCCCCCCCGACGAGCAGGGCGGGAAGAGCATCGCGCAGTTCGGGGTGGATTTTCTGCACATCCTCCCCGGTGACGAAGGGATCCGGGGCCATACAGCCCCAGCCGCTGCGCCCCCCCGATTCGAGGCGCAGAAAAAGATGATCCGCATGGTCAAAAGTCTGATAGGCCACGGTGTAGGGGGTTTTCAGCTTAAGGGTGAGGGGTATCAGTTCGACCCGGGTGATTTTCATAGGGCCAGGACAGCGTCCCTGATCTTGTCAATGCCCTGAACAATGGGATCGCAGGCGGGGATGCCGTGTTCCTCCTCAAGCTCCCCGCAGACCCGGTCGATGTCCTTCCAATCCATATCCTCGTGGTTGACCGTAATGCCTATCACCTTCTTCTTTGAGAGGAATTCGGCCAGGAAAATCTGATCCTTCAGGGAGTCCAGAGGATAGCCGGGAAAACCGTCGTACTCCTTCCGGGCCGGGGCGTGCTGCATGATAATGCCGTGGGGTCGGCAGGCGGCGAGAATCTCGAATCCCCCGGGATAGCCCGGATTCATGAGACTCCCCTGCCCCTCGATAACCATGAAATCAGGATGCTCCTCTTTCCACGCCCGCCAGGCCGTATGCTCCAGCTCTCCGGAGACATAGTCGTTGACCAGGGAGTCCAGAACCATGCTGAAACGGGCCCCCTGCAGCCAGGCGGTCTGTCCCGTACCGATCAGCTCGGCGCTGCGTCCCACATTCTGCAGGGCATGGACCAGGAGCCAGGAGGTGGTCCGCTTGCCCAGGGCCGAATCGGTTCCCATCAGGGCGATCCGCTTAGAGGTGACCTCTTCGATCTTGCCGGAGAACATGTGATTGCTGTCCGGGGAGGGACGGCGGATATCCCGCAGGGTCAGCCCTCTCTCCCTTGCCAGGGCGGTCAGAGTCGGGTCGTCGTTCAGATAGTCGTGCAGTCCCGAATCGGCGTTCAGCCCCCGTTCCAGGGCCTCCCCCACAGCGGAGCGGATATCATCGGTCAGATAACCCCCGTCCGTGGCCAGGCCGATCACGAAATGGGTCAGAGTCAGCCCTTTTTCCGCAGCCACCTCAAAGGCCCTGGAGAGGTTCTTCACCACGGGGATCCCCTTCGCCTTACGGTCCAGGAACTCCGCCGCATCCGGCTCCCCGGACAGGGAACTGTCTATAACGGCGACCATCCTGTACCGTTCCGTAAAGCGGACCAGACCGTGGGCGGTTTTTCCGTAGGTATTGGCGAAGGAGTTCTCGCAGTAGACAACCGCATTTCCGTCGGATTTCATCTATTTTCTCCCGGTCAGCACGGCCACATACCGGTCTCCCGGCAGGGGCATCTGTTTATTCAGATCGATGAGAGCGCTCAGCCCCGCAGTGGAGGCGGGCAGAACGGAGAGACCTTCATTGGCTTTGATGAAGCTCGATAGACCGGTCATTGTTCTGTCCGCCACATCTCCGGCACAGCCGCCGCTCTCCCCTATGGCCTGATAGGCCAGTTCCCCGTCAATGGAGTGCCAGTTTATCAGGGGCTCGTTGATAAGGCTCTCCTTTATCTTAGCCGGATCCAAGTCCCGGTACTCGTTGAAACCTTTTCTGAAACTGGCCACGATGGGGTTCTTCCCCGAGGAGGACCCGGCGATCATCCGGGGGATCCGGGAGGTTTTGCCCCGCCGGTACAGGGTCTGGAACCCCTTGTAGATACCCGCCAGGGTTGTCCCGTTGGAAACGGGCACCGCTACCGCTGCGGGGGCGTCCCGAAGTTCGTCGTAAATCTCCATGGCGATCTCCCCGTAGGCCTTGAGCTGAATATCCGTGTTGATCGCTCCGGGGTTGGCGTCGTAGCACCCCTCCCTCTGGGCCCTGAGGCTGGAGAGCTCCACCGCCTCCTCGTAGTCCCGCCCCTCCCGGACGATGCGGGCGCCCCACTTCACCATCT
>JAFGPQ010000114.1 GCA_016936115.1 Spirochaetales bacterium | reverse complement strand
GGCCAGTTCCACCATCCTCAGATTCTCTTTGCTGATGTTCATGATGCTGCGGCGCAGGTCGAAATTGTCGTTCATCAGGCAGTGGATCCTGTCGTAATCGCCCCGGCCCAGAGCCTCCCGGAACTCCAGGGTGATCTCTCCGAAGCGGTCCATGGCCGCATGAACCGTCTCGTCCCCCTTTTCGTAGCGGAACCGCAAATCGTTATGGACCACCTCGGATCCCTCCGAGTTGTCCCTTTTGTAAGCGATATAGAAAATCATTTCCCCGTTCAGGGAGATGGGCTCATAAATTCCGAATCCCTTCTCTTTCATATGGGTTTTGTCGAAGTCCATGAAAGTGACCCCCTGGTAAACCTGGGCTACCCGGTCCTGAAGCCCCGCTCCGATGCCCAGCTCCTCCGTTTCCACCGAAAGGATCAGGTTGGCCAGAAGGGGTCGGGGTATCTCTATTTCGTAAAACTTGAGCAGAGCGGCCATGGCGGCCCGGATAATGGCGCTGGAACCGGCCATTCCCAGATGAAGGGGGATATTCGAATGATAGCGCAGGGTGAAGTTGCGGCCGTGAAGGGTTTCATCATGATTCCGGCACCACAGGAAGAACTTACGAATAGCCGCCTTGATAAGCCGGACGCCGCCGTAATAGCCGAAATGGCTCACGTCTTCATTCAGAGCGGCGATACCCCCGTAGCGGGAAACGTCCCTCTGTCCCGGAAGAATCTGCAGGACTTCGCTCGGATAAAGGGTGATGTCCGCCTGAAAATTGGAAAAGGTGAAGGCAATGGTTTTACCGAAGTAACCGTCGGAGGGATTCCCGATAAGGGCGGCCCGCGGATAGGATGTGGTTTTTATAATCATGTTGAGGACTCCGTCTAGAAGATCATAGCACGGGGGGGAGGAAAAATCACACAAAACTTCCTTTCTTTATTATCTTAAATAAAGAGCCGTTTTCAAAACGAGCAGATCATGCCGCAGGTTAGGCGTCGGAAGGTTTTGAAAGCGGCTCGAAAACCTAAGGAGATTTACCATGTCTATTAGTTTTGATTATCGCATCCCCACCAGATTGATCTTCGGCGCGGGCAAACTGGATGAGCTGGCCCGGGTAGGACTTCCCGGGAAAAAAGCCCTTATCGTTCTTTCCGCCGGTACTTCCATGAAAAAGCATGGTTACCTGGACAGGGTCGTTGACCTCCTGAAAAAGAACGGGGCCGCTTCGGTCATCTTCGACAAAATCCTGCCCAATCCCATCAAGGACCATGTCACCGAGGGGGCCGCCCTGGCCCGGAAGGAGAACTGCGATTTCGTGGTCGGCCTGGGCGGGGGGAGCAGTATTGATTCCGCCAAGAGCATTGCCATCATGGCGAAGAACCCCGGGGACTACTGGGACTACATCAACGGGGGAACCGGCAAGGGACAGCCCGTGAAGGGGGGCGTTCTGCCCATCGTGGCCATTACCACCACGGCGGGTACGGGAACCGAAGCGGATCCCTGGACGGTTATAACCAATCTGGAGACGAAGGAGAAGATCGGCTTCGGGACTGACGAGACCTATCCGGTGCTCTCCATTATCGATCCGGAACTGATGACATCGGTACCCCCGGGGCTGACCGCCTATCAGGGATTCGACGCCTTCTTCCATGCCGCCGAAGGATATATCGCCACTATCGCGACCCCCTTCAGCGATGCCTATGCTTTGAAGAGCATTGAGCTCATCAATAAATATCTGCCCAGGGCCGTGGCCGACGGTTCCGATCTGGAGGCGCGGACCAATGTGGCCCTGGCCAATACCCTTTCCGGGATGGTGGAGTCCACCTCATCGTGCACCTCGGAACACTCCATGGAGCATGCCCTGAGCGCTTACCATCCGAACCTGCCCCACGGGGCGGGCCTGATTATGCTCAGCCTCTCCTATTTTGAGAAATTCGCTGCTGTCTGTCCGGAGCGCCTGGCCGTGATGGGTCAGGTCATGGGAGAAGAGGCTTCGGCGGAGGGTTTCCTGAAAGCTCTGGCCAAACTGCAGAAGGCCTGCGGGGTGGACGGCCTGAGGATGTCCGATTACGGGATTACCCGGGAGGAACTTCTTCCCATGGCGGAGAATGCCCACAGTGCCATGGGGGGTCTCTATTCTATGGACAGAAAAGAACTGGCCCAGAAGGATACCCTGGGGATTATGGAGAAGGCCTTCCGCTAGGAAGGCCCTGAAAAGGCAGCCGCTGCGGATCCCGTATCGGCTGCCCCGTTTTCAGACCAGAGCGGCGCCCTTGTCAAAGGCCTCCTCATTCATGGGAATGAGGGCGGCTTTTTTCTCGCCGAAAACCTTGTGAAAGGCCTGGCTCACCGCTTCCCGACCGGGAAAACCGGTAAGAGCGGTATAGGCTCCCATCATGACCACGTTAGCCGCCTTGTCCGAGCCGCTCTCCATGGCGGTGCTGTTCACGGGCAGGTAGTGGACGGTCACGTCGGTGCGGGTCACCTTCAGGTCAATCAGGTCGCTGTTCACCAGAATCCTTCCGCCCGGTTTGACGTGGGATTCGAATTTTACCAGAGAGGGAAGATTCATGGCGATGAGAGTATCCGCTTCGGATATGACCGGACTGCCCACCATCTCATCGGAAATGATGACATTGCAGTTAGCCGTACCTCCCCGCATCTCCGGTCCGTAGCTGGGCAGCCAGGAGACCTGTTTCCCTTCGACCATGCCCGCATATACCAGGAGCATCCCCATAGACAGGACCCCCTGACCGCCGAATCCGGCAATGATAATCTCTTCGGTCATGACTTCTCCCATTATTCGGCCTCCACGTTCTTATAGTTGCCCAGGGGATAGTAGGGCATCATATTCTCTTCCAGCCACTCCAGGGATTTCACCGGAGACATGCCCCAGTTGGTGGGACAGGTGGAGAGAACTTCGATCAGGGTGAATCCCTTTTTGGCGATCTGCAGCTCGAAGGCTTTCTTGATGGCCTTCTTCGCCTTTCGCACGTTCCCCGGATTGTTCACGGCCACCCGTTCCAGGAAGGCCGGTCCGTCCAGGGTGGACAGCATTTCGCAGATTTTGAGGGGGCTGCCCTGCAGCTCCTTCGAACGGCCGTTGGGGCTGGTGGTGGACTTTTGCCCCACCAGGGTGGTGGGAGCCATCTGCCCTCCGGTCATGCCGTAGATGCCGTTGTTCACGAAGATGATGGTGATATTCTCGCCCCGGGCGGCGGCATGGACCGTTTCGCCCGTACCGATGGCCGCCAGGTCCCCGTCTCCCTGATAGGTGAAGACCACGTTATCAGGCAGGGTTCTCTTGATGCCCGTGGCCACGGCGGGAGCCCTCCCGTGGGCGGCTTCGTGCATATCGCAGTTGAAATAATCGTAGG
>JAFGPQ010000012.1 GCA_016936115.1 Spirochaetales bacterium | reverse complement strand
TCCCGCCGACGAAGCGGAGAGCCTGAAAGACGAACTGACCGGGGTTCTGGCCGGATCGGTGGGATTTTCCCTGAATTTCAAGGGCCGCTTCTTATTAACCCCCCGGGAGAACTCGGAGGAGATGGAGATCAGCTTTCTCCACTGAAAAAACGTCGGGAATATGTTATAATATGTTTCAAATGGCAAAGACATATTATGGATTGGTTGTAGGCTTTCTGTTTTTCCTTCCCCTTCTTCTCCATGGACAGCAGGCCCAGGGGCTGCAGCCCCTCCCTTCGGCGGTGAATCTTTCCCAGCCTCAGGCGAATCCCCACGGCATCGTGAGCGAGGCGGACGGGGCGCCGGGAAGCGGCCGGGGCGGGGAATCCCTGCCCGTAAGGGTCGATCTGAGGCGCTACCTGCCCCCCGTTAAAAGCCAGGGACGGATCGCCAGCTGTTCCGCCTGGTCCACGGTCTACTACGCCAAGACCCTGCAGGAAAATCAGGAAAGGGAGTGGGGCGCCGATGCCCGGTCTCATCAGTACAGCCCCCTCTTCACCTATAATCAGATTACGGGAGGCGTCAACAGCGGCACCTCCATCATGGATCACATGATCATTCTGGAGAAACAGGGAGCCGCTTCCCTGGACAGCTTCCCCTATACCGATAACATTCTGATTCAGCCGGACAGAAAAGCCCTGCAGGAGGCGGAGCTGTACCGTGCGGAATCACACAAAACCCTCGATCTGTATGACCCGGCCACGAAAACATGGTCGGTGGAACTCAAGGCGGTCAAAGCGGCTCTTGCCCAGGGATTGCCCGTGGTGGGGGGCTTTGAAATCTATGAGAACTTCTACTCCTACCGCGGGGGTATATATAACCGTATCCAGGGGGCTTCCCTGGGGGGACATGCCATGTGCATTGTGGGGTATGACGACAAGAAAAACGCCCTGCACATCGTGAACTCCTGGGGAACGGACTGGGGAGAGGAGGGCTTCCTCTGGCTCGATTACGATCTCTTCGAAACTCTCTGCCACTACAACTGCGCCGTCATGTACGACAGGATCGACTCCCTTCCCGACAGGATTGCTTCTCCCTCCGGCCTGATCGGATCCCGGGGAGCTTATAAGGACCGGATCGAACTTACCTGGAACCCCGTGGAGGGGGCCGACTCCTACCGGGTCTACCGGGCGGATAACAAAGACCGGGAGCTGAAGGAGATCGCCCGGACCGAACGCCCCCTTTTCTCAGAGGAAGAGCTGCCCTCGGGGGTTAACTATATCTACGCTGTGACCAGTATCAGAACGGGGAGTACCGGCTCTCTTGAGAGCGAGTTCAGCGAAATCGCCGAGGGATGGACCATGGAGGACCGCTCCCCGCCGGGGATTCCCTCGAACCTCACCTGCCGCTTTTTCAATGAAAAACCCGTGCTGGTGTGGGAACCGGTGGAAGAGGCCCGGGGCTACAGCCTGTACCGCTGGTCGGAAGGGGAGGATGATTTTATCCTGATAGGACGTTCCGGAGACGCGGCCTATATGGACGATTCCTTCGGGGATATTGCCGGCGGAGGCATGGTTTACTACTTCGTGCAGGCCTATAACGACTACGGGGAGGGGTATCCTTCGGTCAGCCTGCCCGTTCTGAAAGAGCTGGAGGAGGAAGTGACAATTCTTCCCATTCAGGAAACCCGCGATGACAGAGCTGTCGCCTTCTCTGAACAGAAGAGCTTCGAAGGGGAGTACTACCGGACCGATTTTTTCGATTACGAGTTCACCCTGGCCCGTTTCAAGGAGTATTACGATCGGGAGATGAAGGCTTTCCGGGACTTTCAGAAGAAGGAAGCCGACGATTTCGAAGCCTGGAAGAAGCAGAACGACTGGAGAAGTCAGTAGGTCCGGATAGGAATCGGCCTATTCCCAGGTCTTGAGTATTTCCGAAAGGGCCCGCACTCCCCGATGGGCGATGGCCGCAGTCCGGCATGAGAATTCATAGACCTTACTCAGATCCGCCTCCGTCGGGAAGGTTTCCGATCCTTTCATGAATCGATTCCTCCTTCGTTTATACCCGGAACAAGGGGGCGTTCACGCCCCCCGCGGCCTGGATTTCGGCTCCCGTAATGCCTCCTTCCGCGGTCAGCACGCCCTCCGTTTCGATATAACTGCCCGGCAGGATACTTCCCCGTATCAATACCGCTCCTGGGAACTCTTTCTTTCCTGAGAGATCCCCCTCTATGATGGTTATATCCTCTCTCGGGAATGTTTTCTCGTCAGGAGAGTCCGGCCGTATCGCCGCGAGGAGCTGATTGATTTCGTCCTGGGAAAGATCCTCAGCCATGGGACGGATTCCCCTTTGCGGATATCTCCTTCAGAAGGGCCAACTGTTCCTTTCCCGTCAGAGCCGGTCCCGCCGATTCCAGCTTTGCGCAGGGCCGGGAGGGGAAGTTTCCCAGAAGCTGGAACATCTCATTCTGGCTCAGGGGATTATCGGACATACCGCTCTCTAGACCCCCAGGGCCTCCTGCCGCTTGAAGTGATCCTCCAGAACCAGGGCGGCCATGGCTTCCACCACGGGAACCATGCGGGGGCACAGGCAGGGATCATGACGGCCGATGGTGACGATATCCCGTTCTATTCCCTCCTTGTCGATGGTCCGCTGGGGCGCTTCGATGGAGGACGTGGGTTTCACGGCGATACGGAAGACGATCTCCTCTCCCGTGGAAATACCTCCCAGGGTACCCCCGGCATTGTTCGTTATGAAACCGTCCTTATCCATCCAGTCATTGTGCTCCGTGCCCAGCATATCCACGCAGGAGAAGCCCGAACCTATCTCAAAGCCCTTCACCCCGCCCAGGGAGAGAACCGCCTTGCCCAGCTCCGCTTCCAGCTTATCGAACACCGGCTCGCCCAGTCCCGGGGGAAGTCCGTTGATGCGGCACTCCACCATACCTCCCGTGCTGTTTCCCTCCTTGGCCAGCTGAATGACCCTTTCGGTCATTTTTGCTGCGGCCACAGGGTCGGGACAGCGCATGGGGTTCTTCTCTATCTGATCCAGATCGATGGTTTCGCAGGCGAAGCCCGCCGCCCGCAGGGTATAGGCGGTGATGGAAACGCCCCGCTGTCTCAGAAGCTTTCTGGCAATGGCGCCGGCGGCAACGCGGCCTGCCGTCTCCCGCCCCGAAGCCCGGCCCGAACCGCGGTGATCCCTTATGCCGTATTTCTTCAAATAGGTGAAGTCCGCATGGCCCGGACGGAACATGTTCACGATGTCGTTGTAGGCGCTGGGCTGCTGATCCCGGTTATGCAGGAGCATCATCAGGGGGGTGCCCGTGGTCTTTCCGTCGTAAATCCCGCTCAGGATATACACCTCGTCGGTTTCCTGACGGGGGGTGGTCACGGCGGACTGGCCCGGTTTGCGCCGGTCCAGCTCTTTCTGAATGTCCGCCTCGCACAGCTCCAGAAGGGGAGGTACCCCGTCGACAATCACACCGACGCCGCCGCCGTGGGACTCTCCGAAAGTGGTGATTCTGAATAACTGACCGAAACTGTTGCCTGCCATGATAGCCTCCTGCGTAGAAACAGGTTAGCCGGATAGGGCCTGTGGGTCAACCCTCCGCAGCCATCCGGTTCCGCCCTTCTCCCTTCGCCTGATAGAGAAGATCGTCCGCCCTTTTGAGCAGGGTATGAAGCTCCTCCCGGGGGCGGTATCCGGTCAGGCCGATACTGCAGGTGCAGCCAATGGTCATTTTCTGATCCGGCACGGTCACCAGGGCCTTTCCGACCCTCTCCAGAAGCCTCTCACAGACCAGCCGCCCCTGATCCAGGGATGTCTCGGGCAGGAGAATGGCGAACTCCTCCCCCCCGATCCGGGCGGGAACATCCAGCCTTCTAAGAGCCTTTCTGAGAATCCGGGCGATTTTCTTAAGGACCAGGTCTCCCGCGTCATGGCCGTAGGTATCGTTTATCTTCTTGAAGTTGTCCAGATCCACCATGGCAAGGCAGAAACCCGACTCGTAACGGTTATACCTTTCCATTTCCTTTTGAATCTCGGGAATGAACTTTCTCCGGTTGGGTAGTTCGGTCAGGAAATCGGTCTCTGTCTGTCTCTTAAGGGCTTCGTTCTGCTCCTGAATCAGCAGCTGCTCCCTCTTCTGCTCGGTGATTTCCAGGGCCAGACCGGTCCAGCAGATCCCTTCGTCCATGATCCGCTGGGGGGTGGCGGTCGATTTGATCCAGATCGTCTCCCCGTCTTTTGTAAAACCGTCGATCCACTGAGAAGGCGACATCTCCAGAATTGATTTTTCTATGATGCCCTTAAGCTGCTCCCGTCTCTCCGGGCTGACCAGATTCATAATGTCTTCTGTATTGTTCCCCGCCATCCCGGGATCAAGGCCGATCTTTTCAAAGAGGATCGGGTCTCCCTCAAGATAGTCGAAATACCACTTCCCCTCATCGGACTGGCGAATCTGAAAAATGATTCCCGGAACGGACCGGGCGATGATCTCGAACTGTTCCCGGGCCAGCCTCTTCTCCTCTTCCGCCCGCTTCAGCCTGGTCACATCAAAGGAGAAGTCCACGAATCCCCGCATATCGCCGTGGCTGTCTCTGTCGGGGACGTAGATGCCGTAGATATTTTTCACGGGGCTTTCCGGGGTAGGACCGTGGGTTTCGAACTCAACGGTTTCCCCTTCAAGGGCCTTTTCCATCAGTTTTCTGTGCTTCCCCGCCAGGCTTACCGGCAGGATATCATCCACATGGCGTCCGACGAGCTCTGTCCACTCCCTGCCGAAACCCCGGGCGTAGAGATTATTGGCATACCGGTATATAAGGTCCCGGTCCACATAGGAGATGTAGATGGGCAGGGAGTCGAGAACCATCTGGGCTTCCCACAGGAGCTCCTCCAGCTCGATCCGCCTCTCCATGATAGGGGACAGATCGAATTTGACGGCCAGGTAGTAGGTTTCGTCCTGAACGGTCATGGGAACGATAGCGGCGGCTTCGCTGTAAAGGGTGCCGTCTTTTCTTTTGTTGATGAATTCGCCCAGCCAGCAGAGACCCTTGTCCAGCGTCTCCCATAGATCGGTGAACTTTTCATTCCCGGTGAACCCCGATTGCAGAATACGGGGATTCCGTCCCAGAGCTTCCTCTGAGGAATAGCCGGTGGTCTCTTCGAAAGCCCGGTTCACATAGAGGATACGGGCTTCCCGGTCGGTTAAGACAACGGGGCTTTTCAGATCGACCAGGGCTTTTTCCAACAGACTCAGGGGCAATTGGTCTATGAGACCGGTATGTTCCATGACTCCCTCTTTTTGACTTAGTCATTATATATTGGTAAACATCAATATAGATAATAGCAGATGTTCCGGTTTTCGAATAGGGAAAAAGGGGTAACACTTTTTTCGACATTATCTGTTACAGAAGTATAACTCAAGAACAGAGAGGTCGATAATGAAAAGAATCAGCTTAATGATAATGACTTTAATGATGGGATTCACCCTTTTTGCTCAGACAAAGGTTCGTCTGGGTGGGATAATGGACTGGGACGAGGAGAGGGAAGTCTCCCACATGGGAGGTCTGCATCTGGAAGTGATAGGTGAAAATTTTGGATTCGGATTCGAAGCCATGGGGGACACAAACCTGGATAATGACACCACCGGGGACAACACTCCCGGTGAAGCTATGTGGGAGGGGGAAGCCTTCCTGAGCTACCATGTCTTCGGGAACGACAGCTTTATCGATCCCTATGTGCAGGCCGGGGTGGGCAACGCGGGCTATGTTTCCTGGATTGACGAGGAGACCGCCGATTATCTGGCCCTGTCCCTCTATCCCTCTTTCAGCGCCGGGATTAATGCGGTCTTCGAAGGGGGACTTGTCCTGGGCATGCGCCACAGCTATCGGCCGGAGAATAACATCGTTCCCGGCGCGGGCATCCCGGCCAGCGAAATGTCTGCTCATCAGACCACCATTCAGATCGGCTATCAGTTCGGGGGGCGGGAAAAACGGGTAAGGAAAGAGAGAGAAGAGCGCTACGGTTGCTGGAAGTGGTGCTGGTGTGATGACTGCGATTGTGACGACTGAAACGGAGTAAGGAGGATCCTCTGGCCATTGATGTAGAAGCTTTATATACCAAGTACGGACCAATGGTCCTCAGGCGGTGCCGGCAGATGCTGACCGATGAGGACCTGGCCCTGGACGCCATGCAGGATGTGTTCGTCAAAGTCATTGATAAGAAACACAGCCTCAGGGCGACCTACCCCTCGAGCCTCCTTTACACCATGGCTACGAACCACTGCCTGAATATTCTCTCCCGGGAGAAACGTCTTGTGGGCAGCAACGAGATCCTTGACCGGATAGTTGCCGCGGATAGCGTGGAGGATAAGGCGGTGGACCGGATGTACCTTGATCAGATTTTCGCGGGGCAGAAGCCGTCCACACGCACCATTGCTGTTCTGCACTATATGGACGGGCTGACCCTGGAGGAGACGTCCGATCTGTGCGGCCTGTCTGTCTCGGGCGTACGGAAAAGACTCAGGAAACTCCGGGAAGCGGGGCTGCGCATGGATGGAGAGAGTTAAGGGAGAGGCCGAATATGGGAAATAGAAAAATAATGACAGAATTATACCGCCTGGGCGAACTGCCCGATGGGTGGAAAGAGAATATTGACGAAGAGATCATCGACCGGGAGGTGGGTGATCTTCTCAAATCGGACAGGGAGATCCTGTCCGCGTACAAACCGGCCGCCATGGCCCGGGAGATCGAAGCGCGCCGGAGAGGAGAGCGAACCGTCAGGGCGAAGAATCGCGTCCGGTCGGCTGTGGCCTATCTGAGCGCCGCCGCGGCGATGATTGCCTTCGCCCTGATCATGCCCGGCCTTCTGTCGGATCCCTCCGGGGACGATCTGACCCGCATGAAGGGCAGGGCCGAGGCAAAGCTGACCCTGTACCGCAACTCCGGTCTGGCCACGGAAACCCTGGAAGACCGGGCCCCCGCCCGGGAGGGGGATCTGATTCAGCTGGCCTACCGGATCAATCCGGAAATGCCCTACGGCATCATCCTCTCCGTTGACGGACGGGGCGTGGTGACCAGGCATCTGGCGCCGGAAGGGGGCACTGCGGAAAAGCTGATGCCTGGGGGAGAGCAGCTACTGGATTTCTCCTATGAACTGGACGACGCCCCCCGCTTCGAAACCTTCTACCTGCTCATGTCGGACAGGACCTTTCCCGTGGATCCCATCGTGGACCTCCTCTCCCGGGAAGCACGGGATCAGGACCGGATTCTGGATATTCCGGAAATCATACGCAAGAGTTCCCTCGATTCCCGGGGAATTGGAAAAATCCGGCAATACGCGGTATCAATAGACAAAGAGGATTAAACCGGTGAAGAAAACCGTAATTATGACAAAGGCCATACTGACATTTGCCCTGCTGGGATTCGGCGGAACCGCTACTCTGGCGGCGGAAGCCCAGGAAGTCCGCCGTTTCGGTCTCTTTATCGGCGCCAACAACGGGGGAGACGAACGGCAGCGTCTGCTTTATGCGGACGATGACGCCCGGGCCATGAACCAGACCATGGAGGATATAGGAGGGATTGACCCGGAGGACAGCATCCTTCTCATCGACCCCTCTTCCACAGACATCCGGAATGCCATGGATATTCTCAGGAACCGTATCAACAGCGTGGGCAACGTGGCCCGCCGTACGGAAATCATGTTCTACTACTCCGGCCATTCCGACGAACAGGGGCTCATGCTCTCCGACGAAAAGCTCCCCTATAAATCGGTCCGCGCCGATCTGGACGCCTCCGGGGCGGACGTGGTGATAGCCGTGCTCGACTCCTGCTCCTCCGGGGCTTTCACCCGGTCCAAGGGCGGCCAGCGGCGGTCCCCTTTTCTAATAGACGAATCATCCAGCATGGAGGGGCACGCCTTTCTCACCTCCAGTTCGGAGACGGAACTCTCCCAGGAGTCGGACCGCATCGAGGGATCCTTCTTCACCTACTATCTGCTTACGGGCCTGCGGGGCGCCGCGGACAATACGGGGGACGGGCGGGTTTCTCTTAACGAGGTCTACGAACACACCTTTCGGGAGACCCTCTCCTCCACGGAATCCACCATCGGCGGCCCCCAGCATCCGGCCTACGAGATACAGCTCACCGGCACGGGGGACCTGGTCCTGACCGATCTGACCATACCCACCTCGGCCCTTATGATCTCCGGGGAGCTGGCCGGGCGGTTTTCCATCCGGTCCGATCGGGACAAGCTGGTGGCGGAGTTCTCCAAATACGAAGAGGACACCTTCAAGATGGCCCTCCCCGCGGGGGAGTACCGGGTGAACTGGGCCGATGGCGACCGGGTCCTGACCGCGGATGTGGAGCTGAGCAGGAACGGCCAGTTTTTTCTGACCGAACGGGATTTCCAGGCCAAGAGACTCGCCTGGACCCGGTTCCGCGGGGGATCACAGGAGAACGGCGAGCTGGAGATACCCTTCAGCGTTTCCCTCTTCCCCGGTGTGAATTTCCCGGCGGTCCCCGATAATTCGGTAGTCACCATTCAGGCGGGATTCAGCGCCTACGCCCCCCGGTTTGAAGGGATTCAGGCGAATTATCTCTTCAATATCACCGAAGACGACAGTGTGGGACTGCAGTATTCCAACGTTTTCAATATCGCCAGCTCCAATTTCCGAGGTCTCCAGACCACCGGCGTTTTCAATATTGCCGGTGAAAATCTCGAAGGGATCCAGGGGGCGGGGGTGTTCAATATCGCCGGGGGAGTCCTTCACGGCGTTCAGGGATCCGGCGTTTTCAATATCGCCGGAGACGAGATGCAGGGCATCCAGGGGGCGGGGGTTTTCAATATCTGCGGCCGCCCTTCCTCCGGTGTGCAGGGGGCGGGAATCTTCAATATCGCCGGCGAGTTTGAGGGCGTCCAGGCAGCGGGAATCTTTAATGCCTCCGATTACCTGAACGGTATGCAGCTATCCCTGGTGAACTGGGCGGGCACCATGAACGGTCTTCAGGTGGGTCTGGTCAACGTCTCCCGGGAGATGGACGGCCTGGCTCTGGGCCTGGTGAACCTGTCCCGGAACGGGATAGTGGAGATGGGGGCCTGGTACGAGTATGACGGGAGCGGCAAGTTCTACCCCTACTTCCAGTCGGGAAGCCGGTACTTCTACACCCTCTACTTTGTGGGAAACAAATTCCCCGACCACTCCCTGGATGATTTCGTCTACGGAGCCCATGCGGGATTCCGGCTGGGGCTCGGACCCTTTAATCTGGATATCGAAGGGGGAGTCCGGCAGGATCTGGGCGATCGGGGTGATCAGGAGTGGACCTCCACAGTGGTTCCCTCCGGACGGGCGGTTATAGCCCTTAAGGGATTGGGTCTCTACTGGGGAGTCAGTGCGGTCCTGGAGTATCCCGACGGACCCTCCTCTGTCCTGTACGACGGCAGCTATAATGAGCTTTTCGGGGAGAAAGGGCTGAATCTGTACCCCGACTTCATCGCCGGGATCCGGCTGAAGATCTGACTGGTCCGGGGGATTGTTCCTTTGGCGGCATAAAAGGTAGAATAGGGGAAAAGTTGCATGCAAGGAGTTATGCCGTGAGTTCTTACCCCGATTTCACCTTCGCCCACGCGGGCCTGAATGTTGCCGACAGGGACGCCTGCGCCCAGTGGTATGTTGATAACCTGAATCTTTCCATCGTCCGGTCGGTTCCGGGAAATATGATTTTTCTGGCCGATCCCACCGGCCGGGTCGTTCTGGAGATCTATTCCAATCCGGCCGCCCCGGTTCTGAACTTCGAGGATATTCATTTTCTTTCCCTTCACCTGGCCTTCCTCGTAGAGGATCCCGCAAAAAAAGCGGATGAGCTGATTGCGGCGGGTGCCACGATAGCGGAGGATTACAAAGTCACCGATGTGGGGG